>NZ_CP114902.1:0-354166 GCF_027497235.1 Micromonospora sp. WMMD1128
GGGTCGGCGTCGAGCGCGCGGACCGCGTCGTCGATCGTGGCGCCGGGGCCGACGATCCGCCCGGCCACCGTCCGCATGTCGGCCTCCAGACGGGCCAACTCCGCGAAACCCCAGGCGTACGTCTCGTCCAGGTCGACCTTCGCGCCGAGGAAGTACTGCGAGGCCAGTTCGTAGCGCTCCCGGCCGGCGGCCTGCTTCTGCCGCCCCTCCGGGGCCAGCTCGGTGCGGAGGAAGTGCCCGAACTCGGCGGTGGCCGCGGTCGCGGCGGCGGCGCCCTTGCGCAGCTCGGCGCCGAGCGGGCCGTCGGAGTCGAGGCGTTCGACCAGGCCGTGGAAGAAGTTGTCGCCGTCCGGGTCGACCCAGGCGTCGCACTGCTTGGCGACCTCGACCAACTGCACCTGTGAGCTGACCCGGCCGACCGCCGCGGCCTCGCGGAGCGTGCGCTTGTAGCCGTCGAGCGCCGACGCGAAGCGGTTGAGCCGGGCGGCCACGTTGGCCTTCGCCTCCTCGCCGTCGGTCGGCATCAGGTCGAAGACCATCCGGAGCTCGTGCAGCCCGCTGGAGATCACGTTGACCTCGCTGGTGAGCTCGCCGGCGTCGTACCGGGCGAGTTCCAGCCCGAGGCGTTCCTGCATCGCCTCCTGGGCGATCCGCTCCGCCTCGGTCTCCGGCTCGATGACGTCGAGTTCGCCGAGCGTGCGCCGGGTCAGTTCGGCGCGGGCCGCGTACCCGTCGGGGGAGAGGTCGTCGAGCTGGTCGTCGTAGCCGGCGATGCCGACGTAGGTGGCGCCGGTCGGGCTCAGCGGAGCCCACTGGGCCACGTATCGGTTGGCGAGGTCATCGATTCGTCCCACGGGGCGACCCTACGTGACCGGACCGCCCCGGTGTCGAGCGTGTTCGCCGTGTCAGGGCAGCAGGTCCGCCGGATCGAAGTCGATCGGGAACGGCAGGTCCAGCTTGAGTCGTTGGCCACTGACGGCCTGGGCCGTGCCGACGTAGCCGCCGTCGTCGAGCGTCAGGAATTCGACGCCGACGTGCCGGATCTGGCGGGCGATCTGCACCCGCATGAAGTACGGCACCCCGGCCTCGGCGCAGCGACGCGGCTTGTCCACGAAGTCCTGGCGTCGACTGCCCGGCGACACGAACTCCACCGCCATGGTGCACAGCCGGGCCGGGATCCAGCGGTCCTCCTGGTCGGTCCCGGGCAACGTGTGCAGGATGGTCAGGTCGGGCTGGATCCACCGGTCGGGGGTGAAGGTCAGGTTCACCTGGCCGAAGACGTAGTAGCCGGCCTCCTTCGCTGCCGGCTTGAGCAGGTGCATCAACTCACCCTCGGCATAGCTGTTGGTGGCGGTCTCGGCGGGGGTCATGACCAGCCTTCCGTCGATGCACTCGTAGCGCGTGCTCGGCAACTCGCGCAACGGGAGGTAACGGTCGGCGAGCCCGGTGGTCCACATGCCGTCGAAATCGACGAGCGGATCGAAACGCATGGGCATGGCCATCGACGTGTCACCTCCTCGACCGGTCAACGCTCCCACTGTAGGTCGGTTGCTGTGGCGGTCGACACCACGTCCGATTTTCGCGCGACTTCGTCGTACCCGAGGGGCAGAGTGTCAGGGGTGACCGTCGAGACCGCTCCTGACCGGGCGCCACTGCGCAGTTGGCTGCCCGGGTTCGTCGCACTTGCCGCGATCTGGGGTTCCAGCTTCCTCTTCATCAAGGTCGGGGTGAGCGAGCTGCATCCCGTGCACCTCACCCTCTACCGGGTGGCCACCGGCGCGGCCACGCTGCTGGTGGTGCTGGCCGTGCTGCGCGACCGGCTGCCCCGCGAGCCCCGGATCTGGGCCCACCTGCTGGTGGTGGCCGCGTTCGGCGTCGCGCTGCCGTTCACCCTGTTCGGCTTCGGCGAGCAGCGGGTCGAGTCCATGCTCGCCGGCATCTGGAACGCCACCACGCCGCTTATCGTGCTGCCGATGGCGGTGCTCGTGTTCCGCACCGAACGGCTGACCGCGCGGCGGGCGGTCGGGCTGGCGCTGGGCTTCGTCGGCGTGCTCGTGGTGCTCGGCGTCTGGGAGGGCGTCGGCGGCGCCCACTTCACCGGCCAGCTCATGTGCTTCGGCGCGGCGGCCTGCTACGGCCTGGCGATCCCCTACCAGAAGAGGTTCATCGCCGGCAGCACGCACTCCGGCCTGTCGCTGTCGGCCGCCCAACTGCTCGTGGCGAGCGCGCAGCTCGCGCTTGTCGCACCGTTCGTGGCCGGTGCCCCGCCGGTGCCGACCGGCCTGTCGTGGCGGGTGGTGGGAAGCGTGCTCGCGCTGGGCGCGCTCGGCACCGGGCTGGCCTTCGTGATCAACATGCGGAACATCCGGCTGGCCGGCGCCAGCACGGCGTCCACCGTGACGTACCTGATCCCGGTCTTCGCGGTGCTCGTCGGCGCCGTGGTCCTCGGCGAACGGACGAACTGGCACCAGCCGGTGGGGGCGTTCGTCGTGCTTGTCGGCGTGGCGGTCGCGCAGGGCCTGTTCGGCCGGCGTCGCCCCGGCGCGCAGCCGGTGCCGGCCGCCGTCCCGGAGTCCGAGCCGGCGCCTGCCGGCGATCCGGTGATCCAGGCGGCCGTCCGGGGCTGACCGCTCAGCCCCGGCTCGTCGTCCACCTCACCAGGCGGTCGGCGGTCCAGGTGTTGACCACCCGGTCCGCCGGTACGCCGCAGCGCGCCGCGCGCTCGCAGCCGAAGCGCTGCCAGTCGAGCTGCCCGGGGGCGTGCGCGTCGGTGTCGATGGCGAACCGGCAGCCGGCCTCCAGGGCGCGGCGGATCAGCCGCTTCGGCGGGTCCTGCCGCTCCGGCCGCGAGTTGATCTCGACGGCCACGTCGTGCTCCGCGCACGCGGCGAAGACGGCATCCGGATCGAAGTCGCTCTCCTTGCGGGTACGCGCCCGGTGTCCCTTGTCACCCGGGCCGGTCACGCCGGCCGGCCGGGACGACACCATCCGGCCGGTGCAGTGCCCCAGGATGTCCAGGTGCGGGTTGGCGACCGCGGTGAGCATCCGGCGGGTCATCTTCGCCCGGTCGTCGTTCAGGCCGCTGTGCACCGAGCCGACCACCACGTCCAGCCGGGCCAGCAGCTCGTCGGTCTGGTCGAGCGAACCGTCGGCGAGGATGTCGACCTCGATGCCGGTGAGGATGCGGAAGCCCTTCGGCAACGCCTCGTTGACCGCCGCCACGTGGTCGAGCTGCCGGCGCAAGCGGTCCGCGGTGAGCCCCCGGGCCACCTTGAGCCGGGGCGAGTGGTCGGTGAGTACCAGATATTCGTGGCCCAGCTCGACCGCGGCCAGCGCCATCTCCTCGATCGGTGAGCCGCCGTCGGACCAGTCCGAGTGGCTGTGGCAGTCGCCGCGCAGCGCGTCCCGCAGCTTCGCCGCCTCCTCGTCCAGGTCGGTGCCCTCGGTGGCCAGCAGCCGGCGCAGGTAGACCGGCTCCTCGCCGGCCAACGACTCGGCCACACAACGGGCGGTGACGTCACCGACGCCGGCCAGCTCGGTCAGCTTCCCCGTGCGGGCCCGCTCGGCCACCTCGCCGCTCGGCAGCGCGCCGAGCGCGTTCGCCGCCGACCGGAACGCCCGTACCCGATAGGTGGCCTCGTTCGCCCGCTCCAGCAGGAACGCGATCCGGCGCAGGTCGGCGATGGGATCCCGGGCACTCATGCCCTGGAACCTACGCGCTCCGGCCGCCCGCCGTGCGCCGGCGGACCGCGCGTCGGGTCACCCGCCCGAGCCGGAGCGACCCGGCGACTTCGGACAGCCGTGCTTGCGCTGCCAGGCGGTGACCTCGGCGACCGGGGAGCGGTTGCTGCCCTTGCGCCAGGAGTTCAGGTAGGGCGCCGGCCAGACCACGCCCCGACGGATCCACCAGTCGTCGTGGCCGGTGCACTTCGGCGACAGCCCGAAGTGCAGGTGGCACACGTTGTTCGCGTTGCCCGTGCGGCCCACCTTGCCGAGTTGCTGCCCGGCGCGGACGCGTACCCCGGCGTCCACGTTGGCGGTGATCGCGCTCAGGTGGGAGCCGTAGTAGCGCACCCCGTCGTCGCCGAGCAGCGACACCGAGAGGCCGCCGTTGTTCGGCCCCAGCGGACCGCGCTTGTCGAACCGGTCCACCCGGCTCACCTCAAGGACCACGCCGTCGGTGACCGCCACCACCGGCTCACCGCAGTCGGCGAAGATGTCGGTGCCCGGATAGCCACCGTGCGTCGGGTGGTAGTCGATGTTGCCGGCCCGGACCGGGAAGACCCGCCGCGTCGCCGCGCGGGTCGGCGTCGGCGTCGGGGTCGGGGTCGGGGCGACGGACGTGGCCGGGCTCGCCGTCGGCGCCGCAGGCTGCGCCGCGGTCACCATCGGGCTGGGATCCTGCCACGCGTCGGCGGGCGCTTCGGGCCGGTCGCACCCGGCGGCGAGCGCCGCGACGAGCAGCAGGACCGGGTACGCCGGACGCGCGCGGCGTCCGATCGATGGCGAGCGCATCCGATCATCCTGGCAGACCACTACCGTAGGAACGAACGCCGAGACCCACCCACGACGGGGTGTCACTGTGCGTGATGTCGCGGGCGTGGTCCAGGGGAGGGAGCAGCGGTGGCGAACGGGTGGCACGGCGGATCCGAGCAAACCGGCCCGGCGGTGTTCCACCCGCCGCCGCGTACCCCGTCGGGGCTCTTCCCGTCCGGCGGGTCGACGCGGCCCAGCTACCGCGAGCCGTACCCGGTCACCGGCGCGGGCGTCGCGATCGGCGCGGTGGTCACGTTCGCCTGGCTGCTGCTGTTCGGGCTGGTCGGCCGCGACGTGGCCGGATACGCCTGGTGGACGCTGCTGGCCGGCGGGCTGGCCTGGGCGGTGGCCGCGGTGCTGGTCCGACACGGCGACCGCGGGGTCGCCACCGGCGTGGCGATCGTCATCGCCGGCGGCTGGAGCATCGCCGCGGCGGTCGTCGCCGTGCGGTGGGCGCAGACCGGCGACTGGCCGCTCTGGTGACCTTCGGTGCCGGTTTCGCTGCGTAGCGAAGACCATCTTGACGTACGGGCGGTGACGGTTCACGCTCGCCGTATGGCCTGGACCACACCGCCGCGGCTCGACCCCGATCGGAGCCGCCGACGCCTTCAGATCCTCGCCGAGTTGGCCGGTGCCCGAGCGGTTCAGCAGCGCGAACGGCCGCAGCGGGCGCACAGCGCGCGTCTTCGCCAACTGATCGCCACGCGTCGCCGCGTCACCGGCTGACCGGCTTTCTCCAGGAACGGCCGGCCCGTTACGGGGCGTTGACCGGTCGCCCGCCGACCCGACCGGTTAACGTGCATCGCGTGAGTTGTCGGCGTGCCGCCGAAGCCAGTTTGGGGGGACCGTGTCGTACTTCGCTGCTGCCGTGGCGCGCGTCGACGGCGGCTGGAGCGCCGGCGAGGTGAGCCTGCGGGGAATCACCGACATCGAGGAGGCGGCCGACCGCCTGCGCGACGTCGAGCCGGACGCGGACATCTCGCTGCTGTTCGTCGAGGCGGACGACACCTACCTGGTGGTCCTGCGCCTGGACGAGGGCGAGGACCTGCGCGTGTTCGGCTCCGACTCGGCGTACGCGGAGGAGTCCCGGCTGGGCGCGTTGCTCGTCGGCGACCTGAAGACCTCGGTCACCGGCCTGGAGGAGGTCGACGAGCCGCGCCCGTCCGGCGGCGACGACGAGACCGAGGAGCAGCCGGCCGTGGACCCGGAGGCCGACCCGGTGGGCGACGCCGACCTCCTCGCCGACCTGGGCATCTCGGCGCAGAAGCTGCTCGCGCTCTGCGCGCACGACGGCAACATGCCGGCCGACGTGACCGCCGAGATCTGCCAGGTGCTCGGCTGCGCGGACGAGGTCGAGGAGCTGCGTGAGGTCTGAGCCCGGCGAGCATGTGACGCCCGGCGCCACCGAGCCGGCCGACGCCACCGACCCGGCGCTGGCGACCGCGGGGACGTCGCGTCCCGGCCCCGGCGCCGACGAAGGGCTGACCGACCCGGGCACGGTGGGCCGCCGGCAGCGGCACGAGCTGTGGATGCGCCGGGCCCTTCAGGTCGCGGTGACCGGCCCGGACAGCGGGCCGCCCGCCGAAGGCGTCGACGACGTGCCGGTCGGGGCGGTGCTCTACGGACCCGACGGCGCCGAACTGGCGATCGGCCGCAACGAGCGGGAGCTGACCGGCGACCCCACCGCGCACGCCGAGGTGCTGGCGCTGCGTCGCGCCGCCCGGCGGCTGGGCCGATGGCGGCTGGACGGCTGCACGCTCGTGGTCACGCTGGAGCCGTGCACCATGTGCGCCGGAGCGATCGCGCTGGCCCGCGTACCGACAGTGGTGTTCGGGGCGTGGGAGCCGAAGACGGGCGCGGTCGGCTCGCTCTGGGACGTGCTGCGCGACCGCCGCCTCCCGCACCGCCCCGAGGTGTACGGCGGCGTCCTCGCACCGGAGAGCGCCGCGTTGCTGCGCGCCTTTTTCAGGTAAGGCGGGGGCCCCGCTTAACGCATCCGGTAGAGGCGGGGCCCCCGCTTAACAAGCCGCCGCCCCCGGCACCGGGCGGGTGGCGGGGGCGGGCGGAAACGGGACGGTCAGGCGATGGCGGTGTCGAGGGCGATCTCGACCATCTGGCCGAACGTCTGCTCACGCTCCTGCGACGTGGTCTTCTCACCGGTCTTGATGTGGTCGCTGACGGTCAGGATGGTCAGCGCGCGGGCCTTGAACCGCGCCGCGATGGTGTAGAGCGCCGCCGACTCCATCTCCACCGCCAGCACGCCGTAGTCGGCGAGCGTGTCGTAGAGGTCCGGCCGGTCGGTGTAGAAGGCGTCCGCGGCCAGGATCGGGCCGACCCGCATGCTGATGCCGCGCCGCTCGGCCACGTCGACCGAGGTACGCAGCAGCCCGAAGTCGGCCACCGGGGCGTAGTCGATCAGCCCGTCGAAGCGCATCCGGTTCATGTTCGAGTCGGTGGACGAGCCGATCGCGGCCACCACGTCCCGCAACTGCAGGTCCTCGGTCAGGGCGCCGCAGGAGCCCACCCGGATCAGCGTCCGCACGCCGTAGTCGTTGATCAGCTCGTGGGCGTAGATGGAGGCGGACGGCATGCCCATGCCGGAGCCCTGGACGGAGACGTCGACGCCGTTCCACCGGCCGGTGAAGCCCAGCATGCCGCGCACCGTCGTGTAGCAGCGGGCCTCCTCGAGGTAGGTCTCCGCGATCCACTTGGCCCGCAGCGGGTCGCCCGGCATCAGGACCCGCTCGGCGATCTCTCCCGGCTCAGCGCCGATGTGCGTACTCATGACAAAGATCCTGCCAGGCCGGCCGACGGGATACCGGCTCGGCGTCCGTGCCGGTGGTCCTGTACCCTCGTCGGCGGTGGCGTGTCCGAGTGGCCTAAGGAGCACGCCTCGAAAGCGTGTGAGGGTTTACGCCCTCCGCGGGTTCAAATCCCGCCGCCACCGCCAATCGCCGAAGCGCCCGGAATCCCCGGGCGCTTCGTCGTCAGCAGGGGCCGTAGCCCTCGTCGAAGAGGCGGCGGGCCCAGTCCGCGTACCCGACGATGATCTTTCGGACGGTGACGCCGTCGTGCAGGAACAGGTAGCCGCGGTCGCCGTCGCGGGCCAGCAGCCCGGCGAAGCGGTGGCTACCGGGCGGCGCCGGCAGCGCGGCGGCGCCGGGGTAGGCGGCGCGCACCTCGCCGACCGGTGTGCCGGCGCTGATCCCCTCCGGCGTGGTCATCGGGTCGTCGAGCCAGAGCAGGACGAGCCGGTCGTCGACGAAGATCGGGCTGACCGAGCCGTGTCCGGCAAGTGTGGGCCCGCAGGCGTCCTCGTCGGTGCGCAGCAGGCCACGCCGGGTCAGGTCGTCCTCGGTGGCGCCGAACTCCGCGTTGCGCAGGCCGTTCAGGCTGACCACCTCGGCGGCGCCGACCGGCCGGGCCGCCACGTCCGGTCCCTGTGGACGGACGCCGCTCCCGGTGGCGGAAGCGGCGACCAGCAGTGCGGCTATAAAACCGAATTGTCGTGATTTCATGTAATCCCCCAGTCCCCAACGGGACCGGGGCGAAGAGGTTGCTGGTGCGGGCCGGATTGGCGCGATTCCCATTCTTCGGCCAACTCGTCCCAGTAGTCGGCGGACAGCCCGCGCCGGCCGTGCGCCAGCCAACCGTCCGTGTCGCGCTCCAGATGCAGGCCCAGTTCGGCGAACGGGTCGATCCACGCGCCCGGCTCGGCACCCAGCCGGGCCAGCGCCGCGTTGATCGGCCACTCGGCGCGCGGCCGGTCCAGCGCGCCGTCGTGGCGCGGCCCCCAGCTCACCTCGCCGCCCAGCCACACCACGGCCGCCTGGTGGCCCAGCCCGCCGGCGAACTCCGCCTCCAGGTATGCCACCGGGCCGGGCCTCGACCAGCGGGCCAGCAGCTCCGCCAGCGGCGGGGAGAGGACGAGCCGGAACGGACGCACGGCGCACGGCTCGTCGGTGGCGAAGTCCGGCGGCGCGCCGGTCAGCTCCGCCACGAGCTGCGGGGTGACCGGCAGCAGCGCGAAGTCCTGCCGGAGCGCGGCCAGCACCGCGTGGTCCAGGTCGGCGGTCTGCTCGCGGAGCAGCTCGACGTCCGCGACCACGGCGCTGAGCTGGTAACTCATCCGATCCCCCAGGTGCGTCCACAGGCTGTGGATAGAACATGTGTACGACGGGGATGGTGGAAAACCCCCGGTCGTAGCCGGATGGTTTCCGGCTGTCGACCACCGGCGGCGCTGCCTAGCGTCGACTGTGTGATCGAACTACGTGAGCTGACCAAACGCTACGGGAGCCGGGTCGCCGTCGACGGGCTGAGCGTCCGGGTCCAGCCGGGCGCGGTGACCGGCTTCCTCGGCCCGAACGGATCCGGCAAGTCGACGACGATGCGCATGATCCTCGGCCTGGACGCCCCGGACCACGGCGAGGCGCTTGTCGACGGCGTCCGGTACCCGGACCTGGCCTGGCCGTTGAAGACGGTCGGCGCGCTGCTCGACACCGGGGCGTTCCACCCCGGCCGCAGCGGGCGCGCACACCTGAGCGCACTGGCCGCCAGCAACGACATCCCCGCCTCCCGGGTCGAACGGGTGCTGCGCGTCGTCGGGCTGACCGACGCGGCGAGCGGGCGCGCCGGCACCTACTCGCTCGGCATGCGCCAACGGCTCGGCGTCGCTGTGGCCCTGCTCGGCGACCCGGCCGTCGTCCTGCTCGACGAGCCGGTCAACGGGCTGGACCCGTAGGGCATCCGCTGGATCCGGGACCTGCTGCGCGGGCTCGCCGCCGAAGGCCGGACCGTGTTCGTGTCCAGCCACCTGATCGCCGAGATGGCGCTGACCGCGGACCGGCTGGTGGTGATCGGTCGGGGCCGGCTGCTGGCCGAGACGACAGTCGCCGAACTCGCCGCCGGCCACGACAACCTGGAGGACGCGTTCTTTCGGCTCACCTCGCAAACCACCGACTATCGCGGAACGGACGTGTCATGAGCGGCTACGGATTCCGGCACGCGGCCCGGATGGAACGGATCAAGCTGGGTAGCGTCCGGTCCACGTGGTGGCTGGCCGGGGCGTCGGTGGCCGCGATGGCCGCGGCCGGCGTCGGGGTGGGACTCGGCTACCGGTCGCACACACCGGTGGCCACCACCGCGCAGATCCTGAACAACAGCCTGAGCGGCGCCATCCTGGCCCAACTCCTTCTCGGCGCGCTCGGCGTCCTCCTGGTGACCGGCGAGTACGGCACCGGGATGATCCGTTCGACGCTCGCCGCCGTACCCCGGCGCAGGACCGTCCTGGCCGCGAAGGCCGCGGTGTGCGGTGGCGCGGCGCTCACCGTCGGTCTGCTCGCCAGCTTCGCCGGCTATCTCGGCGGGCAGCTCGCGATCCGCGATACCGCCATCCCGGCCGCCTCCCTCGGCGACCCGCGGATCCTGCGCGCGGTCCTGCTGACCGGCGGATACCTGGCCGCCACCGCGCTGATCGGCGTGGGCATCGGGACTGTGGTACGGCACTCGGGCGCCGCGATCGGCACGCTGTTCGCGCTGATGTTCGTCCCGACGATCGCGGTCGGCCTGTTCGGCGAGGACGGCATCGGGGTCGGCCGCTTCGTCCCGCTGCTGATGCTGCTCAACTCGGTCGCGGTGACCGCGCCGACACCCGGGCTGTTCGCCGGCTGGGTGAGCGTGCTGCTGATGTGCGGGTACGCGGCGGTGGCGCTCCTCTGCGGCGGCGTACTGCTCCGCCGGCGCGACGCGTGAGCGGCGACAATGGGCCGATGACCGCGCTGCGCGCCCCGTTCACCGGGCCGACCCTGCGCCGGGCGGTGTTCTGCCTGGTCGGCGTGCTCAGCGCGGTCGTGATCCTGGCCGTGCCGGCGCTCGTGCCGGCCCTGGGCGCGCTCATCCTCCGGGCGACCGGCGGCATGTCCCGGCAGCCCGCGCCGGTCGTCGCGCCGATCTTCCTGGTGCTCTTCCCACTCACCGTCGCGCTCCTGGTCGTGCTGGCCGCCCCGATCGGGCGCGCGACGGGCGCGATGCACCGCCGGCTCGCGGACCGGTTGCTCGACGTGCGGGTGGACGCCCCACCACCGCGGCCCTCGAAGCGGCTCGGCGCCCTGGTCGCCGACGGGCCCGGCTGGCGTGCCGTCGGGTACGGCCTGCTCAAGGTGCCACTGGCCATCCCGCAGGGGTACGGCGTCTTCTGCTACGTGCTCGGCCCGGTCAACCTGAGCTACCCGCTGTGGTGGCCGCTGTTCCGCAACCACCCACCCGGCACCCGCCTCGGCCCGGTGTGGGCGCTGACGCCGTTCGGCGCGATCGGCACCCGGACGCTCGCCGGCACGTTCCTCATCGCCGCGGCCGGCCTCGCCATGCTGCTCGTCGCGCCGTGGCTGATGCGGGCCGGTACGACAGCGGACGTGGCCGCGATGCGCCGGCTGCTCGGCCCGCGCCGGCTCGCCGAGCGGGTACGCGAACTCCAGGTCAGCCGCGCCCGCGCGATCGACGACGCGGCCACCATGATGCGCCGGCTGGAACGGGACCTGCACGACGGCGCGCAGATCCGGTTGGCCACGCTGGCGATGAACCTCGGCATGGCGACCGAGAAGCTCGGCGCGGACGGCCCGCCACCGGACCTCGCGCAGGCCCGGGAACTGGTCGCGCTCGCCCACCGGGGCGCGAAGGACGCCCTCGCCGACCTGCGCGACCTGGTGCGCGGCATCCATCCGCCGGTCCTCGACAACGGTCTCGGTGACGCGCTGGCGACGCTCGGCACGAGCAGCGCCGTCCCGGTCGCGGTGACCGTCGAGCTGCCCGCCCGCCCGGCGCCCGCGATCGAGACCATCGCCTACTTCTGCGCCGCCGAGCTGCTCGCGAACGCGGCCAAGCACAGCCGGGCGACCCGGGTCGGGCTCGACGTCGGCGGATCCGCCGAGCGCCTGACGCTCACCGTCACCGACGACGGCGTCGGCGGGGCGTACCCGGACGGCCCCGGCCTGACCGGCCTGGCCCGCCGCATCGCCGTGGTGGACGGCCGGATGCGCGTGCACAGCCCGGCCGGCGGTCCGACCCGGGTCGAGATCGAACTGCCCACGCACGTGTGAACGGAGACGACGACATGCGGGTGGTGATCGCGGAGGACGCCGCGATGATGCGCGAAGGGCTGGTCCGGCTGCTCACCGACCGCGGTTTCGAGGTGTGCGCGGCGGTGGCCGACGCGGACGCGCTGCGGACCGCGGTCGCCGACTTCGTTCCGGACGTGGCAGTCGTCGACATCCGGATGCCACCGACGCACACCGACGAGGGGCTGCGCGCCGCCATCGACGTCCGGCGCGACCAGCCCGGGGTCGGCGTGCTTGTCTTCTCCCAGTACGTGGAGACCCGCTACGCGACCCGCCTGCTCGCCGACCGGCCCACCGGCGTCGGCTACCTGCTCAAGGACCGGGTCGCCGACGTCGCCGACTTCGTGGACGCGCTGACCCGGGTGGCGTCCGGCGGCACCGCCCTGGACCCGGAGGTGGTCGGCCACCTGATGCGGGCCGGGCGGGACACCACCGGGATGGCGTCGCTGACCCCGCGGGAGCGGGAGGTGCTGTCGCTGATGGCCGAGGGACGATCCAACGCCGGGATCGCGGCGGCCCTGGTCATCACGCCCGGAGTCGTGGAGAAGCACGTGGCGAACATCTTCGCCAAACTTGGCCTGCCGGCCTCGGAGGGCGACAACCGCCGCGTCCTGGCCGTCCTCCGCCACGTCAGCGGCTGACGTCAGGCGCCGGCGCCGCCGACGAGATACCTCGGGCGTCCGTCGGTGAGCGCAGCCACCGCGTGACGGCGGCCGACCCGTTGCGACACCGAACGACGAAGGGCCGGCCCTGATTGGGCCAGCCCTGTCGCTTGCTGCTCAAGAGAGCGGAGGATACGAGATTCGAACTCGTGAGGGTGTAAACCCAACACGCTTTCCAAGCGTGCGCCCTAGGCCTCTAGGCGAATCCTCCGCGAGCCAGGATACAGGTCCCGCGACGGTGGGCCACCCCACCCTCCCGGAAGATCCACACGGCTTCGGGTAGGCTTGGCGTCACCTCCCGTGCGGCGGTATCTCGTGAACCTCCCCAGGGCCGGAAGGCAGCAAGGATAAGCGAGCTCTGCCGGGTGCACGGGAGGCCTTTTTGTCTCCCCGGCCCGCCAGCTCGGCGAGGTGGGGGTGTCCCGGCCGCTTCGATGCCGCCACTTCGGCGTGCTGGAGTGGATCAAGGCGCGCGGCCGTCGGGGCTCGGGGTGGTGGGTGGTCACCGGCGGCCGACCGGCGCAGAATGGCTCGGTCGAGAGGAGGCGGGACGGGTGGCACTGGCCCTTTACCGCAAGTACCGGCCGCGGACGTTCGCCGAGATGATCGGCCAGGAGCAGGTCACCGAGCCGCTGTCGCAGGCGCTGCGCAGCGGCCGGCTCAACCACGCCTACCTCTTCTCCGGTCCGCGCGGCTGCGGCAAGACCTCAAGCGCCCGGATCCTGGCCCGCTCCCTCAACTGCGAGCAGGGCCCCACCCCCGAGCCGTGCGGGCAGTGTGACTCGTGCCGCGGGCTGGCTCCCGACGGCGGCGGCTCGATCGACGTCATCGAGATCGACGCGGCCAGCCACGGTGGTGTCGACGACGCCCGTGAGCTGCGCGAGAAGGCGTTCTTCGCCCCGGCCCGCAGCCGCTTCAAGATCTACATCATCGACGAGGCGCACATGGTCTCGTCGGCCGGCTTCAACGCCCTGCTCAAGCTGGTCGAGGAGCCCCCGGAGTACGTCAAGTTCATCTTCGCCACCACCGAACCGGAGAAGGTCCTCGGCACGATCAAGTCGCGGACCCACCACTACCCGTTCCGGCTGTTCCCGCCGAAGGTGGTCCGCCCCTACCTCGAGCAGCTCTGCGAGGCAGAAGGCGTCAAGGTCGAGCCGGCGGTCTTCCCGCTGGTGGTGCGCGCCGGCGGGGGCAGCATGCGCGACAGCCTCTCCGTGCTCGACCAGCTCATCGCCGGCGCCGGCCCGGAGGGCGTCGACTACGTCCGGGCCGCCGCGCTGCTCGGCGTCACCGACGCCGCGCTGATCGACGAGATGTGCGACGCGCTCGCCGCCGGTGACGGCGCCGCCGCTTACGCCACCGTCGACCGGGTTGCCGAGGCCGGGCACGACTCGCGCCGCTTCGCCTCCGACCTGCTGGAACGCCTCCGCGACCTGATCGTGCTCCAGCAGGTGCCGGACGCCGCCGCCAAGGGCCTCGTCGACGGCCCGGCCGACCAGATCGAGCGGATGGCGGCCCAGGCCCAGCGGCTCGGCCCGGCCACGCTGTCGCGGTGCGCGGACATCGTGCACAACGGCCTGGTGGAGATGCGCGGCACCACCGCGCCCCGGCTGCTGCTGGAGCTGATCTGCGCCCGGATGCTCCTGCCCGGCGCGGACGACTCGTCCGGCGGCCTGCTTCAACGCCTGGAGCGGATGGAGCGCCGGCTCACCCTGGGTGGCGCCGAGCCGCCGCCGTCCGCAGCGGCCACACCCACCCAGGAGGTACGCCCACCCGCTCCCGCCCCGGGCGCGGCTGCCGCCGCGGTCCACCCGTCGACCGCCGGCACGCCGGCGGCTGCCGATGCCCCGACCGGGCCCGCCGCCGCTCGTGCCGCTGCCGCGGCGGCCGGCTCCCGAGCCCCCGGCGGCCCGGTAGCAGCCAGCGGCCCCACCGGTCCGGCTGGTCCGGGCGTGGACGCCGATTCCGCCGCGTCGGTATCTCCTTCCCCCGGGTCGGCGATTCCGGAGCCGGCCGCCGCGGCCCGCCGGCCGATGCCGCAGTCGGCGGTGATGCCCGATCCGGCCACGCCCGAGCCGCCCCGTCCGGGTGCGGCGAACCCCGGTGCGCTTGACGCCGTGGCGGTGCGCCGGGTCTGGTCGGAGGTGGTCGGCAAGGTCAACCGGAGCAACAAGCGGATCGCCGCGCTGATGCGCGATGCCGTGGTCCGTGACCTGGACGGTGACACGCTGGTGCTGACCGTGAAGTCGACGGTGCTGGCGAAGATGATGGCGGATCATGCCGCCGTGCTCACCGACGCGCTCTACGAGGAGTTGGGCGGTCGCTGGCAGATCCGCTGCGAGGTGGCTGGCGAGCGGGGTGGCGCGGCACTCGGCGGCCCGTCCCGTGTCGCCGCTCCGGCCCGTCCGGCGGCACCTCAGCCGGAGCCGCCGGCCCGCCCGGAGCAGGGCGGCGCCGGCCCGTCCCGTGGCGCCGGTGGCCCGGACGGCACGAGTCACGCCAGCGGACCGCCCGCGTCGCCCGCACGCCCCGGCCCCTCGGCCGCCGCGCCGGCTCGGCCCGCCGCCGGCGGTGCGCCCCAAGCCGGCGGTGCGTCGCAGCCCGGCGGTGCGTCGCAGCCCGGCGGTGCGTCGCAGGCTGGCGGTGCGTCGCAGCCCGGCGGTGCGCAGCCCGGCGGTGCGTCGCAGGCTGGCGGTGCACCCGCCGACGACGAGGCCGAGGACTGGCCCGAGCCGGCCCGGCCGGGCGGCGCGGCGGCGAGCGCGGACGACGGCGGGTGGCCGGAGCCGGCCCGGCCGGGCGGCATGCCGGCCGTCACCCCGTCGGGCGGCACCCCGTCGGGCGGCGGCACGTCGGCCGGCACCTCGTCGGGCGGCGGCACGACGCTGGGCGGCGCAACCGCGACCGCATCTGCCGCCACGCCGACGGCCCGTGCGGTCCCGGCCACCCCGAAGCCGGCCACGGCACAGTCGCAGGCCGCGCCGGCCGGTCCGCCGGTGAGCAGCGCGATCGCGGCGGCTCGTGCGGCCGCGGCGGGACGGGGTCCGCGTACCGGGCAGGCGGCCCGGAAAACGGCCGACAGCGACTGGGCCGGCGAACCGCCGTACGATCCGGACTTCGACGGCCCGGTGCGCGGCGGCGGGGGACGCCCCGGCGGCGCCGCGCCGGCGAGCTTCGAGGGGTTCGACCCGGGTGACGAGCCGCTGGACGAGGTCATCGACGAGCGGACCGCGCGCGAGTCCAGCCAGGAGCAGGCGGTACGGCTGCTCCGCGAGGCGTTCGGCGCCGAGCAGATCGACGAGGTGGACGCCCGGTAGTCCGCCGTCCTGCGGACGGGTGGGCTGCTACGCGGGGGTGTGACCGCCCAGCGGATAGGCTGAGCGGCGGCCGAGCAGACGAGTGCGAGAAGGAGCGGTCCGTGCGCCCAGGTGGACAGCCGAACATGCAGCAGATGCTGAAGCAGGCGCAGAAGATGCAGCAGCAGATCGCCGCCGCTCAGGCCGAGCTGGCCGAGGCGGAGCTGACCGGCACCGCGGGCGGTGGCCTGGTCACCGCCACCGTCGCCGGCACCGGTGAGCTGAAGGCGATCAAGATCGACCCGAAGGCGGTCGACCCGGAGGACGTGGAGACCCTGGAGGACCTGGTCGTCGCGGCCGTGCACAACGCCGCCGAGGCGGCCCGGGAGCTGACCGAGAAGAAGATGGGCCCGGTCGCGGGCGGGATGGGCGGCCTCGGCCTGCCCGGTTTCTGAGCCGGCAGATGTACGAAGGTGCCATCCAGGATCTGATCGACGAGCTGGGCCGGCTGCCGGGCGTCGGCCCGAAGAGCGCCCAGCGGATCGCGTTCCACGTCCTGTCGGCCGATCCGGCCGACGTCAACCGGCTGGCCGGCGCGCTGCGCAAGGTCAAGGATCTGGTGCGGTTCTGCACGACCTGTTACAACGTGGCCGAGTCCGAGCAGTGCCGGATCTGCCGCGACCCACGGCGTACCGATGAGGTGCTCTGTGTGGTCGAGGAGCCCAAGGACGTGGTGGCGATCGAGCGGACCGGCGAGTTCCGCGGGCGTTACCACGTGCTCGGCGGCGCGATCAATCCGCTGGAGGGCATCGGCCCGGACAACCTGCGGATCCGGGAGCTGATGACCCGGCTGGGCGGTGGTGAGGTCCGCGAGCTGATCCTCGCCACCGACCCGAACACCGAGGGCGAGGCGACCGCCACCTACCTGGCGCTGATGGTCAAGCCGATGGGGATCGCGGTGACCCGGCTGGCCAGCGGCCTGCCGGTCGGCGGCGACCTGGAGTACGCCGACGAGATCACGCTCGGTCGCGCCTTCGAAGGGCGTCGGGCGGTCTGAGTTCATGGCCTGGTGGTGGGGGGTGTACCCGCCACCAGGCCATGATGTGAGGCGGCCTCGGAAGGTGTCGGCTTGATAGCGATTGCCCGCCGCTCTTTCCACTCCTATGTGACATGCCATACCCTCCCGCTCACGGACTGAGTCACAGCTCGGCGTGGACACATGTGCATGACAGAGGTGAGAGATGCAGGCGAGCAGGCTGAAAACGGCCGTGGCCCTCGCGGCCGTGGCCGCCCTGGCGGTCGGTGCGTCCGGCTGCGCCAAGAGCGATCGCGAAGACGACGGTGGGGACGCCAAGACCGGCGGCACCTTCGTCTTCGCCGGCGCCGGGGACCCGAAGAACTTCGACCCGATCTTCAACGACGACGGTGAGTCGTTCCGGCCGATCCGCCAGATGTACGACACCCTCGTGCAGAACAAGCCCGGCACCGCCGAGCTGCAGGGTGCCCTGGCGGAGAGTTGGGAGCACGACCCGGACGGCAAGGTCTGGACCTTCAAGCTCCGCAAGGGCGTGAAGTTCCACGACGGCACCGACTTCAACGCGGCTGCGGTCTGCTTCAACTTCGACCGCTGGTTCAACATGAAGGGCGCCGCCGCCCAATCGCAGATGATCTACTACTCGGACGTCTTCGAGGGCTACGCCAAGAACGAGGCCGAGGGCGTCGGTGACCCGGTCTACAACAAGTGCGAGGCGAAGGACGACGGCACCGCCGTCGTCACCATGAACAAGTACAAGGGCGCCTTCCCGGGTGCCTTCGCGCTGACCGCCCTGTCGATCGCCAGCCCGGACGCGCTGAAGAAGTACGACGCCGACGCGGTCAAGCAGAACGGCGACTCGTTCGAGTACAGCGCGTTCGCCAACGAGCACCCGGTCGGCACCGGCCCGTTCAAGTACGTGGGCTGGGACAAGGCCAAGGGTGAGATCACCCTGGAGCGTAACGCCGACTACTGGGGCGAGAAGGCCAAGGTCGACAAGCTCGTCATCAAGGTCATCAAGGACGAGAACACCCGCAAGCAGGAGCTGCGGGCGGGCACCGTCCAGGGCATCGACTTCCCGGCCCCGGCCGACCGGAAGGCACTGTCGGGTGAGGGGTTCCAGGTCCTCGACCGCCCGGCGTTCAACATCCTCTACCTCGGCTTCAACCAGAAGAACCCGAAGCTGAAGGACCTCAAGGTCCGGCAGGCCATCGCCTACGCCCTCAACCGTGAGCAGCTGGTCCAGACCAAGGGCCCGGGTGGCACCAAGGTCGCCGACGAGTTCATGCCGGACACGGTGCTCGGTTACGCGCAGGACGTGCAGAAGTACGAGTACAACCCGGACAAGGCCAAGCAGTTGCTGAAGGAGGCGGGCGCGGAGAACCTGTCGCTCAACTTCTACTACCCGACCGACGTCTCCCGGCCGTACATGCCGAACCCGCAGGAGATCTTCACCGTGCTCGCCAACGACCTGCAGGCCGTCGGCATCAAGGTCAACGGTGTGGCCCGCCCGTGGAACGGTGGCTACAAGGACGACGTGCAGCAGTTCGGCAAGCACGACCTGCACCTGCTCGGCTGGACCGGTGACTACAACGACCCGGGCAACTTCGTCGGCACGTTCTTCGGCCGCGAGAAGGTCGAGTTCGGCGACCAGGGGATGACCGAGATGTTCGACGCCATCGGCAAGGCCGACGGCACGGTCGACGAGGCCGGCAAGAAGACGGCCTGGGAGCAGGTCAACCGCGACATCGCCGGCAAGTGGCTGCCGGCCGTGCCGGTCTGGCACGCTCCGCCCGCCATCGTGGTCACCAAGGACGTCAAGGGTCTCGTCGCCAGCCCGCTGACCGACGAGCGCTTCAACACCGTCAGCGTCGGCTGAGGCGTTACCCACCGCTGACGCGACACGCGGAATCGGCCCGGGCCGGGCTCTCTCTCCCGGCCCGGGCCGACCCGCTGTTCAACGAGAATCTGGTGTGTGAGAGATGTTGCGAGTCATAGTTCGCCGCCTGCTGCAGCTGGTGGTGACCCTGATAGGGCTGTCCGCGCTGGTCTTCATCTGGCTGCGGAACCTTCCCGGCGGCCCGGTCGAGGCGCTGCTCGGTGAGCGGGCCACCCCGGAGCGGCGGGCCCTGCTGATCAAGGCCCTCGGCTACGACCAGCCCGTCCTGGTGCAGTACGCGAAATTCATGCAGCGGCTGCTGACCGGCGACTTCGGCAACTCGATCCGGAGCGGTGACCCGGTCACCGAGGTGATCGGCCGTGCCTTCCCGGCCACCGTCGAGCTGGCCGCCGCCGCCATGATCATCGCGATCGGGCTCGGTGTGCCGCTCGGCTACCTCGCCGCGCGGCACCGCGGCCGGCTGCTCGACAACCTGAGTATCGGCGGCACCCTGCTCGGCATCTCGATCCCGATCTTCTTCCTGGGCTATCTGCTCAAGGACGTCTTCACCCAGAACATGCACCTGTTCCCGCCGTCCGGCCGGATCAGCACCGGGGTGGACAACACCGACGTCACCGGCTTCTTCGTGCTGGACGGGCTGCTCACCCGGGAGTTCGACGCCACCGGCGACGCACTGTGGCACCTGATCCTGCCGGCGCTCACGCTTGCCACCATCCCGCTCGCGGTCATCGTCCGGATCACCCGGGCCAGCGTGCTCGACGTGCTCAACGAGGACTACGTCCGCACCGCCGAGGCGAAGGGCCTGCGACACAGGACCATCCGGGGCCGGCACATCCTGCGCAACGGCCTGCTGCCGGTGGTCACCACCATCGGCCTGCAGACCGGCGCGCTGCTCTCCGGCGCCGTGCTCACCGAGCGGGTCTACAACTGGGGTGGCCTCGGCACGCTGATCTACGACTCGATCAGCGGCGGCCGTGACTATCCGGTGCTCCAGGCGCTGATCCTGCTGGCCGCGCTGGTCTTCGTGTTGGTCAACCTCCTGGTCGACCTCTCCTACGCCTTCATCGACCCGAGGGTGCGTGTGCGATGAGCGACCCGATCGTCCAGCCCACCGTCGGCGCCCAGCGCGAGAGCGTGGACCCGTCGGCCGTCACGGAGAAGCCCGAGGGCACCCTGCCCCGCGGCCTGGACCGGCTCGGCGAGCGCAAGCGCGCCCGGCTGGAGCAGTTGGCCCAGGCCACCGCCGACAAGGGCGGCGTGAGCCTGGTCCGGGACGCGTTCCGCCGGCTGCGCCGCAACCCGACCGCGATGGTCGGCGCGTCCATCGTGGCGCTCTTCGTCCTGGTCGCGATCTTCGCGCCGCTGCTCGCGCCGCACGACCCCGCGCAGCGGTTCGACGAGCTGACGAAGAACCTGACCGTCGACAACATCCCCGGCGCCAGCAGCGAGTTCCCGCTCGGCTCCGACCCGCTCGGCCGGGACTTCCTGTCCCGGATGATCCACGGCAGCCGGCAGACCCTGTTCGTCGGCGTGCTCGCCACGCTGATCGGGCTGGCCCTGGGCGTGCTGGTGGGCGCGCTCGCGGGCGCGTTCGGCGGGTGGGTCGACAACATCCTGATGCGCTTCACCGACGTGATGCTGGCCCTGCCGGCGCTGCTGCTCGCGATCAGCCTGGTGGCCATGGCCAGCCGGTCCAGCCAGTGGACGGTCATCCTCGCGGTCGCCATCGTCAACGTGCCGATCTTCGCCCGGCTGCTACGCGGTTCGATGCTCGCCCAACGGGAGAGCGACCACGTGCTCGCGGCCCGCGCGCTCGGCGTCAAGCGCGGGGCGATCGTGCTGCGGCACATGCTCCCCAACGCGATGACCGCGGTGATCGTGCAGGCGACGCTCACCCTCTCCACCGCGATCCTGGAAGCCGCGTCGCTCTCCTTCCTCGGCCTCGGTGACCCCGACATCAACCGCGCGGAGTGGGGCCTGATGCTCGGTGTGGACGGTCAGCGCTACTTCGAGGTCCGGCCGGAGCTGGCCTACTTCCCGGCCGTCGCGATCATCGTGGTCGCGCTCGGCTTCACCCTGCTGGGCGAGGGCATGCGCGAGGCCATCGACCCGAAGAGCCGGCGGTGACGGCGGTGCGGACAAATGACCAGCACGGTGAGGAAGTGACCCGATGAGCCTGCTCGACGTACGCGACCTGAGCGTCGTGTTCCAGCGCCGCGGTGAGCGACCGTTCACCGCCGTCGACGAGGTCAGCTTCAGCGTGGAGCCCGGGCAGACGGTCGGCCTGGTCGGCGAGTCCGGCTGCGGCAAGAGCGTCACCAGCCTGGCGATCATGGGCCTGCTGCCGAAGCGCGGCAACAAGGTCACCGGCGAGGTCAACTTCGACGGGGCCGATCTGCTGAAGCTCCGTCCGGAGGACCTGCGGGACCGGCGCGGCCGGGACATCGGCATGATCTTCCAGGACCCGCTGTCCTCGCTGAACCCGGTCATCCCGATCGGCACCCAGGTGGCCGAGGTGCTCGAACGACACCGCGGCATGGACCGCAAGCTGGCGCTGAAGGAGGCCCGGGAGCTGCTCGACGCGGTCGGTATCCCGGACCCGACGCGGCGGCTCAAGGAATACCCGCACCAGATCTCCGGCGGCATGCGCCAGCGCGCCCTGATCGCCATCGCGCTCGCCTGCAAGCCGCGGCTGCTGATCGCCGACGAGCCGACCACCGCCCTGGACGTGACCATCCAGGCGCAGATCCTCACGCTGCTCAAGCAACTCGTCGACGAGACCGGCACCGCCCTGATCATGATCACCCACGATCTGGGCGTGGTGGCCGGCCTCTGCGACACGGTGAACGTGCTCTACGGCGGGAAGATCGTGGAGCGGGCCGCCCGGCACGAGCTGTTCGCCCGGCCGCGGCACCCGTACACGCACGGGCTGCTCAGCTCCGTGCCGAGGCTCGACTCGCCCCGGGGCGAGCGGCTGCACGCCATCCGTGGCTCGGTGGCCGACAACATCCCGTGGACCGAGGGCTGCGCGTTCGCGCCCCGGTGCGACAACGTGGTGGACGCCTGCCTCGATGGGACGCCTCCACTGGAACCCACCGCGAACGGCGGGGACCTGCGCTGCAACAACCCCGTATCCGAGGAGGTGGCGGTCCCGTGACCGAGTCGACCGAGCGGACCGGACCACTCGTCGAACTGCGCGACGTCAAGGTCCACTTTCCGATCAAGAGCGGCGTGCTCTTCGACCGGACCATCGGGCACGTCTACGCCGTCGACGGTGTCTCGCTCACCATCAACAAGGGCGAGACGTACGGGCTGGTGGGCGAGTCGGGATGCGGCAAGTCCACCCTGGGCCGGGGCCTGCTGCGGCTGGTCGAGCCGACCGACGGCGAGATCGTCTTCGACGGCACCGACCTCCGCGCGCTCAAGGACGAGCCGATGCGCCGGATCCGCCGCCGCATCCAGATGATCTTCCAGGACCCGCTGTCCAGCCTCGACCCCCGGCAGTCGGTGGAGTCCCTGCTGGTCGAGGGCCTCAAGGCGCACGACCTGGCGAAGGACAAGGCGGCCGTCGGCAAGCGGCTGCGGGAGGCCCTCGCCGCGGTCGGCCTGCCCGCCTCGGCGCTCAGCAAGTATCCGCACGAGTTCTCCGGCGGCCAGCGCCAGCGCATCGGCATCGCCCGGGCGCTGGTGCTGGAGCCGGACCTGATCGTCGCCGACGAACCGGTGTCCGCGCTCGACGTGTCCATCCAGGCCCAGGTGCTCAACCTGCTCGACGAGTTGCAGGAGGAGCGCGGCCTCACGTACCTGATCATCGCGCACGACCTGGCGGTGGTCCGGCACATCGCCGACACGGTCGGGGTGATGTACCTCGGCGGTCTGGTGGAGGAAGCGTCGAGCGACGACCTCTACCGGGAGCCGATGCACCCGTACACCAAGGCGCTCATGTCGGCGGTGCCGGTGCCCGACCCGCAGGTCGAGGACCGGCGGGAGCGGATCCTGCTCGCCGGCGACCTGCCGTCACCGGCGAACCCGCCGGCCGGCTGCCGGTTCCACACCCGCTGCCCGTGGGCCCAGCCCACCCGCTGCGCCGACGAACGGCCCGCGCTGCGCGAGGTGCTCGACGGACACCGGGTCGCCTGCCACTACGCCGAGGACATCGCGGCCGACCGGATCCGGCCGCACGAGGTGAAGCCGGAGCTGGTCCGGCCGGACGACGGCGCGGCGCCGGGCGACCCGGGGGAACTCATCCCAAACACGTGACACGAGGACGCGCGTCGGCCCCGCACCGGGGCCGACGCGGCGCCTCGATCAACCCTCGGGACGGTTCAGCAGGCCCACCGCGACCGTGTGCACCGCGTCCAACGCGGCCGGATCGGCCAGCGGCGCGGTGCCGCCGGTGACCGCGTACCACTCGTCGGCGTCCTTGTACTGCACCCGCAGCGTCACCCGGCCGTCGGCGTGCTCGGTCCGCAACGTCAACTCGCCGGTCACCACGCCGACCTCGTCGGTCATCACCCCGCCCGGACCGGCGGTGATGTCGGTGGCGCGGGACGCCGCGCCCGCCCCACCCGGCGCCGCATCGGCGGACATTCCCGCGCCGGAGACGTCGGCGGGCGCCGGCTGCCGGCCGTCCGCCGTCATCCCCGCCGAGGCCGGACCGGCCGCCGCGGCGTCCCCGCCGGCCGCTGCGGCGTCCCCGCCGGCCGCTGCGGCGTCACCCGCGGTGACGTCCGGCGTCGGGTCCGGCGTCGGTGTGCCACTCGCCCCGGTCACGGCTTGCTCGCCCATGTGCAGCCCTCCAGCATGTCGGTGAGGGCGGCTTTCTCGGCACTCGTCACCGTCAGCCGCCAGTAGTGCTTGACCGTCACCCAGTCCGCCGCGTACTGGCACCAGTACGACCGGTTCGTCGGCTTCCACTGGGACGGGTCCTGGTCACCCTTTGACCGGTTGGAGCGCGCGGAAACCGCGATGAGCTGCGGGCGGGTCAGATCGTTGGCGTAATCGCCCCGCTTCGAGTCGTCCCACTCGTCCGCGCCGGAACGCCAGGCGTTCGCAAGCGGCACGGTGTGGTCGATGTCCACGTCCGACGGGTCGGTTAGCACCACCCCGTCGTACACGCTCTCCCAGCGCCCACCGACCACGTTGCAGCCGGAGAGCTTGATGCCCTCACCGTCCTTCTGGAGGACGCTGTCCCGCACGTCACAGTTCTTGCCGGTGTCCCGCCAGTGCGGGAACCGGGAGCGGCTGTAACCCTTCATCGACGCGGCAGTGGCCACCGTCAGCTCGCCGAGCTGCTGGTTCACGTTCCCCGAGGCACTCGGCGGCGCGTCCGGCTCGGTGACCGCGGGGTCACAGCCGGCCGCGCCGAGGGCGAGCACCGCGCTGAGCGCGGCGGTCAGCCCGGCTCGAACTCCTGATCTCGTACGCACAGACGACACCTCTCCAGCTTGCGTGCTCCGGGCGAGTCCGCACAGTACCCGGCGGCGGTTTCTGTGATTCGTGGCGTCGACGCGGCAACACGGGCAGAGTGGACAACCGTGATCTCTCCCGCTCCCGCGCTGCGTACCGGCTCCGCCGCAGGACGCGGCACGCTGCTCGCCGCGATCCTCGCCTCCGGCATGGTCTTCCTGGACAGCACCGTGGTCAACGTCGCACTGCCGCGACTCGGCGCGGAACTGGGCGCCACCGTGTCCGGCCTACAGTGGACCGTGAACGGCTACCTGCTCATGCTGGCCGCGTTCGTGCTGCTCGGCGGCGCGCTCGGCGACCGGTTCGGCAGGCGCCGGATCTTCCTGCTCGGGGTGGTCTGGTTCGCGGTCGCGTCGGTGCTCTGCGGACTGGCCCAAGATACCGGCTGGCTCATCGCCGCCCGGTTCCTCCAGGGCGCGGGCGGCGCGTTGCTCACCCCCGGCTCACTCTCCGTGCTCCAGGCCAGCTTCCACCCGGACGACCGGGGCCGGGCGATCGGCACCTGGTCCGGCCTCTCCGGCGTGTCCACCGCGCTCGGGCCGCTCGTCGGCGGCTGGCTGATCGACACGTTCTCCTGGCGGTGGATCTTCTTCGTCAACCTCCCGCTGGCCGTGGGCGTGGTGCTCGCCGCGATGCGTTGGGTGCCGGAGAGCCGCGACGAGACGGTCTCGCGTACCGGAGGAGGGCACGGGTTCGACGTGACCGGTGCGTTGCTCGGCGCGCTGGCGCTCGGCGGCGTCACGTACGCGCTGATCGACGCCCCGGCGCGCGGCGCCTCCCCGACGGTGCTCGCCGCGGCGGTGGTCGGGGTGGCCGCCGTGGCGGTCTTCGTGTTCGTCGAACGGCGACGCGGCGACACCGCGATGCTGCCCACCGCGCTGTTCGGCAGCCGGCTCTTCTCCGTGCTCAACGTGTTCACCGTGGTGGTGTACGCGGCGCTCGGCGGGTTCACCTTCTTCCTCGCCGTCTACCTGCAGAACGTGGTCGGCTGGTCGGCGCTGCTCACCGGCCTGGCCACGGTGCCGATGACGGTGCTGCTGCTCGTCGGCTCGCCGCGGGCCGGCGCGCTCTCCGCCCGGATCGGGCCCCGGCTGCCGCTCACCGTCGGCCCGGTCGTCGCCGCGGCGGGCCTGCTGCTGCTGCGTCGCGTCGGCCCGGGCGCTTCCTACTGGACGGACGTGCTGCCCGGCGTGGTGCTGTTCGGCGCCGGGCTGACCCTCGTGGTCGCGCCGCTGACCACGTCGGTGCTCGGCGCCGTGTCGGACCGGTTCGCCGGGGTGGCGAGCGGCTTCAACAACGCCGCCTCCCGGGCCGGCGGCCTGCTCGCGGTGGCGGCGCTGCCGCTGCTGGTCGGGCTCTCCGGCACCGGGTACGAGCAGAAGGGCGCGTTGGCGCACGCCTACCGGGGCGCGATGGCGTGGTGCGCGGGGCTGCTGCTCGCCGGCGCGCTGCTGGCCGTCGTGCTCATCCACCGCCCCCGGAAGTAAGGAGGGGGCCCTTCTTAACGCATTCGGTAGAGGCGGGGGCCCTTATTAACACCGCGGCCCCGCGCACAGGGTGCGAAGTGTTAAGCGGGGCCCCTTCCTATGCAAAAAGCGTTAAGAAGGGGCCCCGCCTTACACCTCAGCGGGTGCGGTTGGCGGCGCTCGTTACCGCCTTGATCGAGGCGGTGACGATGTTGGCGTCCACCCCGACGCCCCACACCGTCCGGCCGTCCACCTCGCACTCCACGTACGCGGCTGCCTGCGCGTCCCCGCCGGAGGAGAGCGCGTGCTCGTGGTAGTCGAGCACCCGTACCGTCACGCCCAGCGACTGGAGCGCGTTGACGTACGCGTCGATCGGGCCGTTGCCGACCGAGGTGAGCGGCCGGACCTCGCCGCCGAAGCCGACCCGGGCGTCGATCTCGACCTTGCCGTCGACGGTGCCGATGGTGTAGCCGGCCAGCGTGACCGCCGGGTCGACCTGGTGGTCGACCAGGTAGTTGCGGGCGAAGATCTCCCACATGGTGCCCGGGTCGACCTCGCCGCCGTCGTGGTCGGTGACGCTCTGCACCACGCCGGAGAACTCGATCTGGAGCCGGCGCGGCAGGTCGAGCTGGTGCTCGGACTTCATGATGTACGCGACGCCGCCCTTGCCGGACTGCGAGTTGACCCGGATGACGGCCTCGTAGGTGCGGCCCAGGTCCTTCGGGTCGATCGGCAGGTAGGGCACGGCCCAGGTGAACTCGTCGACCGGCACACCGGCCGCCGCCGCGTCGGTGTGCAGCGCGGCGAAGCCCTTGTTGATGGCGTCCTGGTGGGAGCCGGAGAAGGCGGTGTAGACCAGGTCGCCGGCGTAGGGGTGGCGCTCGTGCACGGGCAGTTGGTTGCAGTATTCGACCGCGCGCCGGATCTCGTCGATGTTCGAGAAGTCGATCATCGGGTCGATGCCCTGGGAGAACAGGTTCAGGCCCAGCGTCACCAGGTCGACGTTGCCGGTGCGCTCGCCGTTGCCGAACAGGCAGCCCTCGATCCGGTCGGCGCCGGCGAGCAGGCCCAGCTCGGCGGCGGCGACGCCGGTGCCCCGGTCGTTGTGCGGGTGCAGGCTCAGCGCCAGGCTGTCCCGCCGGGGCAGGTGCCGGTGCATCCACTCGATCGAGTCGGCGTAGACGTTCGGCGTGGCCATCTCGACCGTGGCCGGCAGGTTGACGATCAGTTTCCGGTCCGGGGTGGGGTCGACCACCTCGATCACCGCCGCGCAAACCTCCAGCGCGTAGTCCAGCTCGGTGCCGGTGTAGGACTCCGGCGAGTACTCGTAGTGGATGTCGGTGTCCGGGGTGTGGATCTCGGCGTACTTCTGGCAGAGCCGGGCGCCCTGGGTGGCGATGTCGGTGATGCCGTCGCGGTCCAGGCCGAAGACGACCCGGCGCTGGAGCGTGGAGGTCGAGTTGTAGAAGTGCACGATGGCCCGGCGGGCGCCGCGCAGCGACTCGAAGGTCCGCTCGATCAGGTGCTCCCGGCACTGGGTCAGCACCTGGATGGTGACGTCCTCCGGGATCAGGTCCTGCTCGATCAGTTGGCGGACGAAGTCGTAGTCGGTCTGGCTGGCCGACGGGAAGCCGACCTCGATCTCCTTGTAGCCCATCTGTACGAGCAGGTGGAACATCCGGCGCTTGCGCTCGGGGGACATCGGGTCGATCAGCGCCTGGTTGCCGTCGCGGAGGTCGACGGCGCACCACCGGGGCGCGGCCTCGACGCGGCGGGTCGGCCAGGCACGATCCGGCAGCTCGACCTGGAACTGCTTGTCGTACGGGAGGTAACGGTGGATCGGCATCCGGCTGGGGCGCTGCCGGGCGAACGGATCGGTGTCGGTGACAGGTTGAGCCATCTCGGATTGCTCCCTGGGAACATGTGGCGTCAGCAGATCGGAAGGTGTCGGCGGGGTGCCGGGCGACGGTGCGCGGCGGTGCCGAGGAGAAGTTCGGATTGCTGGACGGCGCGGTTCAACTCCGCGACGAGGTGCCGGCCGGTCAGGCCCCGTCGCGGCAGCCAAGGAGAAGATAGGCCCGCCACATGTCGGGGTCACCCTACGTGGTGGGACGGGCGGTGGGAAGGCCGGTCCGGACTGTGGGACCAACGTCACCGACCGCGTCCGCGGAGCAGCAGGTCAGTGCAGGAGCAGGGCGGGCAGGGGCCGGCGGCGGCGGAGCGCGGTCTCCCGGGCGTACAGGTCCGGCGGGAGCGTGGCCGGGTCGCCGAGCCGGCCGACCGCGGCCACCGCCAACGGCCGGACGTCGTCGGGCAGGTCCAGTTCGGTGGCGAGGCGGGCGCGGTCGAGGCGGGTGAGCTGGCGTACGTGCAGGCCGAGCGCGGTGGCCTGCACGGTGAGGTGGGCGACCGCCTGACCCAGGTCGTACGCGGTGCGTTCCGGTTCGCCGCCGGCGTGCGCGGCGAGCAGCAGGGCGGCGGCGTGCCGTGCCCAGCCCTGGTCGGCTTCGGGCAGGCCGACCAGGATCCGCTTCCAGGTTTCGCTCTGCCGGCGTCCGAGCGCGAACCGCCACGGTTGGGCGTTGCCGGCCGAGGGCGCCCAGCGGGCCGCCTCCAGCAGGGTGGCCACCTCGTCGGCGGTCAGCTCCGCGTCGGGGTCGAACGCGCGGGGACTCCAGCGGAAGGCGAGTAGCGGGGTCAGATCGGTCATGGGGGACATAGTCCTTGATGCCCGTTTCAGGCTTCCGGCACGGGTGTCAATAATGTGGTCAAGGACACCCGTAACGGACAAAACGCTACGACGGTTCCGGTGTGGACCCGTCCCGACCCACCGGCTCACCCTCGGTCACCGCGCCCGCCAGGTCGATCGTCGCCGGAGCCGGGCCCGGCTCACCGGTCAGCGTGAGCGCGCCGAAGGTGGCACGCACCGCCACCGGGGTGCCGTCCTCCCGGAAGCAGTAGACGCCCACGTCAAGCGGCGCGTTGAGCGAGGCCGAGGTGGAGTCGACCGTGTAGCACCGGCCGTCGTCGACGCCGGACGGCGGCGTGGCGGGCGAGACGACGAGCGGCGCGCGCCGGTCGGTGAGCACCTCCAGCCAGTCGGTGAACGGGTGCTGCACCCGCGGGTCCAGCCGGCGTGGCATCGCGTCGTCGGCGTCGCCGAGGCGCACGCACCCGGCCGGCCGCGTCCACCCGGCCGAGGGCAGCGCGCACTGGAACAGGCCGTCCGAGGTGCCGGCGAGGGAGACGTCCACCGTGCCGTTGCGCCCCCAACCGGGCACGTCGACCCGCCAGCTCCCGTCGTTAGCGCTTGTCACCGCGACCGGTCGGGCGGCGCCGCCGGGTGGCGCGAAGGCGTACGTGGCGGTGAGGTGCCGGTCCTGGGCGGCGGCGGCAAGCCCGGCCAGCTCGTCGCGGGCGGCGTCGACCTGCACCGACACCGGATCGGGGGTGCCGGTCGGGGTCGCCTCCCGCGGGTCGGGGACGCAGGCGGCCAGCAGCGCCGGCAGGGTGAGCGCGAGCAGGCCGGCCAGCCGGCGGGCCGCGCGTCGGTGAGCGTGCACCAGGCCATTCTGCGCCGCCGCGACCGTCCGGGTCAGCCCACCGTACGGCTGTACCGTTTGCGGCCCGTGTGGCCCCCGAGGCTGGTGAGCCGCCCCACCCCGGGGCCGGATGGTGGGATCACCCGACCCGGCGGCGTGACCCGCCCGATACCCTGAAGAGGTCTGACACGCGCCGCCGGACCGAGAGACCCGGCGGCGTCGGCACGCTCAGGGCCGTCACTGGAGGGGAGCGCACCGTCGTGGCACTCGTGGTGCAGAAGTACGGCGGGTCCTCCGTCGCCAACGCCGAGCGGATCAAGCGGGTGGCCGAGCGCATCGTGGCGGCCCGCAAGGCAGGTGACGACGTCGTCGTGGTGGTCTCCGCCATGGGCGACACCACCGACGAATTGCTCGACCTGGCCAACCAGGTCAGCCCGCTGCCGCCGGGCCGCGAGCTGGACATGCTGCTCACCGCCGGGGAGCGGATCTCCATGGCGCTGCTCGCCATGGCCATCCACAACCTGGGGTACGAAGCCCGCTCGTTCACCGGCTCGCAGGCCGGCGTGATCACCACCTCGGTGCACGGCCGGGCCCGGATCATCGACGTGACTCCGGGGCGGCTCAAGGGCGCGCTGGACGAGGGCGCGGTGGTCATCGTCGCCGGTTTCCAGGGCGTCTCGCAGGACACCAAGGACGTCACCACCCTCGGCCGGGGCGGTTCGGACACCACCGCGGTGGCGCTCGCCGCCGCGCTCCACGCGGACGTCTGCGAGATCTACACCGACGTGGACGGCATCTTCACCGCCGACCCGCGGATCGTGCCGAACGCCCGGCACATCGAGCGGATCACCTACGAGGAGACGCTGGAGCTGGCCGCCTGCGGCGCGAAGGTGCTGCACCTGCGCAGCGTGGAGTACGCCCGACGCGCGGGGTTGCCGATCCACGTCCGTTCGTCATACTCGACCAACACCGGCACGATGGTCACCGGATCGATGGAGGACCTTCCTGTGGAACAGGCACTGATCACCGGCGTCGCCCACGACCGCAGCGAAGCGAAGATCACCATCGTCGGGGTGCCCGACGAGCCGGGCGCCGCCGCGCGGATCTTCGACACCGTGGCCGGTGCCGAGATCAACATCGACATGATCGTGCAGAACGTGTCCACCGAGGGCACCGGCCGCACCGACATCTCGTTCACGCTGCCCAAGGCGGACGGTCCGACCGCGATGGCCGCGCTCAGCAAGATCCAGGAGCCGGTCAAGTTCAAGGGCCTGCTCTACGACGACCACGTCGGCAAGGTCTCGCTGATCGGCGCCGGCATGCGTTCGCACCCGGGCGTCGCCGCCGGCTTCTTCGCCGCCCTCGGCACCGCCGGCGTGAACATCGAAATGATCTCCACCTCGGAGATCCGGGTCTCCGTGGTCTGCCGGGACACCGACCTGGACAAGGCGGTCAAGGCCATCCACGACGCCTTCGAGCTGGGTGGTGACACCGAAGCCGTCGTCTACGCCGGCACCGGGCGGTAACGCCGATGGCGTCGCTGCCCACCCTCGCCGTGGTCGGGGCGACAGGTGCCGTCGGCACGGTGATGTGCCAGATCCTCTCGTCCCGGCGCAACGTGTGGGGCGAGATCCGGCTGCTCGCCTCCGAGCGCTCGGCCGGCCGGCGGGTGCCGTGCCGGGGTGAGGAACTGACCGTGCGGGCCCTCACCGCCGAGGCGTTCGACGGTGTCGACGTGGCGATGTTCGACGTGCCCGACGACGTCTCGGCCGAGTGGGCGCCGGTCGCGGTGGCCCGTGGCGCGGTGGTGGTGGACAACTCGGGCGCGTTCCGGATGGAGCGGGACGTGCCGCTCGTGGTTCCCGAGATCAACCCCGAGCAGGTACGCGACCGGCCCCGGGGCATCGTCGCCAACGCCAACTGCACCACCCTGGCGATGATCGTGGCAATTGCTCCGCTGCACCGGGAGTACGGCCTGCGCGAGCTGGTCCTCGCCTCCTACCAGGCGGCCTCCGGGGCGGGACAGGCCGGGGCGGACGCGCTGCACCTGCAACTCGGCAAGGTCGCCGGGGACCGCGGGCTCGGCTCCCGGGCCGGCGACGTGCGCCAGGCGGTCGGCGACGAGCTGGGCCCGTTCCCGGCCCCGCTGGCGCTCAACGTGGTGCCCTGGACGGGCTCGCTCGGCGACGGCGGCTGGTCCACCGAGGAGCTGAAGCTGCGCAACGAGTCGCGCAAGATCCTCGGCCTGCCCGACCTGAAGGTCTCCGCCACCTGCGTACGGGTGCCGGTGGTGACCGGCCACTCGGTCGCCGTGCACGCGGTCTTCGCCACCGAGGTGGACGCCGAGGGCGCCCGCCAGGCGCTGCGTAACGCACCGGGGGTGATCCTGGTCGACGACCCCGCCGCCGGTGAGTTTCCGATGCCGATCGACGCGGTCGGCACCGACCCGTCCTGGGTCGGCCGGATCCGCCGCGCGGTGGACGACCCCCGCGCCCTGGACCTCTTCGTCACAGGTGACAACCTCCGCAAGGGCGCCGCCCTGAACACCGCCCAGATAGCCGAACTCCTGGCCAAGGACCTGACCCGCTAGCCCGACCACCCCTTAGGCGGCGGAGAGGTGGACGCCGTCCCGGCCGTGGCGCTTCACCGCGTACAGGGCCTGGTCGGCTCGGTGGAGGGTGCGCTCGGGGGATTCGCCCTGGCGGGGCAGCGCGACGCCGACGCTTATCGTCCGGCCGGTGCGTCGGGCCGCGTCGGTGAGCCGCTCGGCGATCCCGACCGCCTCCTGCGGATGGCTCACCTCGATCACCGCGACGAACTCGTCGCCGCCGGTCCGGTACAGCTCGTCGCCCTGCCGCAGCGCGCCCTCAAGCGCCCGGGCCAGCCCCACCAGCAGGCGGTCGCCGGCCTGGTGGCCGTACGTGTCGTTGACGTCCTTGAACCCGTCGACGTCGATCGCCAGCAGGGCGGTACGCCCCGGCGTGGCGCTGGCGATCCGCCGCCCGAACGGCCCGGTGTGCCGGAGCCCGGTGAGCGGGTCGGAGCTGGCCTGCTCGCGTAGTCGCGCCAGGGTACGCAGCCGGTCGAGGCAGGTCCACGCCTGCCCGGCCAGCAGCTCGATCAGGTTGACCGTGGTCGGGTCCGGCCGTAGCGACCGTTCGTCGGCGACCAGCAGCACCCCACCGGCGGACGGCGCGCCGACCGGCACCGCCACGAGTGTGTACGCGCCGGCCCGGGTCAGCGGCAGGTATTCCTCGGTCGGCGGGTGCCCCGCCTCGCCGAGCGTGTACGCCGAGCCGTACCGGTGGGCGCGCTCGATCATCTTCTCCAACGCGGCCGGGCCCGCCTCGGCCAACTCGGCCCGGATCCGGGTCTCCAGCTCGCCCGGGGTGTCGGTGGCCGCGCCCAGCCGGGGTCCGTGGCGGCCGGTGAGCACCAGCACGGCTGCGGAGAGCGCGGACACGTCCCGCGCCGCGGCGATCGCGGCGGCCATCAGGTCCCAGTCGGTCGGGGCGGCGGTGAACGCGGCGGCGTGCCGGAGCAGCTTCTCGCTGCGGCTTTCGGCGGGTGGCCCGCCGAGCGCCGCGATCCGGGCGCCGAGCCGGTCGGCCAGCCGTTCGGCGGTCGCCTGCCACGGCGCGAGCGTGACCGGTCCGCTCCACTGGAGGTCGAGCACGCCGATCGGGGCGCCGGCCGGGTCGCGTACCGGCACGCAGAGTTCAGCGGTGACGTCCGGGCGGACCGGGAGGTAGTCGGGATCGGCGGCGACGTCGGGAACGGCGGCGGTCTCGCCGGAGGTGTAGACCCGCCGCACCACCGACGGTTCGGGCCGGTGCCGCGCCGGCGCCGTGCCGTCGGTCGTGGCCGACACGTGCGAGAAGACCTGCCAGGCGCCGGTGGCGGCGACGCATCGGAGACGGTCGTGGACGCGGAGCAGGACGGTGGCGGTCGCCGGGGTGTGCCGGGCGAGCGCGGCCACGGTCCACTGGCACGCCTCGGGCACGGTCGACGCCGTGGGGAGGCGCGCCGTGACGTCGCGGAGGACTCGCTCGTGATCCACGTCGTTCCTGCTGGGAGGGGGGATGGTCGCGATCAAATGTACTCATCTCCGGGTGTCGTCGACCTTCGTACACATGTGCTATCCACAGCCTGTGGACGGCCTGTGGGTACGGTGGAGATCCCGGGTCCGAGGAGGCACTGATGCTCAGCGGTCCGCGTCAGCCACCCGGCCGGGCGCTGGGCGTGCCGCTGCTCTGGTACGTCGCGTACGGGTCCAACCTGCACGCGGCGCGGCTCGCCTGGTATCTGCGTGGCGGGCAGCCACCGGGCGGGCTGCGCACGTACCCGGGTTGCCGGGACTGCCGGCCGCCGCGGCGGACGGTGCCGGCGGTGATTCCCGGCGGGGTCTACTTCGCCGGCGAGTCCCGGGCCTGGACCGGCGGCATGGCGTTCTACGACCCGGAGCTGCCGGGCGGCGCGGCGGTCCGCGGCTACCTGGTGACGGTCGAGCAGTTCGCCGACATCGCCGCCCAGGAGATGTACCGGCCGCCCGGCGCGGACCTGGCGCGGATCCTCGCGGCCGTCGAAACCGGCCGGGCCACGCTCGGTCCGGGACGGTACGAGACGTTGCTGCGGGTCGGCGAACGCGACGGCCTGCCGATGCTCACCTTCACCACCGGCCACCGGGCGGTGGAGGTGCCCTGGACCCGACCGGCCCCGGTCTATCTCGGCATGCTGGCGCGCGGGTTGCGGGAGGCGCACGGCTGGGACGTCGCGGGGATCGTCGACTACCTGACGGGTCGGCCGGGCGTCGCCGGGCGGTGGACCCGGGCGGCGCTCCGCACGCTTGTCGCCTCCCAGATCTCCGACCGACCCTCCGGCGGCACGGTCGAGTTCGGACAGACCGCCGTGGGTGCCGGACCGTCGGGTGTGATCGGCCGTTCGGTTCGCGATGGATGGCCCGGCGGGAGTTATTCCGGGGAGGAAGGTTGCCAGGGCAAGGTTTTCCGCGTGACATGAGCGTCGACGCCGGCTCCCTGGTCCCTGGGAGCCGGCGTCCTCCGGTTCCGGGCCGCGCGCCCTCGTCCCACGGCAATTCACCCGACCGTCATGTCGGACTCGTCGGGCAGACCGGCACCTGTCGTCCGGCCCATCCAGGATTCCGCATGCCACCAGGTCGACCTGCGGCCCGGTGGATGAGAAGCTACCCCGGGCGGGGCGGCGTTCCCCCGATCGCCGCCGTCCGCGATCGACCCCTGTCACGGCACGGATCAGGGCCGCCGGGCGAACCATCGTCCGGCCACCACGCGCCGGTATCTCACGAGGAGTTCCATGTCCGTCCCCGGGATGCGCCGCCGGGCCGCCGTCGGCCTGGCCGCACTCACCGCGACCGCGTTCACCGCGGTCGCCGTTCACCCCGACCAGGCCGAGGCCCACTCGAAGCCGGTCGACGTCCAACTGCTCGCCATCAACGACCTGCACGGCAACCTGGAGCCACCGACCGGGTCCAGCGGCACCATCGACGGGCAGACCGCCGGTGGCGTGGAATACCTGGCCAGCCACCTCAAGGCCATGCGCGCGGCGGCCAAGAAGCAGGGCAAGGGCACGGTCACGGTCGCCGCGGGCGACCTGATCGGCGCCTCGCCGCTGCTCTCCGCCGCCTTCCACGACGAGCCCACCATCGAGGAGATGAACCTCGCCGGGCTCGAGTTCGCAAGCGTCGGCAACCACGAGTTCGACGAGGGCGCCACCGAATTGCTGCGGATGCAGCGCGGCGGTTGCCACCCGGTGGACGGCTGCGCCGACGGCACCCCGTTCAAGGGCGCCAAGTTCAAGTACCTCTCGGCGAACGCGTTCAAGACCTCCACCGGCCTGCCGCTGATGCAGCCGTTCGGCATCAAGATCGTCAAGGGTGTGCCGATCGGCTTCATCGGGATGACCCTGGAGGGCACCCCGAACATCGTCAGCCAGCAGGGCGTCGCCGGACTGCGCTTCACCGACGAGGCCGACACCGCCAACAAGTACGCCAAGATCCTGCGACTGCTCGGCGTCAAGAGCATCGTGGTGCTGCTGCACGAGGGCGGCGTGCAGAACGGCGGCGGCATCAACGACTGCACCGGGTTCAGCGGGCCGATCGTCGACATCGCCAACCGGATGGACCCGGCCATCGACGTGATCGTCAGCGGGCACACCCACGCCGCGTACAACTGCAACATCAACGGCAAGCTGGTCACCAGCGCCAGCTCGTTCGGCCGCCTCGTCACCGACATCAACCTGAAGATCGACCCGCGTACCCGGGACGTCATCAGCGCGTCGGCGAACAACGTCGTGGTCACCCGCGACGTGGCCAAGGACCCGGCCTCGACCGAGCTGATCAACAGGTACAAGACCGCGCTTGGCCCGGTGGCCGACCGGGTGGTCGGCGAGACCAGCGAGGCGATCACCAAGACCCAGGAGAACCTGTACCAGACCGGGGTCGACGCCAACGGCCAGCCGACCTACCAGACCGGTGAGTCGCCGCTGGGCAACCTCATCGCCGACTCACAACTCGCCGCCACCGACAACGAGCAGAACGCCGTCGCCGCGTTCATGAACCCCGGCGGCGTACGCGCCGACATCGACGCCGGCCCGGTCACCTACGCCGAGGCGTTCACCGTCCAGCCGTTCGCCAACAACCTGGTGACGCTGGACCTGACCGGGGCGCAGCTCTACTGCATGCTGGAGCAGCAGTTCACCGTGGCCCGGGTGCTCTACGCCTCGTCGAGCGTGCACTACGTCGTCGACGTCGACGGCACCACCGCGCCGGCCGGCACGCCGTGCGCCGGCACCCGCGTGGTCCGGGGCAGCCTCACCATCAACGGCACCCCGGTGACCGACACCGCCACGTACCGGATCACGGTGAACAACTTCCTCTCCGGTGGTGGCGACGGCTTCAGCGTCCTGACCGGCGGCACCAACGCGGTCACCGGCCAGATCGACCTGGACGCCCTCACCGCGTACCTGACCGAGAAGTCGCCGGTGTCCGCGCCGGCGCTGGACCGGATCCAGACCACCGCGGAGGTCCCCGCCGCCTGACCCGCACCACCAACGGGCCCCGGAGCTGTGCTCCGGGGCCCGCTGCCGTCCGCCACCCACCTTCGGTGCGTTGATCAAGGGGTTCGCGTCGGAGCACGTGCCTCACGGTGACGCAAACTCCTTGATCAACGAGCGGGGTGGGGAGGGGTGGGGGTGAGGGTGGCTGGTTTGGGATGTTGGGGTGGTGAGTGCGACCTGGCGTCATCTGCCCGCTCCCGCCCGCGAGATCGCTGTGACCGCCAGTGATGCGGTTGACGCGGCCCGGGCGCGCGACGCCGAGGCGTACCAGCCGGCCGTGGAACGACTCGCCGCCGCCGACCGGGCCGGGCTGGTGCTCGGCGGCGTGGTCCGGCTGCTGCTGGAGGAGGGGCATCCGGACGGGCTGGACGGCGACGACGTCCGCCAGGTGCTGGAGCGTTGCGTCCGGTCGAGCGCGGCGTGGTGGCCCGAGGTCGACCCGCACGTGCTGCTGGTGCTGCTGGCCGGCGCGCTCGGCGTCTACGACCCGGGCGACGACGAGAACCCACCCGACCCGGGGGCCGTCGCCCGGCACGCCCCGCTGCTTGTGGCCGACCTGCTGGCGGTCACCGGGCGCCCGCTCGCCGGCTACCTGGACGCGGCGTTCACCGAGGTAGCCCGCACCGAGCTGCACGACTGAGCATGCGTCCGGGCCGGCGGCGTCCGATCACGGGCTGGCGGCGAGGAAGACGAACGCGGCCAGCAGCACCAGGTGCACGCCGCCCTGGAGCACGGTGGCCCGTCCGGGCACCACGGTGAGTACGGCGGTCACCGCGGTCAGCGCCAGCAGCGTCATCTGGGTGCCGCCCAGGCCCAGCAGCAGCGGGCCGTCCAGCCAGATCGAGGCGATGGCGATCGCCGGAATGGTCAGGCCGATGCTCGCCATCGCCGAGCCGAGAGCGAGGTTGAGGCTGATCTGCACCCGGTCCCGCCGGGCCGCCCGGGCGGCGGCAAGCGTCTCCGGCGCCAGCACCAGCAGGGCGATGACCACGCCGACGAACGCCTGCGGCAGGTTCGCCGCCTGGACGGCGGTCTCGATCGCCGGGGAGACGGTCTTCGCGTCGCCGACCACCGCGACCAGCGCCACGACCAGCAAACCCAGGCTGACCAGGGCGGTACGCGTGGACGGCGGCTCGGCGTGCCCGTCGCCGTCCCGATCCTCGGGCAGGATGCTGCCCTCCTGGGTGACCGGGAGGAAGTAGTCCCGGTGCCGGCCGGTCTGCACCATCACGAACAGCAGGTAGAGCGCGAGCGACGCGACCGCCGCGAAGGCGAGCTGGGCCGGGGAGAACTCCGGACCGGGCCGGCTGGTGGTGAACGTCGGCACCACCATGCTGAGCGTGGCGAGGGTGGCCACGGTGGCCAACGCGCCGCCGGTGCCCTCCGGGTTGAACACCGCCACCTGCCGGCGTAGCGCGCCGAGCAGCAGGGACAGGCCGAGGATGCCGTTGCAGGTGATCATCACGGCGGCGAAGACGGTGTCCCGGGCCAGCGCCTGCGTCTTGTCCCCGCCGCTGATCATCAGGGTGACGATCAGACCGACCTCGATCACGGTGACCGCGACCGCCAGCACCAGCGAGCCGTACGGCTCACCCACCTTGTGCGCCACCACCTCCGCGTGGTGGACGGCCGCCAGGACGGCGACCGCGAGCAGGCCGGCGACCACGAAGATCAGTACGCCGGGCAGTTCCCGACCCCAGGTGAACACGAGCAGGAGCACCGCGACCACGGGTGCGACGGTGGTCCAATCGGTCAGGCGGGATCGGATCATGGCTGGCATGCGTCAACCATGCCAGGCGGAGCGAACGACCGCCCACAGCCGGGCGCACCAGCCGGCGGCCCTCAATCGCCTTCGAGTCAAGGCCCTACGTGGAGGGCCCGAACAGGGCGTTCAGTCGTTACTGTGCGAGAGTGCTTGGGTGCGGAGCGCGTTGCCCTTCTGCCAAGTGAGGCCGCGAGTTAGGATGAACCTGCGCGACCCCGTTCGACGAAAGAGCCCCTGGGCTCTGGCGAGAGCCTAGTTGGGCGGGGGTTCGTGCTGTCGAGCTAGTAGTAGTGCGTCCTGCCCGACGCCCAGAGATCGTATTCGTAGCGGACCTTCGGGCGGATCATCTCAAGGTAGGTCTCGTCGCCTCGCTCTCGCCTGCGGGTCACTGCCCAGGTGCAGTAGTCCGCAGCTTGCAGGGCAAAGTCGCTTGAGCACGGCCAGAAGGCCAGGCTGCGTTTGACCCGGTAGCTCACACATTGGGTGAGCACATCCTCGATCGCCCCACGGAAGGCCTTGCGCGTCTTCTTGGTGCCGAGTTCGGCCGCCACGATCAGCGCCTCGTCGTCCTGGGCGAAGAGTCTCGGTGCGAGCCACTTGAGATGGTAGTACCACGCGTACTGGTAAAAGACCGCGTCGGTTCGATGGAGGTGTGGCTGTGCCTTCGACTTTTCAAGCAGCGTCACGTCGAACTGGAAGTCGATCGATGACAGTGCGGCAAAGACGGCCGCCCGGACGTCGTGAGAGTCCTTCGTGGCATGGAAGTAGGAGTCGAGGCCATGGTTCCGGAATGCCAACTCGTCGCGGAGGGCCGCCAGCGTCGCCCGAAGCTTTCGTAGCTCTGCCTCGTCGATGACCAGGGTTCCGACCGCGAAGTACTTCGAGATGTTCGGCCCCTTCGTGAAGGACAGGTCGCCACTCTCATCCGAGAAGAGGAAACGGCGGGCCACATGCCACTCCGAGGGTGAGACGAGGGGGGAGCCGTCATCGTAGTATCTGGCTCGTCACGGTGCGTTCATCCACGCCGAGGCGCCCGAGTGCTGCTGCCTTCTCGCTGCATCGGGAGCATCGGTGGGACCCGCAAACGGGTCGAGGCCCCTCCGTGGAGGGGCCTCGACCCGTTCTACCTCTGGTCGGGGTGGCCGGATTCGAACCGACGACCTCTTCGTCCCGAACGAAGCGCGCTACCAAGCTGCGCCACACCCCGAGGCGTGCCGACAAATAGTAGCCCACCCGCTCCCGGGATCAAATTCAGTACCCCCGCCCTGCCGTGGAGCGGGGTCAGCGGGGGATCAGGGTCAGGATGCTCGCCTCCGGTGGGCACGCGAAGCGGATCGGGGCCGTCGGGTGGGTGCCCAGGCCGGCGGAGACGTGCAACCACGAGTCCGAGCCGGGCCAGCGGTGCAGGCCGCGCGCCATCGACCGGGGCAGCCCGCAGTTGGTCACCAGCGCGCCGTACCCGGGCACGCAGACCTGCCCGCCGTGGGTGTGCCCGGCGAGCAGCAGCCCGAAGCCGTCGGCGGTCATCCGGTCCAGCACGGCCGGCTCCGGCGAGTGGGTCAGGGCGATCGACAGCGCGCCGGGGTCGCTCACCTGCCCGGCCACCGCGTCGTAGTCGTCGCGCTCGATGTGCGGGTCGTCCACACCGACCAACTCGATCTCCCGCCCGCCGGCCTTCAGCGTGGTGCGGGCGTTGTTCAGGTCCGCCCAACCCGCGCCGGTGAGGATGCCGCGCAGTTCCTCGTACGGCAGCGGGACACCCTCGGTGTACCCGCGGTCGGGCAGGAAGTAGGCGAACGGGTTCTTCACGACGGGGCCGGTGTAGTCGTTGGAGCCGAACACGAACGCGCCTGGTAGGTCGAGCAGTGGCTGGAGGGCACGCAGCACGCCGGGCACCGCCTCCGGGTCGGCCATGTTGTCGCCGGTGACCACCACCAGGTCGGGGTCGAGGGCCGCCAGCGAGGCCACCCAGTCCTGCTTGCGCCGCTGGTTGGGCATCATGTGCAGGTCCGACAGGTGGAGCACCCGCAGCGGCTCGGCGTCGGTCGGGAGCACCGGCACGTCGTACCGGCGGAGGGTGAACAGGTTGCGCTCGACGAGCGACGCGTACGCCAGGGTGGCCGCGCCGACGGCGGCGGTTCCGGCCGCGAGCCGGAATAGTGTGCGCTTTCGCATGGTGTTCAGGGTAGTTTGACCGTCCATGAGCACGCTGAAGGACCGTCTCACCACCGACATGCGCGCCGCCCTCAAGGCCCGCGACGAGCTGACCACCTCCACGCTGCGGATGGCCCTCGCGGCCGTCGGCAACGCCGAGGTCGCCGGCCGGGAGAAGCGCGAGCTCAGCGACGACGAGGTGCTCGCGGTGCTGACCAAGGAGGCGAAGAAGCGGCGCGAGGCGGCCACCGCCTTCGCCGACGCCGGGCGCGCCGAGCAGGCCGGCAAGGAGACCGCGGAGGGCGCGGTGCTGGAGCGCTACCTGCCGAAGCAGCTTCCCGACGACGAGCTGGCCGAGCTGGTCTCGGGGGCGCTCGCCGCGGGCGGCTTCACCGGCAAGGCGCAGATGGGCCCGGCCATGAAGGCGGCCCAGGCCGCGGTGGCGGGCCGGGCCGAGGGGGGCCGGGTGGCCGCCGAGGTACGCCGGCAGCTCGGCCTCTGAGGTTCGTCTGAACGGACGGAACGGGCGGGCACCCGCTGGGGTGCCCGCCCGTCGTCGTCGCTTCCCGGTCAGCGGCGTCCAGGCCGCCCGTTGTTTTGGTTCGGTGGGGTGTCCGGCCCGCCGGAGTTGCCCGGTTTCGGCGCGCCCTGGCCGGAGCTGACCTCGATCAGGACCACGCCGCCCTTGATGGTGCGCCCGTCCGGGCTGGTGCCGGCCGCGCTGCCCGCCGGGCACTCCGACGGCACCCGGTTGCTGGAGACCACCGGCTCGAAGCCGGCGCCCTTGATCCGTGACTTGGCGGTGTCGACCGACTCGCACTTCACGCCGGGGATCGAGCGCTGGTCACCCATGACGATCTTGCCACTCGGCGGGGTGAAGTTCTTCCGCTCCTTGCCCTTCATGGCGTCGCGCAGCGTCTCGTAGACGGCCGGGTTGATGCCCTGGGGCGATTCGTTGTGCAGCATCTTCTGCGTGGTCTGCGCCCAGTCCGGGTCGGCCATGATGCCGGCCACCGCGTACTGCTTGGTCATGGCGACCAGGGCGGAGGTCTTGTCGCCGTCGGTGGTGCCGGACTTGCCGGCCACCGGCGCCTTGACGATGCCGCGGACGTTGCCGGCGGTGGCGGAGGGGCCGCACTTGGAGGTGGAGGAGTGGTCACCGACCGGGCAGCGGGCGGCGTCGACCGCCGCGCGGGCCACCTCGGTGCTGACCCGCTGCTCGCAGTGCGGGTTGGCGATGTCGAGCTTGTCGCCGTCCGGCCCGCGGATCTCCTGCACCGGGATCGGCTCGCAGTATTTGCCGTCGGCGGCGAGCGTGGCGTAGGCGTTGGCGAGTTCCAGCGGGGTGGTCTGCGAGACGCCGAGGCTGAACGCGCCCCACTGGTGCGGGTTGGCCGCGAGCGCGGCGTCGTCCGACGAGCGGAACGTGATGCCGAGCTTCTGCGCCGCCTTGACCACGTTCTCGGCGCCGACCCGCTGCTGGAGGTCGATGAAGAACGTGTTGACCGAGAAGCTGAAGCCGCTCCACATGTTGTGCATGCCGGCCATCGCGGGGTTGGCGTTCTTCGGGCAGTACTTGCTGGTGCCCGGGCAGGCGGCCGGTGAGTTGAACTTGACCGGGTAGTCCGACTTGAAGACCGGCTGGGCGTCGATCGGGTAGCTGAGCGGGTAGCCCTTCTCCAGCGCGGCCACCAGCGTGAAGATCTTGAAGGTGGAGCCGGCCTGGTAGCCGGAGATGCCGGGGCCGCCGGTGATCAACGGGTTCACCGTGTTCGGGTAGTTGCCCCGGATCTTCTTCTTGGCCTTCTTCGGCTCACTGGCGAGCTTGTTCTGCGGGTGCTTCGGGTCGTCGATCTTGAACTTGCGGTTCGTCGCCACGGCCCGGACCCGGCCGGTGCCGGGCTCGATCACGGCCACCATCCGGGCCGCCTTGCTGCTCTCGCTCAGGTGGTTGCGGACGGCCTTGTCGGCGGCCTTCTGCGCCTGCACGTCCATGCTCGTGACGATGGTGTAGCCGCCGCTCTTCAGCCGCCGCTCACGGTCGTACGTGGTGCTGCCGAACGTCTCCTGCCCGAGCCACCAGCGGTAGAAGAAGTCGCAGAAGAAGCCCCAGGAGTTGGTGCTGGTCTGCACGCAGCCGTTCGGGGTGCGCTTGTCCTTCACCACCAGCTTGATCTTCTTGGCGGCGTCCGCCTCCGCCTGGGTGATCGCGCCGATCTGCACCATGTTCTGGATGACGTAGTCGCGCCGGCCGACCGCCTCCGGGTAGCCGGCCTTGGTGGTCGGGTCGAACGCGGTCGGCGCCTTCACCATGCCGGCGAGCATCGCCGACTCCTGGATGTCGAGCTTGCTCGGCGGCTTGCCGAAGTAGACCTGGCTGGCGGCGTAGATGCCGTACGCGCCGTTGCCGAACGCGGCGATGTTCAGGTAGCGCTCCAGGATCTCGTCCTTGGACAGCTCCTTGTCGACCTGGAGCGCGAGGCTCATCTCACGCAGCTTGCGGGCGCTGGTGTCCTCGGTGGCGGCGACCACGTCGGCCGGGTGGGTGGCCGAGTAGGAGATGGCCAGCCGGACGTACTGCATGGTGAGCGTCGAGGCGCCCTGCTGGGAGGAGCCGGAGGACTGGTTGTTGACGAACGCCCGGGCCACGCCGTTGAGGTCGACGCCGTTGTGCTTGTAGAACTCGTGGTCCTCCGCCGCGATGAGGGCCTTCTGCATGATCGGCGAGACGTCCTTGAGCTTGACGTCCTTGCGGTTCTCGTCGTACATGGTCGCCAGCGGCGTCTTGCGGTCGGAGGCAAGCAGATAGGTGATCTGCGGAGCGCGGGCCACCGTCAGCTCCTTGGGCAGCGCGCCGAACGTCTCGGCGCCCGCCTTTGCGGCAAGGCCGGACATCGCCACCGCAGGGAAGGCCGCCGCGGCGACCACCACGCCGGCCAGCAGGCCACAGATCAGCAGCGATGCGGCGTTGGTAAAGACATTGTGGTCACGTTTCCGCATCCAGGTCACCTCGACAGGGTACGCGAGCAGGGATCGGCCGGCGCACGGGGAACTTTCCCCATTTCCATCCCGCGCCGGCCTCGTTGTGCTAAACGCACGAGCCCTGGTCCGGGGTTGCGTGAGATCCGCCGGAAGTCGTCGCCGATCTCGGGGGCGGGGCGGCGTTTCTCCGTACCGGGGACGGGTAGTCGGCGGCGAAGGCCCGGGAAGCCGGGAGTGTCCGGAATGATGGATTTAGCCGACAACGTTGCGTAATCAGGCGACTACACAGCATGATGGTGACGGCGATCGCAGTCACACGTCGTCCGTGCCGCCCTGGGGAGGTCGGCCGGACGACCGGGGGGAAGTTCGGGGGCTGCTCGCACGAAGTCGGTAGGTACTGCAAGGGGGGACGTGTACAGATGGGCATGATCACTGACTGGCCGTCGCTGGCGGCGTGTCAGAACGGGGACCCGGACGCGTTGTTCGTACAGGGCGCCGAACAGAACGTGGCGAAGAGGATCTGCCGGAGCTGCCCAGTTCGGTACGAGTGCCTGGCCGACGCGCTCGACAACCGGATCGAGTTCGGGGTGTGGGGTGGCATGACCGAACGCGAACGCCGTGCGCTGTTGCGCCGGCACCCGCAGGTGACCAGCTGGCGCAAGATGTTCGAGGCGGCCATGAAGAAGAACGCCAAGGACAAGTCCGGCAAGGACAAGATCCTCGTCACCACCGCCACCTGACCGTCGGGCGGCCCGCCGGCCCCGTTCACTGCCGGCTGATCGCCTCGCCGATCGTCCGCAGCCCGTCGACGTCGTGCACGTCGGCGGGCTGCGCCGTCACCGACACCGCCGGCACCGCCGGGAACGCCTCGGTGAACCGGGCCGCCACCCGCTGCTCGCGTACCGCCTGCTGGGCCAATGCGGCGTGCGCGCGCAGCACCTCGGCGGCGGCCTCGTGGCCGCCGGAGGCCGCCAGCCGATCCGCGGCGGCCAGGCTCCGCTCCGCGGACAGCCCCGCCGCCGCGGGCCGGTGCACCCGGTTGAGCACGAGCCCGGCCAGCGGCATCCGCTCGTCGCGCAGCCGGCCGGCGAAGTAGGCGGCCTCCCGGACCGCGTCCGGCTCCGGCGCCGCGACCAGCAGGAATGCGGTCTCGCCAGCCTGAAGGATCCGGTACGTCTGCTCGGCCCGCTGCCGGAACCCGCCGAACATCGAGTCGAGCGCGGCGACGAAGCCGGACAGGTCGGTGAGCAGTTGGGCGCCGAGCACCTTCTGCACCACCTTCGAGAACATCCCGAAGCTCGCCGTGACCAGGCTGAACATGCTCCGCCCGCCACTGCGCGCCGGAGCCAGCAGCAGCCTGAGCATCCGGCCGTCGAGGAACCGGGACAGCCGGGCCGGCGCGTCGAGGAAGTCGAGCGCGGAGCGGGACGGCGGGGTGTCCACCACGATCAGGTCCCACTCACCGCGGGCGTGCAACTGGCCCAGCTTCTCCATCGCCATGTATTCCTGCGTGCCGGCGAAGGTGGAACTCATCGCCTGGTAGAAGGGGTTGGCGAAGATCTCCGCCGCCTTCGCCGGGTCGGTGTGCTGGAGCACCACGTCGTCGAACGTGCGCTTCATGTCGAGCATCATGGCGTGCAGCTCACCGCCGCTGTCCTCGACGTCGATGCCCTTGACCTGGCGCGGCGTGTTGTCCAGCTCGGTCAGGCCGAGCGACTGCGCGAGCCGGCGGGCCGGGTCGATGGTGAGCACCACGGTGCGCCGGCCGTGCCGCTCGGCCGCCCGCAGCGCGAGCGCCGCGGCGGTGGTCGTCTTGCCCACACCGCCCGCCCCGCAGCAGACCACGATCCGCACGCCCGGGTCGGCGAGGATCTGGTCGACGTCCAGCGGAGGCGCCGCGTCTTCGGAAGGCACCAATCGAGCGTATCGGTCCCGAGGGGCTCTCTGCTCCGTGCCGGCCGCAGGTGTGAGTCAATCCGCCCGGACGAGCGCCTCGGCCAGCGTCTCCAGCCCCGCCCGGTCGACCCCGTCGGGCAGCAGCGGCAGCTCGGTCAGAGGCAGCTCCAACTCCACCAGGTCGCCCCGCAGCGAGTCCTCCAGGTCCCGGCGTACCCGCTGGTCGCGGGCCTCCTCGGCGAGGCCCGCCACGGTCCGCGCGTCGGTGGGCAGGCCGGCGGCGGCCAACCCCCGCCTCAGCTCCGCCGCGGTGACCGTGCGACCGGCCGGGACCGGCGGGCGGACCGCGTTCACGATCACCCGGCCGACCGGAAAGCCCAACTGGGTCAGGTCGGCCACCGCGTCGAGCGTCTCCTGGACCGGCATCTCCTCCAGCAGCGTAACCACGTGCACCGAGGTCATCGGCGAACGGAGCAACGCGGAGACGCCCTCGCTCTGGGTCTTGATCGGGCCGACCTTGGCGAGCCGGGCGGTCTCCGCCGTGACGTTGAGGAAACGGCCGATCCGCCCGGTCGGCGGCGCGTCCAGCACCACCGCGTCGTACGCCCGGCGTGACCCGCTGGTGCGGGTGGTGGCCTCCTTGACCTTGCCGGTGAGCAGCACGTCCCGCAGGCCCGGGGCGATCGTGGTGGCGAAGTCGATCGCACCGAGCTTGCGCAACGCCCGGCCGGCCGCGCCGAGCTTGTAGAACATGTCCAGGTATTCGAGGAGGGCCTCCTCGGCGTCGACCGCCAGGGCCCGCACCTCACCGCCGCCGGGGGCGTCGGTGAGGTGCCGCTCCTCGTAGGGCAGCGGGTCGGTGTCGAAGAGCTGGGCGATGCCCTGTCGCCCCTCGACCTCGACCAGCAGGGTGCGCCGGCCCCCGGTGGCCAGCCCGAGGGCCAGCGCGGCGGCCACGCTTGTCTTGCCCGTGCCACCCTTGCCGGTCACCACGTGCAGGCGGCCGGGCCATCTGCCGGCGGACTCGGCCGGCTGCTCACTCGCTGCCACCCGTCGAGCCTAACCAGCCGGCGGGATCAGGCGACCTCGCAGACCCACCAACCCGTCCTCCGCACCACGGTGAAGCGCAACTCCTGGTCGGCGACCTTCTCGTCGGCGGTGGTCATGGTGACCCGGGTGGAGACCGTGGCGCGGTCCCCGGTCTGGTTGTCGACGGTCGGATTGGTCCAGCGGAACCGGGGGTTCTGGTATTGCCCGGCGTACTTCTGCACCTCGGCGACCTTGGCGGCGATCCGGTCGTCGTCGCGGGCCGCGGAGCAGACGAACGTGGCCGCCTTCTCGGCGTCCTGTTCCTGGTAGACGGCCTTGAGGAAGCCGTCCACCGCGACCTGCGGCTCCTCCGCGCCCCGGCCGTCCTCGCCGTTGCGGAGGGCGAGGAACGCGGCCGTGCCGCCGCCGCCGCAGAGCAGAACCGCCGCGACCAGCACGATCGAGACGACCAGCAGGGACCGGCGCCTGGGCGGACGGGCCCCGGGTGGGTACGGCGGGTGGCCCGGTGGTGTGGCTGCGTGCGCCGGCTGGCCGGGACCGGCCGGCGGGGTGGCGCCGGCGGACACCGGCTGCGGGATCGGGTCGCCGGGCATGCCGGTGGCACCACCGGCGGGCGGTTGGGTCATCGGACTCCCCCGGGTTGCGGCGCGCCCGTCGCCGCCCCAGGCGACGGGCACGGGTCGAGGTGATGGGCGAGCGACCGCGACCGCCCAGTCCGGAAGGGTAGCGGTCGGCGGCCCGCTTGCCAGCCCCGCGTGTGTGGTTGCCGGATGGGAAATCGCCGTCGCGTTTCGGACCAGCCTTGTGTCGCATATGTGACTTTATGTGATCAGGCGTGCGCGTCCCGTTGTCGAAGCGGGTGGGCGCGCCCTACGTTCGTCGCGGAGCGGTGACCGGACCGGGGGAGGCCGAGCCGCACGGTGGTGTTGGTGAGCAGGTATGACGCCCGGAGGCAGCGCATGCGCGACGCGGAGAACGTTCCCCGAGCACAGTTTCCCCCCGGCGACCGGGCCGCGCGGCCCGGCGGCGCCGACGGTCCCGGCGCGGGCACACCGTTCAACGAGCGCTCGTACCGTCCCGCGGCGGAGACGGTCCGGACACTGGTCCGGCCCACCGTCCGAGGCCGGGACGAGGAGGAGCCCGGCTACGTCATCCACCTGCCGGTGCGGGTGCCCGACCTGGCGTCGGCCACCGCGCTCGCCAGCATCGTGGCCACCTCGTTGGGCTTTCTCGCCGAGTTGGACGCCGGCGAGACCACCGTCTCCACGGCGGACGACCAGAACAACAGGCACCGCGTCTTCTGCGACCTGCTGCTGGTCGACCGCAGCCGCTGCCCGCAGCGTTACGAGCACGAGGGGCCCTGCGGCGAGCCGCCCGCGCCGGAGCAGCGTCCCGCGACGGGCTGAGGCCGCCGGACCGTAGGCTGTGCCTGACCGAAGTCCACGTCAGGCAAGGGAGCCTTCCGCCGATGCAGAAGTGGGAATACGCCACGGTCCCGCTGCTGGTCCACGCGACCAAGCAGATCCTCGACAACTGGGGTGAGGACGGCTGGGAGCTGGTCTCCGTGGTGCCCGGCCCGAACCCGGAGCAGCTCGTCGCGTACCTGAAGCGCCCGAAGGGTTAGCCGATGAGCAACGGACCCCACGCCAAGCTCGCCGAACTCGGCCTCGAACTGCCCGAGGTGGTGCCGCCGGTGGCCAGCTACGTGCCGGCCGTCCAGTCCGGCCGGCACGTCTACGTCTCCGGTCAGCTCCCGATGGCTGACGGCAGGTTGCTCGCCACCGGCAAGGTCGGCAACGGCGTCTCCGCCGAGCAGGCCAAGGACCTGGCGCAGCGGTGCGCGCTGAACGGGCTCGCCGCGGTCGACGCGCTTGTCGGGTTGGAGAACGTGGTCAAGGTCGTGAAGCTGACCGGCTTCGTGGCCAGCGCGTCCGGTTTCACCGGCCAGCCCGGGGTGATCAATGGCGCGTCGGACCTGCTCGGCGCGGTCTTCGGTGAGGCCGGGCGGCACGCCCGCAGCGCCGTCGGCGTGGCCGAGCTGCCGCTCGACGCCCCCGTCGAGGTGGAGCTGATCGTCGAGGTCGGGTAACGCGATCCTGCGGGTCCGCCCCCGGGCGCAAAGCCTCAGACGAGGACAAACCCGGGGGCCGGACCTGCAAGATCGCGGAGTGTGGCCGGCGGGGTCGTACGATCGCTGCCATGGGTGGGCGTGTGACGGGGGCGCTGGCGGACGGGTTGCCGGCATGGGTGACGTTGCTCCGCGCACCCAACCCCGGGCCGATGACCCTCGACGGGACGAACACCTGGGTGCTGCGGCCCACCCTCGACGCGCCGGCCGTGGTGGTCGATCCCGGCCCGGCCGACGAGGGGCACCTGGCCGCGATCGCGGCGCACGGCCCGGTCGGGCTCGTGCTGATCACACACGGGCACCCGGACCACACCGAGGGCGCGCCCCGGTTGAGCGAGCTGCTCGGTGGCGTGCCGGTGCTCGCCGCCGACCCGGCGCACACCATCGGTGGTGCGCCACTGACCGCCGCCACCCTGCCCGACTCGGGTCTCGGCATCCGGCTGCTACCCACCCCCGGGCACACCGCCGACTCGATCTGCCTCCTGGTCGAGCACGACGACCAGCCGGCGGTGCTGACCGGCGACACCATCCTCGGCCGGGGCACCACCGTGGTCGCCCACCCGGACGGGCACCTCGGCGACTACCTGTCGAGCCTGGAACTGCTCTCGGCGTACCGGGGGATTCCGGCGCTGCCGGGGCACGGCCCGGCGCTCGCCGACTGCGGTGCGGTGGCCGAGTCCTACCTGGCCCACCGGCGGGCCCGGCTCGACCAGGTGCGCGCCGCCGTGGCCGCCGGCGCGACCACCGCCGCCGAGGTGGTCGCCGTGGTCTACGCCGACGTGGACCGGTCGCTGTGGTGGGCCGCCGAGTGGTCGGTCCGCGCCCAGCTCGAACACCTCGGGGTGGAGCAGCCGTGACCTGCCCGGTGTGCGGGACCGTCGCCGTGCCCGGCGCGAAGTTCTGTCACAACTGCGGCGCGGCGCTGCCGGCCGCCGCCACGCTGCCGGCCGCCGAGCGCCGGGTGGTCACCGTCCTCTTCGGCGACCTCTCCGAGTTCACCTCCTGGTCGGAGGACCTCGACCCGGAGCGGGTCGGGGCGGTCACCGACCGGGTGCTGGCCGCTCTCGCCGGTGCGGTCAAGACGTTCGGTGGGCACGTCGACAAGCTGACCGGCGACGGGATCATGGCGGTCTTCGGCGCGCCCGTCGCGCACGAGGACGACGCCGAACGGGCGGTGCGGGCGGCGCTGTCCATGCAGCGGGCCGTTCGCCGGGTGCTCGACGACGAGCGGGGCGGCGGCGCGCCGCTGGGCCTGCGGGTCGGGCTCAACACCGGGAACGTCATCGCCGGCATCCAGGCCGCGATCGAATACACGGTCATCGGCGACACGGTGAACACCGCCGCGCGCCTCGCCGACGCCGCCGCGGTCGGCGCGATCTACGCCGGCGCGCGCACCTCCGCCGCGACCCGGCACGTCGCCTCCTGGCGGGCGCTGCGCCCGCTGCGGCTCAAGGGCAAACGCGAGCCGGTCGAGGCGTACGAGCTGCTGGGCCTGCTGGACGCCCCGGGCACCCGGTCCGGTCTCGGCGACGAGGCGCCCTACGTGGGCCGGGAGACCGAGATCGGCCGGGTCGCCGGCCGGCTCGCCGAGGTGATCGACCGGGGGGAGCCTCGGGTGCTGCTGATGACCGCCGAGGCGGGCATCGGCAAGTCCCGGTTCGCCGCCGAGGTGGAGCGCCTCGCCGCCGGCTACGACGTCGGCGCCGGCCGGTACGCGGCGCACACCGGCGCCCGGGTGCTCTCGGTCCGCTGCGCCGCGTTCGGCGAGCGACGCCGGCTGGCGCCCCTGGCCGACCTGGTCCGCGCCGCGGTCGGCCTGCCCGGCGACCCGGGGACCGCGGTCACCCGGGCGGCCGTCGAGGAACGGCTGCGCCGGCTCGGCCAGCGTCTCGCCCGGCTCCCCGGCGACCCGCCGCAGATCGCCGTGGACCAGCTTCTGGCCCTGCTCGGGTACGCCGAACTCCCGCCCGCCGCGGACAGCGTCGAGTGGAACGCCGCCGCGCCGCCGACGGACGCCGAGGCGGTGCCGAACGCGGTCGCCGACCTGCTCAACGCGCTCGCCGGCGAGGCGCCCATGATGATCGTGGTGGACGACCTGCACGACGCCACCGCCGAGACGGTCAAGGCGCTCGCGCTTGCCCTCAACCGGCTGGCCGGGCCGGTGCTGGCGCTGCTGCTCGGCCGCCCCGAGCTGGTGCGGACCGCAGGCGTGCTGACCCGGCTCGCGGACGCCGAGGTGCACGCGCTGCCGCCGTTGCGCGGCGCGGACGCGGCCCGGCTGCTCACCAGCTATCTGGGCGGCGGCCGGCTGCCGCAGGCCGACGCGGACCGGCTCCTCGCCACCGCCCAGGGCAACCCGTTCTACCTGGCCGAACTGGTCACCCTGCTGATGGAGCGCGGTGCGCTGACCGCGGGCGCGGGGCGCGGCACGGACGTGGCCTGGCGGCTGGCACCCGGCTCGCTCGGCAGCCGGCTGCTCTCCCGGGACCTGGCCGCCGTCCTCGCCGCCCGCATCGACGCGCTGCCGCCGGACGCCCGCTCGGTGCTGCGCGACGCCGCGGTGGTCGGCGACACCGCCGTCGCCGGCGCGCTCGAGGCGCTGCGGGAACAACGGGCCGGGCGGGACGGGCGTCCCGCCGCGGTGGCCGAGGTCGAGTGGGACCGGGCCGTCGAGGAATTGCTGCAACGCCGGATGCTGCACCGGACGCGCACCGGCTTCGCGTTCGCCACGCCGCTGATGCGTGAGGCCGCGTACGCCGGGGTGAGCAAGGCCGAGCTGGCCGAGCGGCACGCCGCACTGGCCCGCTGGGCCGCGCCGGAGAGCACGGACCCGGCCGGCGTCCCCGCGGGCGGGTTCACCGAGGCGGCCCGGGACGACTTCGTCGCCGCGCACGTCGAGCGGGCGAACGCGCTCGCCGACGCGGTCAAGCTCCGCCCGGACGCGCCGGCCCGGGCGGTCGCCGGCCTGGGCGTGGCCGCGCTGGGCCGGGCCGCCCGCCGGTCGCTGCGCGTCGGGGAGCCGGCGCTCGCCGTCGAGTACGCGGAGCGCGCCGCCGAGCTGGCCCGGGGCGGACTGCCTCCGGCGGAGCGGGTGGTGCACGCCCGGGCACTGCTCCAGATCGGCCGCCCGGCCGACGCGCTCGCCTCGGCCGAGAAGATCGCCGCGAACGCCGGGGAAGCGGCCACCCGGGCCGCCGCGCTGCTGCTTGCCGGTCAGGCGCAGCAGACCCTGGGCGACGTCGAGCGGGCCGACCGCAGCTACACCGAGGCGTTGCAGGTGGCCACCGACGCCGGCCTGCCGACCCTGCGGGCCTCGGCGATGCGCCGGCTCGGCATGGCCGACTTCGTCGCCGGCCGGCTGGGACAGGCGAGCAGCCGGCTGGCCGCCTCCTACCAGGTCAGCCTCGCCGCGAAGGACCCGCGCGGCCAGGCCTGGTCGTTGCAGAACCTGGCCTGGGTGACCACCACCCGGGGTGACTTCGCCGGCACCGACGCGGTGCTCGGCCGGGCCGCCCGGCTCTTCGCCGAGCTGAAGGACCCGTACGGGCGAGCCTGGCTGCGTGGCACCACCGCATTCGCCCGGCTGCTCGCCGGCCGGCTGCGGGAGGCGTACCGCCTGGCGAACGTCTTCCTGCCGTTCGGGGAGCGGGTCGGTGAGGCGTGGGCGGTGGGCACGCTGCGGGCGGTCGAGGCGTATGCCACGGCTGAGCTGGGCGACCTGGCCGAGGCGGACCGGGCGGCGCGGCGCGCGTACCGGGAGTTCGCGGCGGTGGGGGACGACTGGGGGCAGGGCTTCGCGCTCGTGGTGCGCGGCGTGGTGGCGCGCGGGCTGGGCGAGCCGGAGCACGCCGCCGACCTGTTCGGCGACGCGCTCGGGTACGCCGACCGGACGACCCACCCGCTGCTCACCGGGATGGCCGGCACGCTGCGCGGTTTCGTCGCGCTGGACATGGGTGACTGCGAGACCGCCGAACGGGAGGCCCGGTCGGTGCTGACCAGCGTGGAGCCGCACAATCCGCAGGCGCCGGCCCAGGTCGCGCCGCGGGTGCTGCTCGCCATGGCCCGGGTCGCGGCCGGTGACCCGGGTACCGCGGTGGGGCTGCTCGCCCCGGTGGCCACCGGGGCGGCGAACGCGCCGTCGTTGCTGTTCTCCCGGCGGCAGACGATGGCCCGGTACGCGAGCGCGCTGCTCGCCCACGGCCAGCGGGAACAGGCGCTGGACTGGGCGCGGCGGGCCATCGCCGCCCCGGCCGAGGACGTCCGCAGTCAGGTGGTGGCGCGGATGGTGCTGGCCGAGGCGCTGGCGGCCGACGGGCGTGCGGTGGAGGCGAGGGCCAGCGCCGAGGAGGCGGTGCGCCTGGCGTACGCCACCGAGCAGCGCAGTGAGCGGGCCGCGGCCGACGCGTTGCGGGCCCGCCTCGCTGCCGCCTGACCGCATCGTGGTTCTGCCGGTTCCGGGGATGTGCTCGTCGGTGCGGCCGGTTAGTTTGGGGCGGCGGTGCGCGTGCGCGATCGCCGCTGGGGGAGGAACGATGAGGCTGCCGCGCTCCGGCGCCGGCTGGACGATCGCGGTGTTCGGGCTCCTCGCGCTGCTCCTCGGCGCGCTGGGTCTGATCTGGCCGGAGACGCAGCTACGCCTGCTCGGCTTCGAGGTGCCGGCCGAACGTGGCCCGGGCGACTACACCGGGACGTTCCTCACCGCGTCCTCGATGGCCTCGTTCAACATGGGCGTCTACTACCTGCTCGCGGTCGCCACCGAGTGGCGGCCGTTCTACCGCTTCACGGTCTGGTTCCGACTTGTCACGTTCACCGTGTTCACCATCGCGGTGCTCGCCGACGTGGCACCGGGCCGGTTCTTCGGGGTGGCCGCGTGGGAGGGGCTGGGCGCGCTCGCCACCGCCGCCGGCCTGTGGTGGGACGCCCGTCGATCGGTGCGACCGACCGGGTCGGCCGGGTCCGTCCCGGCGCCGGCCTCCGACGCGGCGCGCTGACCGACCGGGACCGTTGGGTATTTTCGAGCCGTGACCGAGACCCCGCCCGGCGCCCTGCGGCTGCCCATCGTGCCCGGCCTGACCGATCTGGAGGTGTTTGCCCGCGGTGGTTACGCCACCGTCTACCGGGCCACCCAGATCTCGGTCGGGCGTGAGGTCGCCGTCAAGGTCGAGAACCGGACGCTCGACAGCGAGCGCGACCAGGCCCGCTTCCTGCGGGAGGCCCGCGCGGCCGGCCGGATGTCGTCGCACCCGCACGTGGTCGACCTCTTCGACGTCGGGGTCACCGTCGACCAGCACCCCTACCTGATCATGGAACTGTGCGACGGCTCGTACGCGGAGCGGATGCGCACCTCGCCGCTGGGCCCGCTGGAGACCCGCGACCTCGGCGTGAAGATCGCCGACGCGCTGGCCCACTCGCACGCGGCAGGCGTCCTGCACCGCGACGTCAAACCGGCGAACATCCTGCACTCCGAGTTCAACTCGGCGGTGCTCGCCGACTTCGGCCTGGCGGTGCTCGCCGAGGTGCGCGACGCCTCGGTCACGCTCGAGGTGCTCACCCCGGCTTACGCGCCGCCGGAGATGTTCAGCCACAGCCCGCCCAGCCCGGCCGTCGACGTCTACGCGCTCTGCGCCACGCTCTACGCGGTCATGCACGGACGCCCGCCGCGCTGGCAGTCCGAGCGCAACCCGAGCCTGGTCACCGTGCTGGAGATGTTCCAGCAACCGATCCCCGGCCTGCCCGGGGTGCCCGACGAACTGATCGACGTGCTCCGCCTGGGCATGTCGAACGATCCGGGTGAGCGCCCCTCCGCCGTCGAGCTTCGCGGCATGCTCGCCGCGCTTCCGCTCGACCCGGGCGGCGGCGTGCACGGCGGCGGCCCGTACGGCCGTCCCGGCGGGCCGAGCCCGCGACCGCCCGTCGAGGACGACCACCCGACCATGCCGACGCGGAGCCGGCGCTGGCCGAAGCGCTGGTTCCTCGGCGGGGCCGGGGTGCTCGCGCTCGCCGCCTCGGCCGGCGCGGGCGCCTGGCTGGCCGGCGGCCCACCGCGGGCGGTGTCGCCGACACCGGCGACCACAGGCGTGGCCGAGGCGGCTCCGTCGCCCGGATGCGCGTCCGCCGCCGTTCGACTTCCGGCCGGCGCACGCTGCGCGCCCGAATTGGAGTGCTACGGCCCGGTGCGGTTGCGCCGCGACCGGGCCGAGGCGAGCCGGGTGCCGTGCGACGGCCAGCACACCTGGGAGACCTACGCCGCCGGTGACCTGCCCGTCGGGCTCGCCGGGGCGGCGTACCGGGCGGTCGCCGCCGACCCGGCCGTCCGCAAGGTGTGCAACGTCGGCACGTTCCGGCTGGTCAGCGGCGTCGAGCGCGCGAGTGGGTGGCACCTGGAAGTGCTGCCTCCCCCCGACACCGAACCCGACCGGACCTATCGCTGCCTGGCCGGGCAGGGCGTGAACGCGCTCGCCGGCCCCACCCTCACCGGTCGCTGAGCCCGTTCCCGGCGCGCTGCTGCTGCCGCACCGACCTCGGGTCGAGCGTCTCCAGCGTGTCCGCGTCGACCGGATGGGCGGCCGGGGTCCGCAGGTTCCGCACCGCGCGCGGGTCGATCGCCTCAAGCGTGTCGGCGTCCACTCCGTACCCGTGTCCGGGGTCGGGGCGCGGCCACGTCTCGGCCGGCGGGGGCTCGCCCGCGCCGCCGGACTGCCGGACCGTGGTGATCGTCACCCCGGCGATCATGCCGAGCACGACGCAGGTCAGGGCCAGGACGACCGACAGGATGCCCGGTGGTCGCCACACCACGAGCGTCGCCAGCGCCGCCACCGTCGCCAGGGACGCGATGACGGCCTTCACCCGCGCATCGGACTTCCGGTACGAACTCACCCGACAAGCATGGCCCAGCGGGTCGACCTGTCAACCGCTGGCCCGAGACGTCTTCCCGTCACCGGGCTGCTCCATATCGGATCCCGAAAGGTGTCGATCGAGACAAAGTCGTTACATGACGTGGCCTTTTGCCGCGTCGGCCGACGCGTCGGGCACACAGTGGGTATTTGTCGCTCCCCAGAGTGACCAGTCGGGAGCGCCTCGACGGAACTGTCCCCCATCGGAAGGCAACCAGATGCCACGTGCAGTCCGGTCCCTCGCCGCCACCGGGATCGCCGGAATCGTCCTCGCCGGATCGGCCGTCGCGCCCGCCGCGGCCACCCCGCAGCCGCCGCCGTACGACCGCACCAGCGCGGCCGAGGCGCGCCGGGTGGACCGCGTCCCGACGCCCCGGCTCGACTGGTACGCCTGCTACGACTACGCCCAGTGCACCAGCGTCCGGCTGCCGCTTGACTACGACCACCCGAAGGGCGCCACCACCGAGGTCGCGTTGCTCCGGGTCCGGGCCCGCGACCAGCAGCACCGGATCGGCAGCCTCTTCGTCAACCCGGGCGGCCCGGGCGTGTCCGGCACCGACTTCGCGCTCGCCGCGCCCTACTACCTCGGCGACGACCTGCTCGACCGCTTCGACGTCGTCGGCGTCGACCCGCGCGGCGCGGCGGCCAGTGAGAACATCAGGTGCTTTCGATCGGTGAAGGACCAGACCCGAGCGTACGCCGGGTTGAACGTCCCCTTCCCCTGGACGAAGGCCGAGGAGAAGGCGTACGTCGCCGCCTCGAAACGGGTCGGCCGCGGATGCTCGACCACCGGCAGACCGCTGACCGGCGCGGCCTCCACCGCCGAGGTGGCCCGCGACATGGAGGTGCTGCGCCGGGCGGTCGGCGACCGGAAGCTCAGCTACCTGGGCTTCAGCTACGGCACCGCGCTGGGCCAGTACTACGCCAACATGTTCCCGGACCGGTTCCGGACGATCGCCGTCGACGGCGTGCTCGACCCGAACGCCTGGGCCGGCCGGGGGCAGGCCCGCAACCAGATGCAGGAGACCCGGCTGCGCAGCGCCGACGGCGCCTACCGGGCGTTGAACGAGATCCTGCTCCGGTGCTCCCAGGTGGCCCGCTCCGGAGGATGCGCGCTTGGCGACCACCCCGCCGCCGCGTTCGACACGGTGGCGAAGCGGCTGCGCGTCAAGCCGCTGGTGGTCGGCTCGTACACCATCAGCTACGCCGACTTCATCGGCGCCACGCTCAACGCGCTCTATTACCCGTACGGCTGGGAAGACATCGTCGAGCTGACGGCCGAGCTGCTGGCCGCGACCGCCCCGGGCGCGTCGAGGGCCGCCGGCGCGACCGCCCGCCGGGCGCTCGCCGCCCGCGCCGCGCCGGGGTACGACTTCCCGTACGACAACGCGCAGGAGACGTTCCTGACCGTGGCCTGCACCGACGCGTACCACCCGAAGAGCGCGGACGCCTGGCCGGCGCTGGCGGCCCGGGAGGACCAGCGCGCGCCGTACTTCGGGCGGGCCTGGGCCTGGACCACCTCGCCGTGCGCCCGCGACACCTGGACGGTACGCGACGAGGACGCCTGGACCGGCCCGTTCAACCGCACCACCGCCGCCCCGCTGCTCGTGGTCGGCGACTACTGGGACCCGGCGACCAACTACCAGGGCGCGGTCGGCTCGGCCGCGCTGCTGCCGAACAGCCGGCTGCTCAGCAGCGACAGTTGGGGGCACACCGCGTACGGCACCTCGGCGTGCGTGACCAGCCGGATCGACGCGTACCTGATCAGCGGTGCGTTGCCGGACGAGGGCACGGTCTGCGTCGGTGACACCCAGCCGTTCGCGGACCTTTCGACGGCGAAGCGGGTGTACGCGTCCAAGAGCGAGCTGGCCCGCGCTGGACTGCCCGGCCGCGGCGAGCCGAAGCGGCTGCCGCCGGTGGCCGGTCCACGGCCCGCGGCGGGCACGCTCACCGTCCGCTGAGGACCCCCGGGGTACGACGGGTGATCGGGCACCCGTCGTACCCCGGGCCCACGACGTCGATCACGGGGCAACGCGCGACCACTGCGCGGATTAGAGTCAGGCCCCATGTCACGACGATGGATCTCGACGTTGGCCGCCGCCGGGCTGGTGCTCGGCGCGGCGCTGGGCGCCACCGCGCCCGCCGGTGCGGCCGGCGCCACCCCCGACGGAGACGGCCGGGCACACGCCGGCGTCAAGCCGGGCGCGCGGGTCAGCTCCGTCTCGGCGAAAGCCGCCGTCCCGGCCGGATACACCATCCAGGGTGTGGACGTCGCCAGTCACGACCACAACCTCGGCCCGATCGACTGGCCGGCGCTGGCGGCCCAAGGCTACAAGTTCGCCTACGTCAAGGCGACCGAGGGGGAGACCTACCTCAACCCCTACTTCGCCGAGGACTACGCCGCCGCGAAGGCCGCCGGGCTGCTCGTCGGCGCCTACCACTTCACCCGGCCGGACGGTCGCAACCCGATCGTCGAGGCCAACTTCTTCGCCGACAAGGCGCGGTTCGCCAAGGACGCCCAGACGCTCGTGCCGATGGTCGACGTGGAGTGGCCGTACTGGGACGGCGCGCCCACCTGCTACGGCCTGACCCCCGCCGAGACGTCGGCCTGGCTCCGCGCCTTCACCGACCAGCTCCAGGCCCGCTTCGGTCGGCCGGTGATGATCTACACGAACGCCAACTACTGGAACCCGTGCACCGGCAACGACGCCTCCTTCGGCAACCACCCGCTGGACATCGCCGGCTACACCGCCACCCGGCCGGCGCTGCCGGCCGGCTGGACGACGGAGACCATCTGGCAGTACGCCCCCGGTGACGCCAGCAAGCCGGGCAACTACAGCCAGAACGTGTTCAACGGGGACTACCCGACGCTCACCCAGCTCACCGGAGCGCCGGTGGCCGCCGCTCCGGTGGCGTTCCGCGCCCGAGCCAACAACAAGATCGTGTCGGCGGACAGCGCCGGCAACAAGCCGCTGATCGCCAACCGCGACAGTGTGGGCGCGTGGGAGCAGTTCGACCTCGTCGACGCCGGAGGCGGCCTGGTCGCGCTGCGCGCCCGGGTGAACGGTAAGTACGTGTCGGCGGACAGCGCGGGCAACAAGCCGCTGATCGCCAACCGCGCCACCGTCGGCGCGTGGGAGACGTTCACCATCCGCGACAACGCGGACGGCACGATCAGCCTGCGGGCGACGGTCAACGGCGGGTACGTGTCGGCGGACAGCGCGGGCAACAAGCCGCTGATCGCCAACCGCACCACCATCGGCGCGTGGGAGAAGTTCGACAAGCTCCCCATCGCCTGAGCTCGCGCTATTTCTTGGATCTTGGTACAGATCCGCCCCCGCAAGGGCGGATCTGTACCAAGATCTGGAGGGAACGACTGGTCGCGGGGCGGAGTGCGGCTCTGCGGACGAAGATGGAGCGGCGGGCGGTCGCGTCGCCGCGCTCGTCGACCTGGTAGCCGTCCAACCAGACCCATCCGTCGCAGGTGGTCCAGTCGAGTTCGCGAATCAGCCGAAAGACGATCGGCCGGACGAACTGCGGGCTGGCGGCGCGCGTCACGTGGAGCAGGTCACCGGCCTTCACGCCGGCCGCGCCCGTGCCGGCAGGACCGGATCGGGCGCGGTCACCAGTGTCCCCGGTTGACCAGGACGCGCTGCTTGACCCGGCAGGGCAGCGGCGAACCGCACGAGCACATCCGCCTGGCCCGGCGTAGCGACCACACCGGACGGTGCTTGCGCGCCAGCTCCTCGGCCAGCGCGAGCACGTATTCCGCGTAGCTGACGTGCCTGGTCATCCGCCCCTCCTCAGGTGAGGGGCGCGGTGGCCGGGCCACGCACGGTCATCCGACCACCACACCCAGGGTCATCGTTCGCTCACCGGATGAGATGTGCAATATTACATCTTGAATGAAACGGCCGAACGCATTTCACATCGACGCATTCGATTGCTCAGTGTGGCCGACAGGTGTTACATATCGAGCGGAGCTTTCGCCCGGTATGTAGTCGCGGAGGAGGAATGATCAATGACGACGGATGCCGGATCGACCGTCCCGAGACGACAACTCGGGCGGTACCTGCGGAAGCTCCGCGAGGAAGCGCGCATGACGGTCAAGGCGGCAGCCGACGCGCTTGAGTGGTCCACGCCGAAGATCTGGCGCATCGAGACCGGCGCGACGTCGATGCGCTCGCTCGACGTGGAGGCGATGTGCAGAATTTACCGAGCGTCACCGGATCTGACCGAGGCGCTGATGGGCCTCGCCAAGGAGACGAAAGGGCGCGGCTGGTGGCACTCCTACGGTGACGCCATCCCCGAGTGGTTCGAGCTGTACGTCGGGCTGGAAGCCGCCGCCGCTCGCCTCCGCACCTACGAGGCGCAACTCGTCCCCGGCCTGTTGCAGACCGAGTCATACGCCACCCGGGTCCTGGAAACAGCCCGACCGGACATGGGTCAGGGAGAAATCGAACGCCGCGTGGCTCTGCGCCTCGGTCGTCAGGCGCTGCTGACCCGAGTCGCGCCGCGTGCGCCCCAGTTCGACGTGCTGCTCGACGAGGCGGTCCTACGGCGGGACGTGGATCGGGAGCAGCTCCAACGTCTGGTCACTGTCGGCAGGCAGCCCAATATCGCGCTCCGGCTGATCCCCTTGGTTGCCGGCCTGCACCGAGGCAACATGACCAGCGGTACATTCACCATCCTCGACTTCGAGGGCGGAACAGAGCCGTCGCTCGTCTACTCCGACAGCCTGACCGGCGCGCTCTACCTCGACAAGCCAGGCGAGGTGACCACCTACGGGGAGGCGTGGGCCGCCATGGAGAAGCTGGCGCTCACCGAAGCGCAGTCCCGCAAACTCATCGCATCGATCGCGGAGGACCAGGCATGACCAGCCTCATCTGGAAGAAGAGCACGCGTAGCAACGAGGGAAACTGCGTCGAGGTTGCCACCCCGCCCCAGGTCGTCATGGTCCGCGACAGCAAGGACCGCCAGGGCCCGACGTTGGCCTTCACGTCCCCCAGTTGGACCGGCTTCGTCCAGGGCCTCAAATCGGGCACCTTCGACGCCTGAAGCGTCCTCCGCGCAGATCTTGGAAGCGGAGGGGGCCCCTCTGGGGGCCGTTTGCTTCCAAGTACCTGGTCTCGTCGGGACGCCGCGCAGGCGTGAAAACGGGCAACCGGCCGCACGGTGGCCTGCTCTCCGGCCGGGTCTCGTGCGAGGAAGCGCGGGCGGTGATCGTTTGGCCATGATCAACACCAGTTCGGTGAAGTGGTGGCATCGCCGGTGGTCGGATACCGCCACATCACCGAACTGGCGCCCGGCCTACCGACGTCTCCCGAGCACCGGGGGCATCAAGACGGCCAAACGGGTGCAAGCTGAGTCTGTTTACCGGTCAGATCTGCGCCGAGCCTGCGCCGGGTCAGCGCGTCTTGCGGAGCAGGTCGGCCGAGTTGGCTGCTTCGACCAACTCGTCGCCGAGGCGGGTTCCCGCGTGGGCCACCGCGGCTGCCCACAGCAGGTCCGTCGGGGTCTCGGAGGCCCACCAACGCTCCATCTCGCCTCTCGCCGGCTCCTCCGGCGCCGACCATCGCACGGTGTCCGCGAGGTGGCGGAGGGGCGCCTCGCCCGTCAGCTCCGCGAAGTCCGCCAGGTACGGGTCGAGGCCCAACCTCAGCTCGGCCACCGCGTTCAGCAGGTCCTCCGCCGGGTACGTGGACGGCCAAGACGTCAGCGTCCACCGCCACCAGGCGCGGAAGAAGTCCCCGACGGCGTCCCGCTCGGCCGGCGTCCAGCCCGCCCAGTGTCGGGCGATCCGGCGGGCCAGCGTGTCCGGCCAGGAGTGGTCGACCATCTCGCCGGCGGCGTAGGCGGTCAGCAGCCGGGGTGCCAGGTGCGGCAGCTCGCTCCCGTCACCCCAGGTGCCCGGGTTGGACAGGTAGCTGCCGAGTTGTTCCGGCGTCAGCGCGCGCAGCGGCGTACGCCGGAACCGGTCGACGTCCGCCGGGTCCACGCAGTGCTCGCACGCTGCCATATCGGACGGCATCGGATGCCCGGCGAACACGGCGTACAGCCGCTCACCCGCCCGCTCCACCGGATCCGCCCACACCCCGACAGTCTCCCCACCTCTCGCGACGGGCGTCGACCGGATAATCGCCGGTCAGTAGGACTTGTCCTGGCCGAGGACGTGCTGGGCGACGAAGTTGAGGATCATCTCGCGGCTCACCGGGGCGATCCGGCCGGCCCGCACCGCGCCGAGCAGCGTCGCCACCCCGTACTCCGTGGTCATGCCGGCCCCGCCGAGCGCCTGGACGGCGGTGTCCACGGCGAGCGCGGCGGCCTCGCCGGCCGCGTACTTGGCCATGTTGCCGGCGACGCCGGCCTCCAGGTCGCGGCCGGCGTCGTAGAGCGTGGCCGCCTTGTGGATCATCAGGCGGGCCAGCTCGACCTGCACGGCCGCGTGCGCGAGCGGGTGCGCGACGCCCTGGTGGGAGCCGATCGACCGGCCGCCCCAGACCTTGCGGGTGGCGGTGTAGTCGGACGCCTTCTCGATGGCGTAGCGGCCGGTGCCGGCGCCCATCGCGGCCACCGTGATGCGTTCCGGGTTGAGGCCGGCGAACAGCGCCGGCAGGCCGGCATCGAGCGACTCGCCGACGAGCGCGTCGGCGGGCAGCCGGACGTCGTCCAGGTAGAGCAGGAACTGGTTCTCCGGGGACAGGATCTCCATGTCCAGCTTCGACTTCTCCAGCCCCAGAGCGTCGGTCGGCACGATGAACAACGCCGGCTTGAGCTTTCCGGTGGCGGAGTCTTCGGTCCGGGCCACCACCAGCACGTGATCGGCCTCGTCCACGCCGGAGATGTAGACCTTGCGGCCGGTGAGCAGCCAGTCGTCGCCGTCGCGGCGGGCCACCGTGCCGAGCCGGTGGAAGTTCGAGCCGGCGTCCGGTTCGGTGATCGCGAAGACGATCTTCTGGGAGCCGTCGGCGAGGCCGGGCAGGTGCCGCTTGCGCTGCTCCTCCGTACCATGCTTGTGGATCACCGTGGCGGCGATGGCGGGGGAGACCACGAGCAGCAGCAGCGGGCAGCCCGCCGCGGCCAGCTCCTCGCAGACAAGCGCCAGCTCGGTGATGCCGCCGCCGCCACCGCCGTACTCGGTGGGGATGTTGACGCCGAGGTAGCCGAGCCGACCGGCCTCGTGCCACAGCTCGGTGGTGTGTTCGCCGGCTTTGGCTTTCGACACGAAGTAGGAGTGGCCGTACCTGCGGCCCAGCGCCCGGACGGCGTCGCGGAGCTGGTCCTGCTCGTCGGTGAGGTCGAAGTTCACTGCGGGTCCTCCTCGGGGTCGACCACGGCCAGCACGGCGCCCGTCTCCACCTGGCCGCCGGGCGGCACCGGCAGCCCCGCCACCACGCCGGCGGCCGGGGCGAGCACCTGATGTTCGAGCTTCATCGCTTCCAGCGTCAGTAGCAGGTCACCGGCGGCGACCCGCTGGCCGACCTCGACGTGCACCCGGGTCACCGCGCCGGGCAGCGGCGCGAGCAGCGACCCGGCCGCCAGCGCCACGGTGGGCGGGGGCAGCCGTGGCAGCTCGGTGAGGCTCGCCGCCCCGTCCGGGCCGTCCACGAAGACCGACGACCCCACCCGGTGTACGCGGAACGCGCGCCGCACCCCGTCGACGTCGAGCACCACCCGGTCCGGCGCGGCGCTCACCAGCTCCACCGGCGCCTGCGGCTCGCCGGGCTCGCCGGCTCCGGTGTTAATAGGGGCCCCTTCCTCTACCGAATCCGTTAAAAGGGGCCCCCGCCTTTCCCACTCGGCGAGGGCGCCGGTGCGGGTGAGGCGGTAGCTGATCTCGATGGTGGTGAAGCGGGTGAGCTGGGGGAGGGCGGGGACGTTGCGCCAGCCGGACGGCAGGCCCGCCAGCACCGGTGCGGCGGCCCGGCGCGCTGCCGCACCCGCCAGCGCCGCCGCCAGCGCGGCCACCGGAAGCTGGTCCGGCGGCAGCAGCGGGGCGAAGACCTCGGGGTGCCGGTCCAGGAAGCCGGTGTCCACGTCGGCGGCGGTGAACTCCGGGCTGCGCAGCACGCGCACCAGCAGATCCCGGTTGGTGGCCACGCCGTGCAACTCGGCCCGGGTCAGCGCGCCGGCCAGGGCGCGGGCCGCCTCGGCACGGGTGGGCGCCCAGGCGACAAGCTTCGCGAGCATCGAGTCGTAGTGCACGCTCACCGTCGAGCCGTCCACCACGCCCGAGTCCAGGCGCAGCCCGCGCGCCGGCCCGAACTCGGCGGCCACCCCGGGGATCGCGAACCGGTGCAGCGTGCCGGTCGCCGGGCGGAAGCCCTCGGCCGGTTCCTCGGCGCAGAGCCGCACCTCGATCGCGTGCCCCTCGGCGGGCGGCGTGGCCGGGACCGGCAGCGGCTCGCCCTCGGCCACGAGCAGTTGCAGCCGGACCAGGTCCAGCCCGGTGGTCAGCTCGGTGACCGGGTGTTCCACCTGGAGGCGGGTGTTCATCTCCAGGAAGTGCACCTGCCCGTCCGGCGCGAGCAGGAACTCCACAGTCCCCGCGCCCACGTAGTCGACCGCCCGCCCGGCCGCCACCGCCGCCTCGTGCAGGCGCGCCCGCACCCCGTCGGGCAGCACCCCCGGCGCCTCCTCGACGATCTTCTGGTGCCGGCGCTGGATCGAGCAGTCGCGTACCCCGAGCGCCATCACCGTGCCGTGGGTGTCGCCGAAGATCTGCACCTCGACGTGCCGGCCGCGTTCGACGTACCGCTCGATGAAGACCGTGCCGTCGCCGAACGCCGACGCCGCCTCGCGGCGCGCCCCCGCGACGGCCTCGGCCAGCCCGGCGGCGTCGCGGACGATCCGCATGCCCCGGCCGCCACCGCCCGCGGTGGCCTTGACCAGCACCGGGAAGGCGGTGACCTGGTCGGGGTCGGTCCAGGTGGGCAGCATCGGCACGCCCGCGTCGGCGAGCAGCGCCTTGGCCGCCATCTTGTCGCCCATCGCGGCGATCGCCTTGGCCGGCGGACCCACCCACGTCAGGCCGGCGTCGGTCACCGCGGCGGCGAACTCGGCGTTCTCGGCGAGGAAGCCGTAGCCGGGGTGGACCGCGTCCGCGCCGGCCCGCCGGGCCGCGTCCAGGATCAGGTCAATCCGCAGGTACGTCTCGACCGGCGTGTTCCCCGGGAGCCGGACCGCCTGGTCGGCCTCGGCGACGAACGGCGCGTCGGCGTCCGCGTCGGAGTGCACGGCCACGGTCGCCACGCCGAGCGCCCGGCAGGTGGCGAAGACCCGGCGGGCGATCTCCCCCCGGTTCGCCACGAGAAGCTTCGTGATCATTCGCGCTGAGCCTGCCTTTCGTTCGCGACTGCGGGACTCCGCTTCGCTGCGTTCCTCGCGCTCACAGGTCACATCCGGAAGACGCCGAAGCCGTCGGCGCCCCTCACCGGTCCGTTGTGGATCGCCGACAGGCAGAGCCCGAGGACGGTACGGGTGTCGCGGGGGTCGATCACCCCGTCGTCGTAGAGCCGGCCGGAGAGGAAAAGCGCCCCCGACTGCGACTCGATCTGCTGCTCGACCATCATCCGCATGGCCGCGTCGGAGTCCTCGTCGTAGTCGCGGCCCCGGGCGGCGGCTGCCTGCCGGGCGACGATCGACAGCACGCCGGCCAACTGCGCCGGCCCCATCACCGCCGACTTCGCGTTCGGCCAGGTGAACAGGAACCTCGGCTCGTACGCCCGACCGCACATGCCGTAGTTGCCGGCGCCGTAGGAGGCGCCCAGGTTGACGGTCAGGTGCGGCACCGTCGAGTTCGACACCGCGTTGATCATCAGCGCGCCGTGCTTGATGATGCCGCGCTGCTCGTACTCGGTGCCGACCATGTAGCCGGTGGTGTTCTGGAGGAAGACGAGCGGAGTGTCGGCCGCGTTGGCGAGCTGGATGAACTGGGTCGCCTTCTGCGCCTCCTCGCTGAACAACACGCCCCGGGCGTTCGCCAGCACGCCGACCGGCCAGCCGTGCAGCTCGCCCCAACCGGTCACCAGCGCGGTGCCGTAGCCGGGCTTGAACTCGTCGAACGCGCTGTCGTCGAGCACCCGGGCGAGGACCTCGCGCGGGTCGAACGGTACCTTCAGGTCGGCGCTGGCGAGGCCGAGCAGCTCCTCCGGGTCGTACCGGGGTGGCAGCGGGGACAAGGTGCGCGGCGGCGGGCCGTGCTTGCGCCAGTTGAGCCGGCGTACGCACTGGCGGGCCAGCCGGATCCCGTCCCGTTCGTCCTCGGCGAGGAAGTCGGCCAGGCCGGACGTGGTGGCGTGCATCGCCGCGCCGCCGAGTGACTCGTCGTCGGTGACCTCGCCGGTGGCCATCTTCACCAGCGGCGGTCCGGCCAGGTAGACCTGCGACCGGTCCCGGATCATGATGGTGAAGTCGGACATGCCGGGCACGTACGCGCCGCCGGCAGTGGCGTTGCCGAAGACCACGCTCACCGTGGGGATCTTCGCCTTGGAGAGCCGGGTCAGGTCGCGGAACACCCGCCCGCCGGGAATGAAGATCTCCGCCTGGCTGGGCAGGTCCGCGCCGGCCGACTCGACCAGGTTCACCATCGGCAGCCGGTTCGCGAGCGCGATCTCACCCGCCCGCCGGGTCTTCGCCAGCGACCACGGGTTGACCGCGCCGCCGCGTACCGTCGGGTCGTTCGCCACGATCAGGCACTCCACGCCCTCGACCACGCCGATGCCGGTCACGGTGCTGGCGCCCACCGGGAAGTCGGTGCCGTACGCGGCCGCCGGCGACAGCTCCAGGAACGGGCTGTCCGGGTCGAGCAGCAACTCGATTCGTTCCCGGGGGAGCAGCTTGCCGCGCTTGTGGTGCCGGGTCACGTACTTCTCGCCGCCGCCGGCCCGCGCCTGGTCGAGCGCCGCCTCCAGTTCGGCGAGGCGTTCCCGCAGCGCCTCCCGGTTGGCCGCGAACGCCGGCGCCGACGGGTCGATCGTGCTCTGGAGAACGGTCACAGGCCCATGCCCTTCGCGATGATCTCGTTCATGATCTCGGTGGTGCCGCCGCCGATGCCGAGGATCCGGGCGTCCCGGTAGTGCCGTTCCACCTCGGCGTCGCGCAGGTAGCCGAACCCGCCGTGCAGTTGCAGCGCGGCGTCGACCACGTGGTCGCAGGCAGCCACCGCCACGTTTTTCGCCATCGCCACCTCGGTCACCACCGGCTGCCCCGCGGCGACGCGCTCCGCGACCTCGTGCACGTACGCCCGGGCCGCCTCGGCGCGGGTGTGCATCTCGGCCAGCCGGTGCCGGACGAGCTGCCGGCCGGCGAGCGGGCGGCCGAACGTGGAGCGGTCCCGGCACCACCGCACCGCCAGGTCGACGCAGCGCTGCGCGGTCGCGTACGCCTGCGTGGCGAGCGAGAGCCGCTCGGTGGCGAACTGCTGCATGATGGCCAGGAAGGCGGTGTCCTCCGGCCCGACCCGGTTCGTCACCGGCACCCGGACGTCGACGAAGGACAGCTCGGCGGTGTCCGAGCAGTGCCAGCCCAGCTTCTCCAGCCGACGGCCCACGGTGAACCCGGGCGTGCCCTTGTCGATCACCAGTAGGCTCAGCGAGCCCGACCCGGGGAAGTCGGTGCAGACCGCGGTGGTCACGAAGTCCGCCCGGACGCCGCTGGTGATGTAGGTCTTCGACCCGTTCACCACGTAGTGGTCGCCGTCGCGTACCGCGCAGGTGCGGATCGCCGCCACGTCCGAGCCGCCGTCCGGTTCGGTGATCGCCAGCGCGCCGATCATGGTGCCGGCCAGCGTCGGCCGTACGTAGGTGTCGATGAGGTGCTGCGGACCGCCGGCGCCCGAGCCGGCCGTGTCGCCGCAGGCGGCGACGATGTGCGGCAGCGCGATGCCGTGCGTGAACAGCGCCGCGACCAGCCCGGACGAGCCGCCCGAGCGGATGATCTCCTCGGTGACGACGATCGAGTCGAGCAGGTCGCCCCCGCTGCCGCCGACCGACTCGGGGAAGCCGACGCCGAGCAGCCCGATCTTCGCGGCGGTCTCGTGCAACGACCGGGGCACCTCGCCGGCCCGCTCCCAGCCGGCCAGGTGGGGCAGCACCTCCCGGGTGACGAAGGCGCGGGTCAGCTCGCGGAGCTGGCGTCGTTCGGGGGTGTCCACGAGGGTCATGCCGGCACCTCCGCCGGCAGGTCGACCACCCGGGCGCGGAGCAGCTCGCCCAGCGCCTTGGCCTGCGGGTCGAACCGGGTGGACGCGGCCACGCCCGGCCCCAGCAGTCCCCGGATCACGAAGTTGACCGCGCGCAGGTTCGGCAGCTCGTACCGCTCCACGGCAAGCGTCGCCGTCTCCGGCAGCAGGTCCGCCAGCCGCTCGACGGTGAGCCAGCCGCGCAGCCAGTCCCAGGTGGCGTCCGTCCGGGCCCACACGCCGAGGTTGGCGTCCCCACCCTTGTCGCCCGAGCGCGCTCCCACCACCTCCCCCAACGCTCCGCGCCGGCTGAGGTGTAAGGCGGGGGCCCCGCTTAACGCATTCGGTAGAGGCGGGGGCCCCGCCAATCGTTTCGTCGTGGGCGGCGGCGGGATCGGGACGCGCTCGCCGGACGGGAGCACCGCCACGTGCTCCACCGCGTCCTGCGCGACGGTGTCGGCGGTGAACACGCCGTACGGCGTCGCGTCGCCGGGCAGCGTGGTCAACGTGCAGCCCGGGTAGGAGGCGAGCGCCAGCTCCACCGCGGCGGTCGAGAACGCCCGCCCGGCCCGCGCCCGGTCGCCGTCCCGCAGGTGTACGTGCAGCAGCGCGCTCGCCGCCTCGGTGTCGGCGGCGTCCGGGTGGTCGGTGCGGGCCAGCGTGAACTCCAGCCCGTCGACGCCGACCGCCTCCTCCACCTGGCCCCGGACCAGGGCCGCCTTGGCCGGGATGTCCAGCCCGCACAGCACGAACGTCATCGAGTTGCGGAAGCCGCCCAGGTTGTTGACGCCCACCTTCAGCGTGTCCGGCGGCGGCGTGCCGCGCACCCCGGAGACCCGGACCCGGTCCGGCCCCTCCTGCTCCAGGCGCACCGTGTCCAGCCGGGTCACCACGTCCGGCCCGAGATAGTCCGGCCCGCCCACCTCGTACAGCAGTTGGGCGGTGACCGTCTCGACGGTGACCGCGCCACCGGTGCCCGGGTGTTTGGTGAGCACCGACGACCCGTCCGGGTGCAGCTCGGCGATCGGGAAGCCGGGCCGGTGCCCGCCGTCCGGCAGCTCGGTGAAGAAGCTGAAGTTGCCGCCGGTGACCTGCGCCCCACACTCGATCAGGTGCCCGGCGACTGTCGCCCCGGCCAGCGCGTCGAGGTCGTCGCGGGTCCAGCCGAAGCGGGCGATCGCCGGCCCCACCGTCAGGGAGGCGTCGGTGACCCGCCCGGTGACCACCACGTCCGCGCCCGCGTCGAGGCAGGCCGCGATCCCGAACGCGCCCAGGTACGCGTTCGCGGTGAGCGCGTCCGGTCGGGGGAGCGCGTCGCCCTCCACGTACCCGACCCGCACGTCGAGGCCGAGCCGCGCGGCGAGCGACCGGACCGCGTCGGCCAGGCCGCCCGGGTTGAGGCCGCCGGCGTTCGTGACAAGGGTGACCCCGCGCTCCAGCGCGGTGCCGAGCACGCCCTCCAGTTGCCGCAGGAACGTCTTCGCGTAGCCGAGCGACGGGTCACGCATCCGGTCCCGGCCGAGGATCAGCATGGTCAACTCGGCCAGGTAGTCGCCGGTCAGCACGTCCAACTCACCGCCGTCGAGCATCTCCCGCCAGGCGGCGAACCGGTCGCCGTAGAAGCCGGAGGCGTTGCCGACCCGCAGCGCGCTCATAGGTGCGCCCCGCTCGCCGGCTGCCGCTTGTCGCCGGGCGGCCCGGCGAACGCCTGGGCCACGTCCAGCCACTCGTCGGCGACCGGACCGGTCGCGACCAGGGCCAGGTCGGCGCGGTGCCGCCGCTGCGTCACCAGCAGGCAGAAGTCGAGCGCCGGCCCGGTCACCCGGTCGGCGGCGTCCGCCGGCCCGAACGCCCAGACCTCGTCGCCGGCGGGCGCGGCCAGCTCGACCCGGACCGGGTCCGCCGGCACCGCGCGGCCGTGCGCGGCGAAGCCGTGCCCGAGGGTACGGAAGCCGAGGTACGCGATGTGCCGCAGCCGGGCGGTCGGGGTGCGGGTGACGCCGAGCGCGTCGGCGACGTCCTCGCCGTGCGCCCAGGTCTCCATGAGCCGGGCGGTGGCCATCGAGGTGGGCGACATCCGGGTCCCGTACCAGGGCAGCTTCTCGCCGGCCGGGGCGGCGGCCAGGGCCGCCGCGAGCGCGGACCGGCCGTCCCGCCAGCGGGTCAGCAGCGCGTCAGGCGGAGCGAGGAACGCCTCGGCGCCGTCCTCGACCAGGCGGGACAGGTCCGGCGCGGCGGTGACCGAGGCGAAGAACGCCGACTCGTCGGTGGCGGCCAGGTGGGCCACGTGGTCGGTCCAGGCCAGGTGCGCGATCTGGTGCGCGACGGTCCAGCCCGCTGCGGGGGTGGATCGGGTCCAGCCCTCCGGGGGTAACCCGCTGACGAGAGCGTCGAGCTGGTCGGACTCGGCGGCGAGATCCGCGAGCAGTGCGGTCAGGTCGACCATGGGGCCTCCGCAGGGTGGGCCGGTCAGGGGCGTCGAATCAGTGCGGCCCGTCGTCGGTGTCGGGGGTGAGGAGCGTGGCGAGCTGGCGTTTCCAGGTGTGCAGCAGCGCCGCGCGGCGGGTCGAGTCGTCGTTGAGCAGGTTTGCCACGCCCAGCCCGCGAAGCAGGTCGAGGGTGGCCTGCACCGCCTCGCGGACGCCGGGGCGGCGTTCGTCGACGTCGAGCAGCTCGACGGTGAGTCTGTGCATCTCCCGGCCCACCGTGGCCTCCAGCGGGACGAGCGCGCCGCGCAGCTCGGCGTCGGTGCGGGCGGCGACCCAGAGTTCGAGGGCGGCGACGAAGAGCGGCCCGGTGAAGGCCGCGCCGAGTAGGTCGATCACCCGGTCCAGTCGTTGCGGGCCGGGCGGCAGCGCGTCCGCCTCGGTGCGCAGCTCGACCGCCCGGCGCTCGGCGAGGTGGCCGACGGCGGCGGTGACGAGCGCGGCCCTGGTGGGGTAGTGGTGGAGCTGCGCGCCCCGGGAGACACCGGCGCGGGCGGCCACCACGGTGGTGGTGGTGCCGGACCAGCCGTGCTCCACCAGGCATTCGACGGTCGCCTCCAGCAGCCGGGCCTGGGTGGCGCGGCTGCGTTCCTGCTGCGGGACGCGGGTCGGTGCGGCGGGCACGGGGACAGCCTCCCGTCCCGGAAACAAACAGTCAAGACTGACTTTTTCTCGGGCCGACATCCGACACCTCCGGCGGCCGGATTCGGCGATACTGTGCTCCGTTCACGGGGAGGGCACGAGACATGGATCAATTCGTGCTGGTCGGCGGCTCCGGATTCCTCGGCACCGCCACCGCCGAGGCATTGCTGGCCGCCGGGGCGCGGGTCACCACCGTGGACCGCCATCCGCCGGCCGAGGCGCACACCGCCGCCGGCCTCGACTGGATCCCGGTGGACCTGCTCACCGACGACCCGCCCGAGCTGCCGCCCGGCATCGTCGTGGTGCTGCTCGGCGCCAGCGAGCCGCGTCCCCGCCGGCCCTGGACGCTGCCGCTCGACAACGCCGTCAGCACCGCCCGGCTGCTGCCCCGCCTCGCCGGCCGGCGGGTGGTGCTGACCTCGTCCGTCGAGGTGTACGGCGCGGTGGCCGGGCCACTGACCGAGGACACCGCGCCCGAGCTGGCGTGGACCGTCGAGGAGATCGACGACTGGTGCGCGCGGGCCCGCGAGCTGGCCCGGACGCCCTGCCCACCCTGGCGGTCCGCCCCGCTGGCCCGCGCCATGGCCGACGCCGATCCCACCGGCCGCTGGACGTACGCGATGGCGAAGCTCGCCCAGGAACGGCTCGTCGCCGGCGCGGTCGACCCCGATCGGCTGACCGTGCTCCGGCTCGCGAACGTGGTCGGCGCGGGACAGCACCGGGTCGCCACCCGGCTGGTCCGCCGGGCCCGCCAGGGGTTGCCGCTGCCGGTCACCGCGGACGCCGTCCGCAGCTTCCTGCCCGCCGGCGCGCTCGCCCGGATGCTGCTCGACGGGATCGGCCCCGGCGTCTGGAACGTCGGCGGGGAGCCGGTGCCCCTCACCGACCTCGCCACCTGGATCCGGGACCTGTGCGGCTCGTCGTCGCCGCTGCGGACCGTACCCCGCTCCACGCCGGACAGCTCCGGGCTGGTGGTCACCGACAGGCTGGCCGCCGCCGGCCACCGGATCGGTCCGCTCCGCCCGCACCTGGCGGCGCTGGTCGCCGAGGTGGACGCCGACCGGACCCCGCTGTTCCGGCCGCCGCTGCCGGTGGTCGTGCCGCCCCCGCCGGCCAACCCCGAGCTGGTGGCCGCCCGCCAGCAGGAGGCGCTCGCCAGCGGCGAGGTCAAGCACGGCAACCGGTGGACGCGCGAGCTGACCGAACGACTGGGCAAGGAACTGGAACTCGACGACGACCACCGGGTCCTTGTCACCGCGTCCGGCACCGCCGCGTTGCGGATCATGGTGGCCGCCACCGTCGGCCCGGCCCGCCCCGGCGACGTGGCGGTGCTGCCGTCGTACACCTTTCCCGCGACCGCGGAGATCCTGGTCCAACTCGGGTACGCGCTGCGCTTCGCCGACGTGGACGCCGCGACCTGGACGCTCGATCCGGCGGCCGTCGCCACCGCGATCGGGCGCGGCGGCGTACGGGTGGTGCTCGGCGTCGACACCTTCGGCAACCCGTGCGACTACCCGGCCCTGCGTGCGGTCTGCGACGCGGCCGGGGTGGCGCTGCTTGCCGACTCCGCCGCCGCCCTCGGCAGCCTGCACCAGGGACGCCCGGTGGCGCAGCAGGCGCTCGCCCACTCGTACTCGATGAGTTTCGCCAAGGTGGTCTCGGCCGGTGGGGCCGGCGGCGCCCTGGTGTTGCCCGCCGACGCCGCCGAGGCGGTGCTCGCCGCGCCCGCCGGCTGGACCCGCTCGGAGCTGATGAACGAGTTGCACGCCGTCGTCGCGGTCGACCAGCTTGCGGAACTGGACACGCTGGTCCGCCGACGGGTCGAGGTGGCCGAGGTGTACGCGGACGCCGCGCGCGCCCTGCCGGTGGAGTTCCAGCAGGTCCGCCCCGGGGACCGGCACTGCTGGGTGCACTGGGTGGCCCGGGTCGCCGAGCGGGACCTGGTGGCGGCGGAGCTGGCCGCCCTCGGTGTGCAGACCAAGCCCTACTTCGCGGCCATCCACCGGGGCCCGCTCGGCGGCGGCGAACCACTGCCGGTGACCGACCGGCTGGACGCCGAGGCGCTGGCCCTGCCCATGTCCTCGGAACTCACCGTGGAGCAGGCCGAACGGGTCGTCGCCGCGCTGCGCCGCTGCCTGGACTGACGCCCGCGCCTCAGACCGGGGCGCGGCGGCCGGTCACCAGCAGTTGCTTGCCGGCGTCGGCGAGGACCGGGTCATCGCCGAGCCGGCGCTCCAGCGCCAGCAGCGCCTCCGGGTCGGCGGCGAGTCGCGCGGCCAGCCCCGCGCGACCCAGCGGCCCGGCGCTCACCAGCAACCCGGCGCTGCGGACCTCGACCAGGCCGGCGGCGGCGAACGCGGCCTCCAGCCGGGCGCGGTCCAGCAGGTGCAGGTCGGCGGCGTGCCCGTCGGCCCGCCACACACCCCGACGCCGGGCCAACCGGTCCACCGCCTCCTCGCCCCGGCCCGCGCCGACCAGCTCCAGCACCAGGCCGACGAGCGAGTCGACGAGCACGGCAAGCACCCCACCCGGGCGCAACCAACCGGCCAGGTGCCGGACCGCCCGCTCGGGATCGGCGGTGTACTGCAGGGAACCCATGGCCAGCACCGCACCGGCCGTGGCGGGCAGCGTCACCTCCGTCATCGAGCCCTCGACCAGAGTGAAACCGGGACCTGGCGGGCGGCGGCGCAGCTCGGCGATCATCCCCGGGGCCTGCTCCACACCTGTCACCGGGTGGCCCAGGTCGAGCAACCGCCGAGCCCAGCGGCCCACCCCGCAGCCGGCGTCCACCACCGGCGCGTCCGGCGGCAGCAGCGCCCGCACCCGCTCCCACGCCAGGTCGTCGTAGGCGCGCCGGTGCGGCACCGCGAAGTGCTCCTCGTAGCCGGGGGCCAGCGCGTCGTACAGCGGCTGGCTCGGGCGCATCGGCTCAGACAAGGCTGCGCCGCCCGCGCCGCCACTGCCGGTCGGCCAGATAGGTGCCGGGTCGCCAGCGCAGGTTGAGGCTGTAGTTGCTGCCGCAGCCGACGCACTCCTTGCGGAACAGCCGCGCGTGCTCGGCGCGGTATTCCGGGGCGTCGACGATCTCGGCGATCGGCCGCTGCCGGACCGAGGCGGTCGGGTCGTGCGCCCAGCAGCCGCCGATCTCGCCCCGGGAGTGCACCATCAGCTTGAGCTGCGACTCGGCGCACGGCAGGTCACGTTGCACCAGGTCGTCGAAGTGCCCGCGCAGGTAGCGCAGCTCCGAGTAGCGCGGCAGCCACCGCCGGTCGGCCCGGGCCATCGCCTCCAGCTCGGCCAGCGCCGCGTCGAGCCGGTCGCCGGCCACGTCGGTCTGCCCGGTGACCGCGTCGGTGCGGAACAGGAACGTCCGGTCGGTGACCAGGTTGAGATAGAGCGTCACGCCCAGCTCCTGGGCCAGCGCCGCGATGCCGGGCAGGCTGTCCACATTGTCCCGCATCACGGTGAAGTTCATCCGCACCTTCAGGCCGAGCCGGTCGCGCTCCGCGATCAGGTTGCGCAGGTGGCGGGTGGTCGTCTCGAACGCGCCGAGCCGGCCCCGGATCCGGTCGTGCACCAACGCCGTCGGCCCGTCGACGGAGACGTTGAAGCTGCGTACGCCCGCGGCGAGCACCTCGGCGAGGACGGGCGGGGTGAGCCGGATGCCGTTGGTGTTCAGGTGCATGTGGCGTACGCCCACCTCGCGGGCGTACGCCATCAGGGCCAGCGCGTCCGGCCGGATCAACGGCTCGCCGCCGGTGAAGTTGACCTTGTGGATGCGCAGCGCGACGAGTTGCCGCAGGACGTCCCGCCACTCCTCGGTCGACAACTCGCCCTTGGTGTTCGTGGTCCAGCAGCCGCAGCTCGTGCAGCGCAGGTTGCAGTTGTCGGTGAGGAACAGCTCGGCGACGAGCGGTCGTACGTGCAGCCGGGGGGCGACCCGTTCCTTGACCGCGAGCCGGCCGAAGAACCAGGCCAGCCGTGCGGTGTCGGCCATGCTCACGGGCACCTCCGGTCGGTGTCGGTGTCGGTCTCGCGCACGGGCGTGTCCGGGCGCTTCCGGGCGACGACGAAGAGGTTGGCCGAGCGGAAGAGCCGGCCGTCGAGGTGGATGCCGCGCTCCAACAGCCGGCGCAGCGACCCGCCGGTGAGCAGCGCCGGGATCTGCAACCACCGCCAGAACAGGTTCGCGCCGGTGACCGTGGTCGGCGCGAAGCCCGCCGCGCGCAGGAGGTCGAGCAGCTCCCCGGTGCGGTAGTTGGTGTGCCGGTCCCGGCCGACCGACATGTCGCCGCGCAGGTCGTCGGAGAGATCGGCGAACCGGCTGTGCCACACCTGCGACCCGAACCGCCACGAGTAGATCCGGCGGTGCAGCCGGGGGAAGTCGAACTTCGCATTGTCCGGGTCGAGGAAACTGAAGACGTGCCGGCGCGGCACGGTCAGCACCAGCAGCCCGCCGGGGGCGAGCACCCGGTGCGTCTCGGCGAGCAGCGCGGCCTCGTCCGGCACGTGCTCCAGCACGTCGAGCAGGCTCACCGAGTCGAAGCGACAGTCGGGGAACGGCAACGGCCCGCCGACCCGGAGCCGGTGCAGTGGCAGGCCCGGGTGGCGGGCGGCCAGCCCGGCGAGGTAGCCCGGGTGCGGGTCGGCGCCCTCGCAGCTCACCGTGCCGTGCTCGTGCAGCGTGCCGAGGAAGTCACCGGGACCGCAGCCCAGGTCGAGGTGCCGGCCGGTGCGACCGGCGAGCGCCGCCCAGGCGAACGCGTACCGGCGCAGCGGATGGGTGGCGAACGGCTGCCGGGTCGCCTCGTCGGCCCGGCTCGTCGGCCCGGTTCGGCGCTCGTCGGCCCGGCTCATCGGACCAGCCGGGCGCAGAGCGCGTCGAGCGTGGCGACAAGCCGTTCGTCGTCGACCGCGTCGGGCAGCGGCCGTTCGACGAGCAACAGCCGCTGCCGCTCCGGGTGCCCGGCCACCACGGCCGGCAGGTCGGCCACGTCCCACACCGCGACCACCCGACCCGTGCGCTCCTCCGCGCGCAGGTAGGAGACCTGGTGGTCGTTGCCCATCTCGCCCCGTGCGGCCTCCCGGGCCACCGCGACCGGCACCCGGCCGAGGCGCTGGACCAGCCGGACGGTGTTGCCCGCGTGGGTGATCACCACGTCGGCGGCGGCCAGCCGCTCCCGCAGGTCGTCCAGGGGTAGGAACGCCTCGTGCGGGCACGGCGGTGTCACGGTCGAGGTGCCGGTCTGGACGAACACGTCGTGCGCGGCGCAGAGCGGCGCGACGGCGGCGACCAGGCGGTCGAACGGCCACGGACCCATGCCGACGGTGACCAGGACGCGGGCCATGCTCAGTAGAGCTCACCGATGAGCACCGCGCGGGGCCGGGAGGCCAGCAGGGCGGGCCGCTGGACCAGCACCGCGGCGGCGAGCCGGGAACAGAGCCGGGCGGCGGCCCCGGCGGGCCCGGTCATGTTGAACGTCTCCAGCCACAGCGACGGCACCCGGAGCAGGCGGGCGGCGAGGAAGACTCCCACCGCCACTCCGGTGCCGGCCGACACCACCACGTCGGGTCGCTCCCGGCGCAGCAGACGCAGGGCCCGCCAGGTCGCCGGCACCACCCGGAGCCGGGTGCGCGTCGACAGCTCGGGCTGCCAGTGCACCCGCTGCCCGGCCAGCGCGACCTCGGTGTCGGGGGCGCGGACCGCCACCCAGACCGGGTCGTGCCGCTCCCACCAGGGGCGCAGTGCGAGCAGGTCCAGCAGGACGCCGCCGCTGCTGGAGACGAGGAGTATCCGGTAACGCCGGCCCATCACGCCACGCTATCGCAGAGTCGCGGATCGGGGCGGCCCGGTCCAGGATGGACGGTCGTCGGCAGCCGTCCCGGGGACCGAAGGCGGTGAGGAGGTCGGGACCGGCCCGGGCCGCGCGGGGCGGACCGGGCCGGAGCGAATCGGGGGCCGGGAGGGTCAGACCCGCGCGCGGCGGGCCAGGCGCTCCGGGTCGAGGATGATGATGCTCTTGCCGTCCAGTCGCAGCCAGCCGCGTGAGGCGAAGTCGGCGAGCGCCTTGTTGACGGTCTCCCGGGAGGCGCCGACGAGCTGGGCGATCTCCTCCTGGGTGAGGTCGTGGGTCACCCGCAGCACGCCGCCGTCGCGGGTGCCGAACCGGCCGGCCATCTGGAGCAGGTTCTTGGCGACCCGGCCCGGCACGTCGGTGAAGATCAGGTCGGCGAGTGAGTCGTTGGTCCGGCGCAGCCTGCGGGCCAGCACCCGGAGCAGCTGCTCGGCGATCTCCGGGCGGTTGTTGAGCCACGGCCGCAGGGCCTGCTTGCGCAGCCGGACCAGCCGGGTGTCGGTGACCGCGGTGGCGGTCGCCGTCCGCGGGCCGGGGTCGAACAGCGACAGCTCGCCGACCATGTCCGACGGGCCCATCACGGCGATCAGGTTCTGCCGGCCGTCCGCCGCGCGGCGACCGACCTTGATCTTGCCGGACAGGAGGATGTAGAGACTGTCTCCGGGCTCGCCCTCGTTGAAGACGACCTCGCCCTTGCGGACCTCGATCGTCTCCATCTCCTTGGCGAGCGCCTCGGCAGCCTCCGGGTCAACGCCCTGGAAGATCCCGCTGCGGGCCAGTACCTCGTCCATCGCGCACCTCCGCCTGCGCGTGCCGTCCGTCGGCCGGGTCCGCCGTCCGCTGATCCCTCGCGCGCCGCCAGTCTAGGCGCACGTGAGCAGGAATCGGAGGTGCACCCCTGGATCTCGCTCCCTGGTCCGGGCCGGCGCCACCCCTGCCCACCTGTGATCGTAGGGTGACCGGCGTGCTGGGTGAGCCGATCCTTACCAGCCGGTCGGAGGCCGGGTGGGACATTCCGCTGTTGGTCTGGCGGGCCGCCACGCCGTTGCTCGCGGTCGGCTCCGCCCCGCTGGGCGGGGGGATCGGCGTCCGGGGGTGGGTGGTGAACGCGACCGTGCCGATGTCGTACGACCGGGACGACCCCGCCGCCCACCTGGCCGGGCTGGCCCGCGATCTCGACCTGGACGGACCCGGGGTCGGGCTGCTGACCGGCGTGGACGTGAGCGAGGTGGTGCGCCGGGCGGACGGTGGTGTCCGGGTCTGGGCGACGGTCGGCCTGGGCGCCCCGGTGTGGGCCGCCGCGCCCGCCCCCGCCGCCGTGACGGACCCCGCCGCCGCGACGGCCCGGCGCGTCGGCACGGTCAACATCGTCGTGTACGTGCCGGCCCGGCTCGGGGACGCGGCCCTGGTTAACGCGGTGGCCACGGCCACCGAGGCGAAGGCGCAGGCGATCTGGGAGCTGGGGCTGCCGGCCACCGGGACCGCCACCGACGCGGTGACCGTGCTCTGCCCGGCCGACGGCGAGCCGGCCCCGTACGGCGGCCCGCGCTCGGCGTGGGGCGCACCGCTGGCCCGCGCCGTGCACGCCGCGGTGCGCGACGGCGGCGCCGGCACGGTGGTGCCGTGGTCCGACCGGCGGGCAGGCTGACGTGCGCGGGCGACTACTCCGGCCATTCGGCCCTCGTCGCGGCGTTCCCGGCACGGTAGCGTCGCCGACGATGTACGCTCCCACCCCTTCTGTGTCCCGTGCCCGTCGCCCCGCCGGTCCGGGCCCGCGCCGCGTCGACCCCGCCGCGCGCCGGTCCGTCCTCGGCGCGCGGCTCGCCGCGCTCGGCGCCCTCTTCGCGGTCCTGCTCGCCGCCGGCTGCTCGGACTCCGGCGGCGACGACCCGCTCTGGCAGAACGGGCAGGGCGGGGGGTCGACCGGCTCGGCCGGGCCCGCCACGGGCGACCAGCCGGCGGCCGGCGAGTCGAAGGAGCCGTCGATCTCACTCACTGCGACCGGCGACGTGATCATGGGGAACGCGCCGGACCGGCTTCCCCCCAACGGCGGCAAGGGCTTCTTCGACGACGTGAAGTCCGCGCTCAAGGGTGACCTGGTGATGGGCAACCTGGAGGAGCCGCTCACCGAGGACACCGGCGCCGGCAAGTGCGGCCCGAACCCGAAGAACTGCTATCAGTTCCGGGCACCGCCCGGCTACGCGGCGCACCTGCGCACGGCCGGGTTCCAGCTGCTCAACCAGGCCAACAACCACGGCAACGACTACGGGCAGCAGGGCTACGAGAACACCCAGTCGGCGCTTGAGGCGCACGGGCTCAAGCACACCGGGGCGCCCGGCGAGATCACCGTCGTCGAGGTCAAGGGCATCAAGGTGGCAGTGGTCGGCTTCTCGTCGTACCCCTGGTCGAACAGCCTGGTCGACCTCGACGCCGCCAAGCAGGTCATCGAGATGGCCAAGGAGCAGGCCCAGCTCGTGGTGGTGCAGGTGCACATGGGCGCCGAGGGCGCCGACAAGACCAGGGTGAAGCCGGGCACCGAGACGTACGTCGGGGAGAACCGGGGCGACCCGGTGCGCTTCTCCCGTGCCGTCATCGACGCCGGCGCGGACCTGGTGATCGGGCACGGCCCGCACGTGCTGCGTGGCATGGAGTTCTACCAGGGCAAGCTGATCGCCTACAGCCTGGGCAACTTCGCCGGCGGCGGGAAGTCGTTGAACAGCGCCGGCCGGCTCGGCTGGGGCGGCGTGCTCAAGGTGTCGCTCACCGCCGAGGGGCGGTTCGTCGGCGGCACGTTCACCTCGACCGTGATGAACGGCGTGGGCCGTCCGTCCGTCGACCGGCAGGACCGTGGTCTCGGGCTGGTGCGCGAGCTGACCGGGACGGACTTCGGCAGGACCGGCGCGAAGCTCGACGCGACCGGCAAGATCAGCGCCCCGGCGGGTGGCTGAGCGCACGCGGACCGCGTCGGCGCGCCGGCTCGTCGGCCCCGCGACGTAGGCTGGCCGGCGTGACCACGCGCTCCCCCGAGACCGACCTCGGCCGTACGCGTCGCGCCCGCCGCATCGGCCGGGTGCTGACCGAGACCCACCCCGACGCGCACTGTGAACTCGACCACGCCAACGCGCTGGAGCTGGCGGTCGCCACGATCCTGTCCGCCCAGTGCACCGACAAGAAGGTCAACGAGGTCACGCCGAAGTTGTTCGCCCGCTACCGCACCGCCGCCGACTACGCCGGGGCGGACCGCGCGGAGCTGGAGGAGCTGATCCGGCCCACCGGGTTCTACCGCAACAAGACCAGCTCACTGATCAACCTGGGCCGCGCGCTCTGCGAGCGGTACGACGGCGAGGTGCCCGGCAAGCTGACCGACCTGGTCACCCTGCCGGGCATCGGGCGCAAGACCGCGAACGTCATCCTCGGCAACGCCTTCGACGTCCCCGGCATCACCGTCGACACCCACTTCCAACGGCTGGTGCAGCGGTGGGAGCTGACCATTGAGACCGACCCGGTCAAGATCGAGCACGCGATCGGCGCGATCTTCCCCAGGCGCGACTGGACCATGCTGTCGCACCGGATCATCTTCCACGGCCGCCGGGTCTGCCATGCCCGCAAGCCGGCCTGCGGCGCGTGCACGCTGGCGAAGCTCTGCCCCGCGTACGGCACCGGGCCGACCGAGCCGGCCGCCGCGGCCAAGCTGTTGAAGGGCCCCCGCGCGCGGGACCTCGCGGCGGCCGTCGGGCTCGACCCCGACCTGGTGCCGCCGCAGGCGACCGGGGCGGACGTGCCGTGAACCACCGCCGGCTCATCCTCCTGCTCGTCCCGCTGCTGCTGGCGGCGGCGGGCTGCACCGCCACGGCCGAGGAGCCCGCCGGGCCGGCGCCGGCCACCCGGGCGGAACGCCCGTCGCCGTTCGCCGACTGCGCCCCGCTGACCGTGGCGCCGGCCTCGGCCACGCCGTCGCCGCCCGGCAAGGCCGGTGATCCGCTGCCCGACCTGACGCTCAACTGCTTCACCGGCGGGGCGCCGGTGCGGCTGCGCGAGGTGAAGGGCCCGGCCGTGCTCAACGTCTGGGCGTCCTGGTGCCCGCCGTGCCGCAAGGAACTGCCCGCGTTCCAGCGGCTCAGCGAGCGGGCCGACGGCCGGTTCCAGGTCATCGGCGTGAACAGCCGGGACAGCCGCGGCGGCGCGCAGTCCATCGGTGAGGACTTCGGCGTCGGCTTCCCGATGCTCGTCGACCAGGGCGACGCGTTCGAACGCGCGCTCGAACGCAGCGCGTTCCCGCTGACCGTGCTCGTCGGCGCCGACGGCCGGATCCGGCACATCGAGGGGACCGGCGCGCTCGACGACGCCCGCCTCGCCACGCTCGTCCGTACCCACCTCGGGGTGACCGTATGACCCGACGGCCGCCCGGATGGTTCGACCCGCTGCTGGGCCGGCTCGGCACCGCGCGGGCGGAGGACTTCACCCGGCTCACCACGCCGGAGACCGGCGGCCGGGAGAGCGCCGTGCTGGTGCTGCTCGGCGAGGAACCCGGCGCCGGGCCGGACGTGCTCGTCCTCCAGCGCGCCGCGACCCTGCGCAACCACGCCGGCCAGCCGGCCTTCCCCGGCGGGGCGGCCGACCCGGAGGACGCCGACGCCCGGGCCACCGCGCTGCGCGAGGCGAACGAGGAGGTCGACCTCGACCCGGCAAGCGTCACCGTGCTGGCCGAGCTGCCCCGCCTCTGGATCCCGGTGAGTGACTTCGTGGTCACCCCGGTGCTCGCCTGGTGGCACGACCCGCACCCGGTGCACCCGCGCGAGCCGGCCGAGGTGGCGCACGTCGCCCGGCTGCCCGTGGCCGAGCTTGTCGACCCGGACAACCGGATGCGGGTACGCCATCCCAGCGGCTGGACCGGCCCGGCCTTCTCGGCGCGCGGCATGCTGGTCTGGGGCTTCACCGCCGGAGTGATCGACCGGCTGCTGGAGATGGGCGGCTGGGCCCGGCCCTGGCCGCGCTCCCGGGTGGTGGAGCTGCCGCCGGTCGGCGCCACGCCGGCCCCCTCGGCCGGCACCGACGCGGCCGACGAGAGCCGGGTGCGCTGATCACTCGCACGCATCCTCAGGTCACGTTCAGCGAGCGCTGAGCCGGCTGCGAGCCCGGTGCCCGTACCCTGGGGGCGTGTCCGCCGTGGATCTCGTACTGCTGCTGCTCATGCTCGTGTTCGCGATCAGCGGATACCGTCAGGGCTTCGTCATCGGTGCCCTGTCGTTCTCCGGGTTCTTCCTGGGCGCGTTGATAGGTCTCCAGGTCGGCCCGCTGATCGCCAGGCAGTTCGCGGCCAGCGGCACCCGGGTGCTGATCTCCCTGGTGGCGATCTTCGGGCTCGCCGTGCTGGGGCAGGCGCTCGCCGGTTGGCTCGGCTCCAACCTGCGCGCCGCCATCACCGGACCGACCGGGAAGAAGGTCGACGACGTCGGCGGCGCATTCATCTCGGTCATCGCAGTCATGCTCGTGGCCTGGCTGGTCGCGGTGCCGCTGGGCTCCTCGTCGGTGCCCTGGCTGGCCGCCTCGGTCAAGGACAGCGCGCTGCTCACCGTGGTGGACCGGGTGCTGCCCGACCGCGCCCAGGAGCTCTCCACGGCGTTGCGGGACACCGTCGACACCAACGGCTTCCCCGACGTGTTCAACGGCCTGGGCAGCACCAACGCCCGGCAGGTCTCCCCGCCAGACCCGGCGCTCGCCGGCTCGCAGGTGGTCGCGAACAGCAAGCGGTCCGTGGTGAAAGTGCTCGGCTCCGCGCCGAGCTGCTCCCGCCGGATCGAGGGCTCCGGCTTCGTCTACGCCGACGACCGGGTGATGACGAACGCGCACGTGGTGGCCGGCACCCGATCGGTGGCGGTGGAGCTGCGCGGGGAGCGCTACGACGGCGAGGTGGTGGTCTACGACCCGGCGCGGGACCTGGCCGTGCTCTACGTGCCCGGGCTGCCCGGACCGTCGCTGCGTTTCGCCGCCGGGGCCGCCGGCAGCGGGGCGGACGCGATCGTGCTCGGCTTCCCCCTCGACGGCCCGTACGACGCCCGGCCGGCCCGGGTCCGCGACGTCGACCGGATCACCGGGCCGGACATCTACTCCTCCGGCGACGTGACGCGGGAGATCTACACGATCCGGGCGCTGGTGCGCAGCGGCAACTCCGGCGGCCCGCTCGTCTCCTCGAACGGGCTGGTGCTCGGGGTGATCTTCGCGGCGGCCGCGGACGACCCGAACACCGGCTTCGCGGTGACCGCGGCCGAGGCGCGGTCGGTGGCGCTGGCGGGCGCGGAGCGTACCCGGGGAGTGGCCACCGGCGACTGCACCTGAGCCGGCGCGGCGGTCAGCCGCCTGCCGGCGCGCCCGCCGGCGTCACGTCGTCGCCCGGACGGATCGGCGGCACCTTCGCCCGCCCCCAGGTGAGCGTGCGGTCGAGCACCGTCCGCGCCATGATCGCCACGCAGGTGCCGCCGTTGACGAACGAGGCCACCACGTCACTCGGATGGTGCATGCCCCGGTACATCCGAGTGAGCGCCACGCCGACCGGGACCAGCACCAGCAGCGTCCACCAGGTGACCTTGGCCGGCGTGCTGCGCGCCCGCAGCGCCAGCAGCAGTGCGAGGCCGACGTAGAGCGCGGTCGCCGCCGAGGTGTGCCCGGAGGGGAAGCTGGACGTCGGCGGGGAGGAGTCCATGTGCGCCACGGCCGGACGGTTCCGGTCGATGACCATGGTGGTGAAGAGGAAGATCAGGGCCTGCGCGATCACCGCCGCGCAGAGGAAGATCGGCTCCCGCCAGCGGTGCAGCACCAGCCGCAGCACCAACGCGGCCAGCACCGTCACCACGACGATCATCTGGGTGCTGGCCAACGTGCTGAAGACGAGCGAGACGTCGTTCCACCCCGGACTCCGGTCGCCCGCGAACTCCCGGTTGACCGCGTCCTCCACGGTGAACGGCCAGGTGTGCGTGAGCACCCGGGTGACCAGCAGGCCCAGGCCCACCATGGCGGCGAAGAGCAGGGCCACCGGCAGCAGGACGCGCCGGGCGATCTGGACCGCGACATCGGACATGAGCCGCCCTTTACCCCGCCGGACCTCCTGTTACGCCCATCTATCCTCGGAACCCGGCTCGACCACCTCGGGTTCCACCCCCTCCTGCAGCGGCCGGACCGGCCGGTGCCCGGCGCCGGGCCGCCAGGTGGTGAAACCGGCCGCGGTGGCGGCCACCACGGCCGCACCGAGCACCCAGCCGCCCACCACGTCGCTGGTCCAGTGCACGCCCAACGCGATCCGGCTCAGCCCGGTCACCACCGTGAGCAGCGCCGCCGCGGTCCACAACGCGACCCGCCCGGCCCCGCCGCGGGCGAACGGCAGGAAGACCAGCAGCAGCACCCCGGCGGCCAGCGCCGCGGTCAGCGCGTGCCCGGACGGGAAGGAGTAACCGGCGGCCCGGGCCACCGGCTCCAGCAGATCCGGCCGGTCCCGGCCGACGAGCAGTTTGAGCAGCGCGCCGAGCAGGCCACCGGCCACCATCGTGGCCACCACCCAGACCGCCAGCCGGCGTGCCCCGCGCCGCAGCAGCCAGATCACCACCACCGCGGCGGCCACCCGCAGCGGGCCGGGCCCGAAGACGTGCGTCCACACGGTCATCGCCCGCACCCAGGCCGGATGACCCACCGCGTAGCCGTGGAACGCGTCGGTGACCGCCGCGTCCAGCCGGAGCAGCGGCGGCCAGGCACCGAGCACCAGCAGCGCCAGCAGGGCGAACGGCACCAGCACCAGGATCGCCGCGACGGCGGCCAGGGTGAGCCGGAGACCCAGCGACCGGTCGGGGTCGAGGCGGCGGCTCCGCCAGGACCGGTCGCGGGTGAACGTCGAGCCGGAGCTGTTCATGCGATGGTCACTACCCCGCTCGGCGCGTGGTCAGACCGGTGGCGGTCGCCGGTCAGCGACGGGCCCGCCGGAACCGGCGCACCATCAACGCGGTGCCGGTGACAAGCGCGACGAACAGGGCCAGCCCGGACCACAGCCGCTCCGGCGTGGAACGGTCGGCCTGCCCCGCCGGGCGGGCCGCCCACCCCGCCGGCTGCGAGCGGCCGAGCGGGTCGCCGCCCTGCCCCGCCGCCGCGGCCCGGGTGTCCGGGTCCGCACCCGGCGCGGGCCCGAAGCCCACCACGCCCGGCGAGGCGTTGTCGTCGAGCGGGTTGTGCCCCACCGCCGCCACGTCGGCGGTGAGCGCCGCCACCGGGTCGACCATGCCGTAGCCGAACCGGTCGTCCCGGCCGGTCGGGCCGAGATCCCGGGCGGTGCGGATCAGCCGGTTGACCACGTCGCCGGCCGACATCCGTGGATACCGCGCGCGGACCAGGGCGGCCGTGGCGGCGACAAGCGGCGCGGCGAAGCTCGTGCCCTGCACCCGCCAGTAGCCACCCTGCGAACGGGCGCCGTAGAGAGCGGTGGCCGGTGCGCTGAGGATGGTCTCGCGGCCGGTGATCGCGCCGGACCAGAGGTGCTCGCTGTTGCGATCCAGGCCGGTGACCGCCAGCACGCCCGGCTCCCGGGCCGGATACCAGACCTTCGTGGTGGTCGAGGTGGCCAGGTTGCCGGTGCACGCCACCACCACCACGTCCCGGGCGAAGGCGTAGTCGAGCGCGGCGGCCAGGGCCGGGCTGTCTCCGCCGCCGCCCAACGACAGGTTGACCACGCGGGCGCCGTTGTCGACCGCCCAGCGCACCGCCTTCGCGATGATCAAAGCGTCGTCGTACCGGTTCTCGGCGTCCAGCACCCGGATCGGGAGGATCTTCGCGTCCGGCGCCAGCCCCACCACGCCACGGTCGTCGTCGGCCCGGCCGGCGATCAACCCGGCCACCGTGGTGCCGTGCCCGACCGGATCCGGCTCGTCCGTGCCGCCCGGCGAGACCATGTCGAGGCCGGGCAGCACCTGCCCGGCCAGGTCCGGGTGGGACGCGTCCACCCCGGAGTCGATCACTGCGACCACCACGCCGCGACCGGTCGACGTCTTCCAGGCGGTCTTCGCCCGCAGCTCCGCCAACTGCCACTGCTCGTCGCGGACCTGGTCCGCCCGGAACACGAGCCGCGGAGTCGCCCAGGAGGGCGGCCGGGTGGCGACGGAGGCGGCCGGCGCGGCGTACGCCGGCGGAACCAGCGGACCGGCCGTGACGGCCAGCCCCGCCGCGGCGGCGAGCAGTGCCCGCCCGGCGAGACGCCGGGGCGGCACGCCGGGAAGTCCCTGCCGGTCCCTGGTCACAGTCCCCCAGCCATTCCGTCGCTCCCGAAACATGCTGCTCGGAGATTACCGGTTGTCCCGGCCGTCACGGGGCACTTCCGCGCGTCCGGTCACCCGGGCGGGAGATGAGCCAACTGCACCAGACGTACGCCCTCACGGCGGGTGACCAGACGGGCCCGGCCCGGCGGCAGTGGCCCGGCCTTCACCTGCCCGACGAGCGGACCCTCCTCCGGGCCGCCCGACATCACCAGCCCGGCCGTGGACAACTCCCGCAGCCGCTGGATGATCGGTTCGTACGCGGTCCGCCCGGCCCCGCCGGAACGCCGTGCCAGCACCAGGTGCAGCCCGACGTCCCGGGCATGCGGAAGGTGCTCCTCCAACGCCCGCAACGGGTTCGTCGGCCCGCCGGCCACCAGGTCGTAGTCGTCGACGAGCACGAACAACTCCGGCCCGGTCCACCACGACCGGCTGCGCAACTCGGCCGGAGTCACCCCGGGCCCCGGCTGCCGCCCCTGGAGATAACCGACCGCCGACTCGATCAGCTCGGTGGTGTGCGGGGCGGCGGTGCCATACCCGATGAGGTGGGCCGTCTCGATCGCGCCCATCAGGCTGCGCCGGTAGTCGACCAGGATCACCCGGGCCTGCTCCGGGGCGAACCGACCGACGATCGAGGTGGCGAGCGCGCGCAGGAACGAGGACTTGCCGCACTCGGCGTCGCCGAAGACCACGAAGTTCGGCTCGGTGGCGAAGTCCAGCACCACCGGGGCCAGGTCGGCCTCGGCCACCCCGATCGGGAAGGCCAGGCCGGTGGTCCCGGTCTGGTCCAGCTCGGCGTACGGCAGCACCGGCGGGAGCAGCCGTACCCGGGGCGCGGCCGGGCCGGTCCACGCCTGCGCGACGGACGTGACCAGGTCACCGGTCTCGGCGCCCAAGGCGGTCACCCGGGGCTGCGCGGTGAGGAAGTGCAGCCCACCGGCGGTGATCCCGCGCCCCGGCCGCTCCTCCGGCACGGTCGCCGCCAGCGCGCGCTTGACCACCACCGAGTCGGCCGGGTCGCCGAGGCGCAGCTCCAGCCGGGACCCGAACAGGTCCCGGATCGCCGGCCGGAAGTCCGACCAGCGCAGCGCGCTCGCCACCACGTGCACCCCGTACGCCAGCCCCCGGGTGGCCAGCTCGGTGACGAGCGGCTCCAGGTCCTCGTACTCACCACGCAGCGTGTTCCAGCCGTCCACGACCAGGAACACGTCCCCGAACGGGTCGGCCCCGGCCGGTCCGCCCGCCGGCGTGGCGGCCCGCCGCCGGCGCCAGGCGGCCATCGACTCCACCCCCGCCTCGGTGAACCGCCGCTCCCGCTCGGTGAGCAGGTTGGCGACCTCGCCGACGGTGCGACGGACCGCGGTGCCGTCGGTCCGGCCGCTGACGCCGCCGACGTGCGGCAGGTCGCGCAGTGCGCCGAGCGTCCCGCCGCCGAAGTCGAGGCAATAGACCTGCACCTCGGTCGGGGTGTGGGTGAGCGCCAACGCGCAGACGAGCGTGCGCAGCAGCGCCGACCGGCCGCTGCGGGTGGTGCCGACCACCGCGACGTGTCCGGCCGCACCGTCCAGGGCCAGCCAGAACAGGTCCCGCCGCTGCTCGAAGGGCTTGTCCACCACGGCCACCGGCACCTGCAACGCGCCGTGCAGCTCGGGATTGGCCACGGTCAGCCCGCGGGTCGGATCGACGCCGACCGGGCCGAGCAGCTCGTCCAGCGTGGGTGCGGCGTCCAGCGGGGGCAGCCACACCTGGTGGGCCGGGGGACCCTGCCCGGCCAGCCGGCCCACGAGCAGGTCGAGCAGTGTCTCCCCGCCCTCCTCCTCGGCCGTGAGGGCGGCCGGCTCGGCCGGCTCGGGCACCGGCGTCAGGTGGGTGGAGAACGCGAGCACCCGCGCCTCGCCGGCGCCGGCGCCGCCCGCCGGGCCGGTGCGCCGGCGGACCGCCCCGGAGACGTACGCGGCTTTGAACCGGACCAGCGGATCGGTGCCGGAACGCAGGTAGCCGTGCCCGGGCGTGCGGGGCAGCTCGTGCGCGTCCGGCACGCCGAGCACCGTCCGGGACTCCAGCGCCGAGAACGTGCGCAACCCGATCCGGTACGACAGGTGGGTGTCCAGCCCGCGCAGCCGTCCCTCCTCCAGCCGCTGGCTGGCCAGCAGCAGGTGCACGCCGAGCGACCGGCCCAGCCGGCCGATCTGCACGAACAGGTCGATGAAGTCGGGCTTGGCGGAGAGCAGCTCGGAGAACTCGTCGCAGATCAGCAGCAGCGACGGCAGCGGGGCCAGCGGGCTGCCGGCCGCGCGCGCCCGCTCGTAGTCGCGCACGCTCGCGAAGTTGCCGGCCCGGCGCAGCAGCTCCTGACGACGCATCAGCTCCCCGTTGATCGCGTCGACCATCCGGTCGACCAGGGGTAGCGCGTCGGCCAGGTTGGTGATCACGGCGGCGGTGTGCGGCAACCGCTCGAACGGCGCGAAGGTGGCACCGCCCTTGAAGTCGACGAGCACGAAGTTGAGCTGCTCCGAGCCGTGCGTGGCGGCCAGACCGAGCACGAGCGTGCGGAGCAGCTCCGACTTGCCCGACCCGGTGGCCCCGATCAGCAGTCCGTGCGGGCCCATGCCGTCGAGCGCCGACTCCTTCAGGTCAAGGTCGATCGCCCCGCCGTCCGCGCCCACCCCGATCGGCACCCGCAGCCGGTCGCGGGCGGCGCGGGGCGCCCAGCCCTGCTCGGCGGTGAAGCCCTCCGGGTCGCCGAGGCCGAGCAGCTCCGGCAGGCCCGGCTCGGCGCCAGGTGCCGCGGCCGGTCCACGTGCCGCACCGGCCAGCCGCAGCGGCGCGAGCCGCCGGGCCACCGCCTCCGCGTCCGCCGGCGCCAGCGTGTCCGCGGCGCCGACCTCGGCGTGCCCCTCCGCGGAGTGCGAGTGCAGCCGGCCGTCGACCACGTCGAGCAGCAGGGCGTACCGGTCGAGCAGCCGGGGCGGCGGGGTGTCCAGGTCGAGCACGGTGACCGCGTCGATGCCGCCGTCGCCGGCCAGGTCGGCGGCCCCGGTCAGGTCGCCGCCGTCGAGCACCACCACCACGTGCGGCCCGTCGGTGGCCGGGCCGTGCGGGCTGAACCGGGACCGGCTGCCGAGCACGTCGTCGAGGAGCCGTTCCAGGTCGGCGGCGGCGCTGGTGACCAGGCGCACCGGACCGAGCGCGTCGGTGCGCGCCGGGTGGTGGGCGTGCGGCAGCCACTTCACCCACTCCCAGCGGTCCCGGCGTTCCGGCCCGGCGCAGACCGCGACCAGCATCTCGTCCGGGGCGTGGAAGACGGCGAGCTGGGTGAGCACCGCCCGGGCCAGCGCCTGCGCGGCCGGCGAGCCGGCGCCGCGTACCGCGCCGGCCGGACCGCGCACGAAGACCCGGGCGAAGCTGCGCAGCGACAGCGCCACCGGCAGGTCCGGCACCACCGAGTACGCGTCCAGGAAGCGCCGCAACGCCCCGGCGGTCATCGGCTCCAGCTCCTCCAGCGGGCGGGTGACCGGCGGGACCAGCGGGGTGGCGAGCGTCTGCGGCCCGACGCCCACGCGGACCACGGCGAAGTCCGGGTCGCCCGGCCGGCGCTCCCACACCCGGTGGCTGTCCACCGTGGACCAGAGTCGCCCCGGCTCCGGATGGCGGTAGGAGAGCCCGGCCCGTTGCGCGCCGGCGGTCTCCCGGACCCGGCTGCGCAGCGTGGCCAGGTGCCGCAGGTATTCCCGGCGGGCGCCCATCAGCTCGGACTTCTTCGGGCCGGCACTGCCCCAGGTGGTGACGAGCATCGCCAGCGAGGAGAGCCCGAACATCCCGCCCACCACGTACGAGTAGGCGCCGCCGCCCCGGCCGAACATCATCGCCATGGCCACCGTCCCGCCGAGCATCGGCAGCACCAGCAGCGCCTGCTGCCAGCGCCCGCCGGCCGCGGTGGGGATCTCCGGCGGCGCCTCGACGGGCAGCTCGCCGACCGGGATCTCCGGGGCCGGACGGCGCGGTGGCCGCTTGATGACGACAGTGGACACGCAGCCTCCCATGGCTCTCGGTAACCCGAGCCTGGCTCATAGTAGGTAAAGTCCTCTCGTCCGTCAGCCCACCGATCCGGCTCGATGATGGAGATACGTCGATGACAAGCGGGCTCGCCCGGGTCACGATCAGCGCGCCCCGGCGGCGGGTCGACGTGGCCCTGCCGGAGCAGACTCCCCTGGCCGAGCTGCTGCCCGAGGTGCTCCGGCACGCCGGGGAGGGGCTCGCCGACGACGGCGAACGGCACGGCGGGTGGGTGCTGCGGCGCACCGACGGCGCGGTGCTCGCCACCGCCCAGGCGCTGTTGCCGCAGGGCGTCCGCGACGGCGAGGTGCTGCACCTCGTACCCGCCCGCGCGGAGTGGCCCGAGCTGGAGTACGACGACGTGGTCGAGGCGATCGTCGACGGGTCCCGCCGCCGCGGGGCCGCCTGGTCGGCCGGCGCGACCCGGGCCGCCACGCTCGCCGGCGCCGGTGTGCCGCTCGCCGTCGGGCTGGTCGCCGTGCTGTCGGCCGGTCCCGGGGAACGCGGCGGCTGGCCGGTCGCCACCGCGGTCGCCCTGATCCTGGTGCTCGCCGCCACCGCCGCCTCCCGGGCGTACGGGGACGGCCCGGCCGGCGCCGCCCTCGGCGGATACGCGCTGCCCTGGGCGGCGGCGGCCGGGGCGCTCGCGGTCGGCTCGGGCGATCCGGTCGGCCCGCTCCCCGGCCTGCGCTGGCTCGGCGCGCCCGAACTGCTCGTCGGCTCCGTCGCGCTGCTGCTGGTGGCGGTGCTCGTCCTCCTCGGCGTGGCCCACCGGTCCCGGGTCCCGGTGGCCGGCGTGACCGCCGGCGCGGGCGGCGCGGCGGCCGCCCTCGGCGCGCTGCCGCTCGACCCGGCCGGCACCGCGGCCGTGCTGCTCGGCGTCCTGGTCTTCGCGCTCGGCGGTCTGCCGCTGCTGGCCATCCGGGTCGGCAAGCTGCCGCTGCCACCGCTCACCCTGCCCACCCCCGCCGGCACCCGCGACCTGCCCGACCGGGGGCGGGTGCACGCGGCGGTGGCCCGGGCCGAGGAGGCGCTGACCGGGATGCTGCTCGGGCACGCGCTGCTGGCCGTGGGCGCCGCCGTCGTGCTCGTGGCCACCGGTAGGACCTCCGGGCGGCTGCTTGTCGCCGTCGCCTGCGGCGTGCTGCTGCTGCGTTCCCGGCTCTTCGTGGCGGTGCGGCACCGGGTGCCGGCCGTCACCGCCGGGCTGGCCGGCTACGCCCTGCTCGGCATGGTGGTCGCGGCACGGGTCGGGCCGGGCGGTCGGATCGCGCTGGCCGTCGGCGGGCTCGCCCTGGCCCTGGCGACGGTCACCGCCGGCGTGACGTACGCCCGGCGGCCGGTCTCGCCGTACCTCGGACGGTTGGCCGACCTGACCGACACCGCGCTCGTGGTCGCGGTGGTCCCGGTGGCCTGCGCGGTGCTCGACCTCTACGACCGGGCCCGCGGCCTGCTCGCCTGAACGCGACCGGCCCGCGACCGGCCCGCGACCGGCTCGCCCGGACGCGCCGGGGCCCGGGTCGCGAACGCGGCCCGGGCCCCGGCGAGGTCTCGCCGTCAGTGCAGCGTCTCGCCGCGCTCCGCGGCCTCCTTGGCACGCCGGTAGGAGTTGACGATCTCCGCCTCCGCCTCGACCCGACCCACCCAGGTCGCGCCCTCGACCGACTTGCCCGGCTCCAGGTCCTTGTAGACCTCGAAGAAGTGCTGGATCTCCAGCCGGTCGAACTCGCCCAGGTGGTGGATGTCCCGCAGGTGCTCCTGGCGCGGGTCCTCGTAGGGGACGCAGAGGACCTTGTCGTCGCCGCCCTTCTCGTCCGTCATCCGGAACATGCCGATGGTGCGGCAGCGGATCAGGCAGCCCGGGAAGGTGGGCTCGGGCACCAGCACCAGCGCGTCCAGCGGGTCGCCGTCCTCGCCCAGGGTGCCCTCGATGAAGCCGTAGTCGGCGGGGTACTGGGTGGAGGTGAAGAGGGTGCGGTCCAGCCGGATCCGGCCGGTCGCGTGGTCCACCTCGTACTTGTTGCGGTGACCCTTGGGGATCTCAACCGTGACGTCGAAATCCATCTTCCACGCTCCCTCGTTGCCCACGCTGGCTGACGGAAACCACCGGCTCGCCGCCCGCACGGGGGAACGCCCCCGCCGGCTCCGGCCGCCGCATAGTGTTCGGACCGAAGTAGTGTCACCCAAGGTGATTTCGAGTGGGGGAGGAGGGGTCCGTGGGGAGGGAAGATTCACACTACCGCCCCGAGGGGGTTGACGGGCGGCGGTCCGCCGGATCCGATGCCGGTCCCACTGGGGCCGCCGGGCGGGTGTCCGTCCCCGGCGCCAACCTGACCCATCCGGCGACGCCGGCCACCGGCTCGGCCCGGTTCGGCCACCCGGGCGACCGGACGTCGCCGGGAAACTGGCCCGCCCCGGTCCCGGTGAGCCCGCCGGTCCCGCCCGCGAGTGTCGCCCCGCCGCCATACTCTCCGCCGCCGCCCGCCGGCTCTCCGCCGCCGGCCGTCCGGCCGCGCCGCCGGGGCCGACTGGTCGCCGTGCTCGTCGGCGTGCTGGTCCTGGCCCTCGCGGCGGGCGGAGTGGCCGTGCTCCGGCCCGGCCCGGTCGCCGGCTGGCTCGGCGGCGGGGCCACGCCATCCGGTACGGCCGCCGCGCCGCCCGAGCCCGACCCGCCGGCGGTGCTGGCCGGCCCGGACGGCAACGCCCCGCTGCCCACCGGGGCCGGCCTCCGGGCCGCGCTGGATCCGCTGGTACGCGCCGCCGCGCTCGGCGACCGGGTGCACGTGTCGGTGGCGGACGTGAGCACCGGTCAGGCGCTCTACGGCAACGGGCCGGACACGCCCACCGTGCCCGCCTCGGTGACCAAGCTGGCCACCGCCGTCGCGGTGCTCGCGGCGCGCGGCCCGGCGTACCGGATCCCCACCCGGGCGGTGGCCGGCGCGAACCCGGGCGAGGTGGTCCTGGTCGGCGGCGGCGACCCCACCCTCGCGGTGGACAAGAAGAACGCCTTCTATCCGGGCGCGGCCCGCCTGGACGACCTGGCCGCCCAGGTACGCGCCGCGCTCGGCGGCACCGCCCCGACCAAGGTGACCGTCGACTCGTCGCTGTTCAGCGGCCCGGTCTTCGAGCCCGGCTGGGACGCCGACATCCCCACCGGCGGGTTCGGCGCGGCGATCACCGCGCTGATGACCGACGGCGCGCGGAAGGACCCGGCGCAGGCACGGCGCACCGCCGAGGAGACCAACCACGCCGCCGAGCGGGTGCCACAGCCGGACCTGACCGCCGGCCGGCAGTTCGCGAAGCTGCTCGGGCTCACCGGGAGCGCGGCCCAGGTGACCCGGGAAACCGCGCCGACCGCCGGCGGGTCGGGCACCGCGCCCGGCGCCGAGCTGGGCAAGGTCGAGTCGTTGCCGGTGATTCGGCTGGTCGACATCATGATCAGCGACAGCGACAACGTGATCGCCGAGACGATGGCCCGCCAGGTCGCGCTGGCCAAGGGCAAGCCCGGGTCCTTCGTCGGCGGCGCGGCGGCCACCGACGAGGTGCTCGGCGAGCTGGGGCTGCCCGCCGAGGAGATCAGCCTGGCCGACGGCAGCGGGCTGTCCCGTACCAACCGGATCAGCCCGTCGCTGCTCACCGACCTGATCACGCTCGCCGGCAACGGGAGTCACCCCGAGCTGGCCGCGATCTTCGGCGGCCTGCCGGTCGGCGGCTGGTCCGGCACGCTCGACGACCGCTACCGGGCGGCCACCACCAAGGCCGGCGCCGGCGTGGTGCGCGCCAAGACCGGCACGCTGACCGGGGTGAACGCCATCGCCGGAACGGTGACCACCGCCGACGGCCGGCTGCTCACGTTCGCCGTGCTCACCGACCGGACCCAGGGTTCGCTCGACGACACCCGGCAGGCGCTCGACCGGATCACCTCCGCGCTGGCCGGCTGCGGCTGTCGGTGACCGACCACCGTCGATCGGCCGGCGTGAGCCGGGGTGGGGGTGTTCCGGCGCGGGTACGGTGGGTTCATGGCGCAGTTCGTGGACTGGGATCTGGCCGCCGCTACCGCGGGGGCGCTGAGCAAGTCGGGCCCCCGGGTGTCGTACGCCGAGGCCACCGACGTCGTCGGTGACCTGCGCCGGCTGACCGAGGAGGCCGCCGGCCACGTCGCCGACTACACCGGCCTGCGGGCCCAGGTGGCGCACCCGCCGGTGCGCGTGGTCGACCGCCGGGACTGGGCGGCGGCGAACATCGCCGGGTTGCGCGAGGTCGTCACCCCGCTCGTCGAGCGGCTCTCCGGGGACAAGCGGCCGGGCGCGTTCACCGAGGCGATCGGCTCCCGGCTCACCGGCGTGCAGGCCGGCACCATCCTGGCCTACCTCTCCGGCCGGGTGCTCGGCCAGTACGAGGTCTTCGCCGGCGACCCCGGGCAACTGCTGCTCGTGGCCCCGAACATCGTCGAGGTCGAGCGGAAGCTCGGCGCCGACCCGCGTGACTTCCGGCTGTGGGTGTGCCTGCACGAGGTGACCCACCGCACCCAGTTCACCGCCGTGCCGTGGATGCGCGCCTACTTCCTCGGCGAGGTGCAGGCGTTCGTGGACGCCTCGCAGGGCGGCGAGCACCTGCTGGAGCGCCTGCGCCGCGGCGTGGCCACGCTCTCCGACGCGGTCCGGGAGCCGGACAGCCGGGCCAGCGTGCTGGACATCGTGCAGACGCCGGCGCAGCGGGCCGTGCTGGACCGGCTGACCGCGCTGATGACCCTGCTGGAGGGGCACGCGGAGTTCGTGATGGACGGCGTCGGCCCGGAGGTCATTCCCAGCGTCGAGGCGATCCGGTCGGCGTTCAACCGCCGCCGGGAGTCCGGCAACCCGCTGGAGAAGGCGATCCGCCGGCTGCTCGGCGTCGAGGTGAAGATGCGCCAGTACGCCGAGGGCCGCAAGTTCGTGCACGGCGTGGTCGACCGCGTCGGTATGACCGGCTTCAACAAGATCTTCTCCTCCCCGCTCACCCTGCCCCGGCTGGACGAGTTGGGCGACCCGGACGCCTGGGTGTCGCGGGTGCACGGGCCGGCCGGTGCCACCCCGACCGCCGGCTGAACCGGCCGCCCGGGTGCCGGCCGCCCCGCCCGCCCGGGCACCGGCCGCGCCGGCGCCGGCGGTCACCGCCGTCCGGCTCGCCGTCCGCCGGCTGCTGACCGGCCTGCCCGGGGACGGGCCGGTGCTGGTGGCCTGCTCCGGTGGGGCCGACTCGCTGGCGCTCGCCGCGGCCACCGCCTTCGTGGCGCCCCGGCTCGGCCGCCCGGCCGGCCTGGTGACCGTCGACCACGGCCTGCAACCCGGTTCGGCCGAGCGAGCCGACGCGGTCGCCGGTTGGGCCCGCACGGCCGGGCTCGACCCCGTCGACGTGATCCCGGTACGGGTCAGCGGCCGACCCGGCGGTCCCGAGGCCGCCGCCCGGCAGGCCCGCTACGAGGCGCTCGTCGCGGCGGCCCGGCGGCACGGCGCGGCCAGCGTGCTGCTCGGGCACACCCGCGACGACCAGGCGGAGACCGTGCTGCTGGCGTTGGCCCGGGGCGCCGGGCCGCGCGGGTTGGCCGGGATGCCGGAGCGGCGCGAGTGGGACGGGGTGCCGCTGCTGCGCCCGCTGCTCGACGTCACCCGGTCCGACACCCGGGCGGCCTGCGCCGCGCTCGGCCTGGCGGCGTGGGCCGACCCGCACAACACCGATCCCGCGTACGCCCGCGCCCGGGTCCGGGCCGAGGCGCTGCCGGCGCTCGTCGACGCGCTCGGGCCGGCGGTGGTGGCGAACCTGGCCCGGACCGCCCGTCTGCTCGCGGCCGACACCGCCGCGCTCGACGCGCTCGCCGACGCCGCGCTCGCCGACGTCCGGGCCGCCGGTGGCGGGCTCTCGGTCGACGGGCTCGCCGCGTTGCCGGCGGCGGTCCGCACCCGGGTGCTGCACGCCTGGGCGCGGGAGTTGGGCGCCGCGCCGGCCGCCCTGTCCCACCGGCACGTGGCCGCGCTCGACGCCCTGGTCACCGACTGGCGGGGGCAGGGCCCGGCGCACCTGCCCGGCGGCCTGCCCGTGCGCCGCCTCACCGGCCGCCTGGTGCAAGGCGGGGGCCCCGCTTAACGCCTTCGGTATAGGCGGGGGCCCCGCTTAACCGCGGGCCGGTCAGGCGTCGGCGCGTTCGCGGAAGGTGGTCCGGTAGGCGTGCGGCGTGGTGCCGACCCGGCGGGTGAAGTGGTGCCGCAGCGCCGCCGCGTCGCCGAAGCCGGCCTGGTCGGCGACGCTCTCCACGCTGAGCCGGGTGTCCTCCAGCAGCCGCCGGGCCAGCAGCACCCGCTGGTTGGTCAGCCAGTCGTGCGGCGTGGTGCCGGTCTCGGCGCGGAACCGGCGGGCGAAGGTGCGCGGCGCCATGCCGGCGCGGGCGGCCAGCTCGTCCACGGTCACGCCGTGGTGCAGGTGACCCATCAGCCACTCCAGCACCGGTTCGAGGGTGGGCGCCTCCGGCGCCTTCGGGATCGGCGCCTCGACGTACTGGGACTGGCCGCCGTCGCGGTGCGGCGGGACCACCATCCGCCGGGCCAGCCGGGTGGCCACCGCGGAGCCGTGCTCCTGGCGGACCAGGTGCAGGCAGGCGTCGATCCCGGCGGCGGTGCCGGCGCTCGTGAGCAGCCGGCCGTCCTGCACGTAGAGCGAGTTGCACCGGACCCGGGCCCGGGGGTTGCGGCGCTGCAACTCGTCGCCGTAGAGCCAATGGGTGGTGCACTCCCGGTCGTCGAGCAGGCCGGCCGCGCCGAGCACGAACGCGCCCGAGCAGACGCTCATCACGTACGCCCCGCGCTCGGCGGCCCGGCGCAGCGCCGCCAGCACGTCGGACGGGATCGCGGCGAGATCCTCGTCACCGGGCACCGTGACGCCGCTGAAGTGCGCGGGCACCGCGACGAGGTCGGCCTCTTCGAGCGGCGCCAGGTCGGCGTGCGGCTGGAGATGGAAGCCGGAGGAGGTGCGCACCGCGCGGCCGCCAGGCGTGCAGACCTGGAACCGGTAGCGGGGGAAGCCGTCGTCGGTGCGGTCGGTGCCGAACACCTCGGCGAACACGCCCAGCTCGAACGTGGCGACCCGGTCCATCGCGAGGACGGCAACGGAGCGGAGCATGTGACGAGGGTAACCCGGCCAGTGGCAGGAAATCGATGGTGGCGGGCATTCCTGCCACTGTCCGCAGCGGACGGCGGGCCGCAGACTTGGTGGTGTCCGGTGCGCACCGGCGGCGAAAACACTCTCCACCAAGTGAAAGCGAGCGCCGCCGTGACCGTTCTGCTGCTCCTCCTCTTCCTGCTCCTTCTCGTCGGCGCCAGCGCCCTCGGGCTCACCGCCGACACGCGCGACTCGGCCGACTGGAAGCCGACCGACGACGGCCGACGCTGGCGCTCCCGCGCCTGCTGAGGTGATTTGTTCCGTTAGTGCCATAGATCCCTGGCGGGGCCGGGCCGAAAGGTGCGGCCCCGCCGACGGAGGCCATCCGGCGTACGGCAGGCTAGGAGCATGGCTGACGGCTCCTGGTACGACGCCGACATCGACCACGTGATCATCTCCGAGGCGCAGATCCGCGAGAAGACGGCGGAGCTGGCCAAGCAGGTCTCGGCGGACTACGCCCACGTCGACGACGGTCTCCTGCTCGTCTGCGTGCTCAAGGGCGCGGTCATGTTCATGGCCGACTTCGCCCGCGCGCTGGGCCGCCAGGGCCCGCCCGCGGAGCTGGAGTTCATGGCCGTGTCGTCGTACGGCCAGGGCACCACCTCGTCCGGGGTGGTCCGCATCCTCAAGGACCTGGACCGGGACATCGCCGGCCGGCACGTGGTGGTGGTCGAGGACATCGTCGACTCCGGCCTGACCCTCTCCTGGCTGCTGCGCTACCTGGAGTCGCGCTCCGCGGCCAGCGTCGAGGTGGTCGCCCTGTTCCGCAAGCCGGACGCGGTCAAGGTGCAGGTGCCGGTGAAGTACGTCGGCTTCGACATCCCGACCGAGTTCGTCGTCGGCTACGGCCTCGACTTCGGCGAGCGCTACCGCGAGCTGCCGTACGTCGGGGTGCTCAAGCCCGAGGTGTACGCGCGGGCCTGAGCGCCGCCGGGCCGCTCGTCAGCGGACATTCAGCGGACTCTCAGCCTTCCGGTCTACGGTAGGGACGGTGACGTGGAGGCACCCTCCACGCCCGACCCCTCAGGCCGCGTGACCGTGCGGCAGGTGCGGATCGGGTGGGGAGCTCCCGGCCACGCCGGCTCAGACCCTGGTTCGCCGTACGCGTAGTTGTGCCGGGCTCGCAAGCTCACATCCGGCACGCACTGCACCTGAATGTGCGCGACTGCGGGGCTCGCAAGCTCACTCCTCGCGCGCACGGGGCTCGAATTGTGCGCGACTGCGGGGCTCGCAAGCTCACTCCTCGCGCGCACGGGGCTCGAATTGTGCGCGACTGCGGGGCTCGCAAGCTCACTCCTCGCGCGCACGGTGTACCGTCGAATGACCGTGGTGCGGCAGTTCGCGTGCCCCGGGGGTCGGGCCGGCCCGCACGGCGGCCCCGGCCGCCGCCGAGGCGGCGACACCATTCAGACGGTCAGGACGTCGATCAGGAGGATGCGGGCGCCTCGGTGCCCGACGACAGCATGGAACGTACGCGTTTCTTCCGCCGACCGGTGGTCTGGATCATCCTGGTCATCCTCGGCGCCGTTGTGCTCAGTCAACTGTTCACCGCTGGTCCCAGCTACCACCGGGTGGACACATCCGTGGCGCTCAACCAGCTCAACTCCGGTGGCATCGACAAGGTCGTCTTCCAGGACAAGGAGCAGACGCTCCAACTCGACCTGAAGGACAAGGCCAAGTTCGGCGACACCACCACCGACAAGATCGAGGCGCAGTTCCCGTACGAGGTCGGCGGCCAGGTCTGGAACCAGGTCCGCGAGGCCGAGGCGGCGGACCGGATCACCGGTTCGGTCGACACCAAGGTGTCGTCGGACAGCATCTGGGTCAGCCTGCTCGTCAATCTCCTCCCCATCGCGCTGCTCGTGCTCCTGCTGCTGTTCTTCATGTCGCAGATGCAGGGCGGCGGCTCGCGGGTGCTCAACTTCGGCAAGTCCAAGGCGAAGATGATCACCAAGGACACGCCGAAGACCACCTTCGCGGACGTGGCCGGTGCGGAGGAGGCCGTCGAGGAACTGCACGAGATCAAGGACTTCCTGCAGAACCCGGCGAAATACCAGGCCCTGGGCGCCAAGATCCCGAAGGGCGTGCTGCTCTTCGGCCCGCCCGGTACCGGTAAGACGCTGCTGGCCCGCGCCGTCGCCGGCGAGGCGGGCGTGCCGTTCTACTCCATCTCCGGCTCCGACTTCGTCGAGATGTTCGTCGGTGTCGGCGCCAGCCGGGTCCGTGACCTGTTCGAGCAGGCCAAGTCGAACGCGCCGGCGATCGTCTTCGTCGACGAGATCGACGCCGTCGGCCGGCACCGCGGCGCCGGCATGGGCGGCGGTCACGACGAGCGGGAGCAGACCCTCAACCAGCTCCTGGTCGAGATGGACGGCTTCGACACCAAGGGCGGCGTCATCCTGATCGCCGCCACCAACCGGCCGGACATCCTCGACCCGGCGCTGCTGCGCCCGGGCCGGTTCGACCGGCAGATCCCGGTCGACGCCCCCGACATGGAGGGCCGCAAGGCCATCCTCCGGGTGCACGCCAAGGGCAAGCCGTTCACGCCCGACGTCGACCTCGACGCGGTCGCCCGGCGCACCCCGGGCTTCAGCGGCGCCGACCTGGCCAACGTGATCAACGAGTCCGCGCTGCTCACCGCGCGGAAGGAGCAGCGGGCGATCAGCAACGACTCGCTCGAGGAGTCGATCGACCGGGTGATCGCCGGGCCGCAGCGCCGGACCCGGGTGATGAGCGACCAGGAAAAGAAGATCACCGCGTACCACGAGGGTGGGCACGCGCTCGTGGCCTGGGCGTTGCCGCACGCCGCGCCGGTGCACAAGGTGACCATCCTGTCCCGGGGCCGGTCGCTGGGGCACACGCTTGTCCTCCCGACCGAGGACAAGTACACCCAGACCCGGGCCGAGATGATCGACACCCTGGCGTACGCGCTTGGTGGCCGGGCAGCCGAGGAACTGGTGTTCCACGAGCCGACCACCGGCGCCGGCAACGACATCGAGAAGGCCACCCAACTGGCCCGCGCGATGATCACGCAGTACGGCATGAGCTCCAAGCTCGGTGCGATCAAGTACGGCACCAGCGGTGACGAGCCGTTCCTCGGCCGCAACATGGGCCACGAGCGGGACTACTCCGACTCGGTGGCCGCCGAGATCGACGGCGAGATGCGCGCGCTGATCGAGCTGGCCCACGACGAGGCCTGGGAGATCCTGGTGGAATACCGGGACGTCCTGGACAACATGGTCCTGGAGCTGATGGAGAAGGAAACCCTCTCCACCGCCGACATGGCCCGGATCTGCGCCCGGGTGGTCAAGCGCCCGCCGATGGCCCCCTACCACGGCTTCGGCAAGCGCCAGCCCTCCACCGAGCCGCCGGTGCTCACCCCGGCCGAGAAGGCGCGGGCCACGGCCGACGGCATCTCGGTCGGCGGCGCCAGCAACAACTCGGACGGTACGCACTGAGCACCGACCCGACGGCCGGCTCCCCTGACCGGGAGCCGGCCGTTTCCGCTACCGAGCCCGACGAGGACGACGCGCTCGACCACGTCGCCGCGCGCCTGATCAGTGGCCGGCTGACCGGCGGCCCGGTGGAGGACAGCGTCGACCTCAACCGGATCGAGAAGGCGGTCCGGGAGATCCTCATCGCGGTCGGCGAGGACCCGGACCGCGACGGCCTCCGGGAGACGCCGGCCCGCGTCGCCCGCGCCTACGCCGAACTCTTCGCCGGCCTGCGGGTCGACCCGGCGCAGGTGCTCCGCACCACCTTCGAGGCCAACCACGAGGAACTCGTGCTCGTCCGGGACATCGACGTGATGAGCCTCTGCGAGCACCACCTGCTGCCGTTCCGCGGCAGCGCGCACATCGGCTACATCCCCGGGCCGGACGGCCGGATCACCGGCCTGTCCAAGCTGGCCCGGCTGGTCGAGGTGTACGCCCGCCGGCCGCAGGTGCAGGAACGGCTCACCTCCCAGATCGCCGACCTGCTGATGTCCAGCCTCAACCCGCGCGGCGTCATCGTGGTGCTCGAATGCGAGCACATGTGCATGGCCATGCGGGGCATCCAGAAATCCGGTGCCAAGACCATCACCTCTGCGGTCCGCGGCGGCCTCCAGAACGACGCCAAGTCACGGGCCGAGGCGATGGCGCTGATCATGCACCGCTGACCCGGCTCCCCGACGGCCGCGCACTCCCCACCGGGAGGCGCGGCGGTCGCCGTCCCGCGACGGTCAGCCGGGCAGCATGGCCAGCAGCAGGCCGGCCGCGGCCAGCACCGCCGGGACCAGGCACACCAAGGCGCCGAACCGAGGCGTCCGATCCACCCGGTCCGTCGGGCGAGGGCGGAAGAACCGCCCCACCGCCAGCCAGCCCACCATGAACGCGACCGCCGGCAGTGGCAGCCCCACCAGCAGCGCCACCACGACCACCGGCCCGGGACCGGCGACCGCGTAGAGGACGAGCTGGAGCAACGGCACCACGAGCGCCACCGGCCCGTACACCAGCAGATTGCGCGGGCGGGCCGGCCACCGGGTCAACCGGGGCAGACCACGCGCGGCCAAGGCGTCGTCCGCCGCGTCCGCCCAGCCGCCGGCCGAGCGCAGCGCCGCCAGCACCGCCGACGGCCCACCCGCCATCGACCGGGCCGCCTCGGTCACCTCCGGCGGCGTCGGGACCAGCGAGATCGGCGGTACGCCCAGCTCACGCAACCGGGACTGCTGTGACGCCAGCCGCTCGCGTACCGTCGTCAGCTCCTCGCGGGCAGCGGCCACCGACCGGGCCTGCTCCCCGGCGGCGGTCGCCGCCGCCCGGCGTACCCCGTCGAGCTGCCGCGCGGCCGCGACGTACTCCGCCCACGCCGACTCGGCCGGGTCGACCGTCACCGTCGGATCACCCACCCGCGGCCCGGGCACCGCCGTCCCCGTCTCGCTCATCAGGCGCCGCCCTCCGCGCCGAAGGGCACGAAGACCGTGCCCTGCTCCGCCGGACCGTCCCAGAGCACCGCGCGGCCGGGGCGGGGCTCCCACCACACCGGCCGGTCGAAGAGCCGCTCCAGCCGACCACCCGGCACGTCCGTGACCGCCACGGCGGTGAGCTTGTCCACCGCACCCGCCGGACCGAGCAGCCCGGCCAACGGGCCCGGCGTGCGCCACCAGCCGAGCAGGTGCCGACCGGACGGCGGCCCCTCCAACAGCAGCGCCCGCAGCAACTCCGGCGGCAACTCGGCGGCGTCCGGCACGTCCAGGCCGAACACCACCAGGTAACCCGGCGCGGCCGACTCGATGGCCGCCCGCAGCCCGGCGGCGTCGACCGTCTCCACCCGATGCCGCCCGGCCAGCTCGGCGGCGAGCACGCCGGCCGGCTCGGCCGATCCGTTCGCCAACGGCGCCAGCACGAACCGCCCGGCGTCCGGGTGCGCCGCCGCCGCGCTACGGACCGCGGTGACAAGCAGCCGCTCGGCCTCCTCGTCCCGGCCCAACACGGCCAGGTTGCGCCCGGCGGCCGGACCCAACGGCACCGCCACCGTGCTGCGCCGGACGTCCACCGCCCGACCCAGCAACGCCGCCGGCGCGTGCACCCGGCCGGCAAGCGCCGCCCGGTGCCGCGGATCGTTTGCCAGCAGCGGGCGGGCGTAGCCGGCGAACACCACAGGCGCGACGGCGTCCTCCGGCCGGGCCGACCACAGCCGCCGCCGCAGATCAGTGAGAACCTCCGGATCGCCGTACGGATCCGGGAAACGGATCATCCGCTCGTGGCCGCGGGTCGCGCCCCGCGGGCCGCCCAACCCGCCGGCCGTGTTCACCACCGCGCTGCCCACCGGCAGGCCGGCCGCCGAGTCGTTGGCCGGCTCCAGCACCGCCGAGCCGCCGGGCAGCGCCACCCGCACCGGGAACTGCCCGAGCAGCGGATCCCGCGGGCCGCCGATGCCCAGGTCACCCTCGCCGGCCAGAACCAGATGGATCCCGTACGAGCGGGCGGCGCGGGCCAACGCGTCCAGCCGGTCCCGCAGTTCGGTGGCGAGCCGGTCCCGATCCCGCAGCGCAAGCGGGAAGTTGTCGACCACACAGACGATCCGGGGCAGCGAGCAGTGCTCGCGCAACTCGGTGAAGCGCTGCCCGCCGGCCCGCCGGGACGCCTCCTCCCGGCGGCGCAACTCCGCCTCCAACTCGCCGAACAGGTCGGCGACGTACTCCCGGTCGGCGGCCATCCCGGCGGCGCGGACCTGCGGCACCCAGGACCGGTCCCGCTCGGTCTGGAGGAACTCCACGAAGGACTCGCCGTCACCCAGGTCGGCCAGGTAGAGCGCCAGCTCGTCCGGGCCGTACCGGGCGGCCAGGCCGAACAACGCATCGGTGAGGAACGCCGACCGGCCGGCCTGCGACCTGCCACTCACCAGCCAGTGCGGGGTCAACTCGGTGAAGCCGAGACTCACCGGCCGCCCGGCCGCGTCGCCGACCGTGGTGCTCAGCCCGTCGACCGAGTCGACAGTCCACAACCCGTCCGCCGGCAACAGGTCGGGCAGGGTCAGCCGGGAACCGTCCTCGATCTGGCGGGCCAGCCGCCGGCACACCTCGGCGACCAGCTCCGGCGGCGGATCGTCATCCAGGAACACCGGCGAGTTCAACCCGCCCGGCGAACCGGCGCCCGGGCTGCTGAACCCGACCCGCGGCGGGTCGCCGACAAGCGCGTACGCGGTGCGCACCGTGAGCGGGGTGGCCCGGGGCAGCGGACTGCCGGCCGGCCAGCCGGCGGCCACCAGGTGCAGCCCGGCCCGCGGCCCCCGCTCCGCCAGGTCGGCGAGCCGGTCCAGGTCGGCCCGGGCCGCGCCGTCGGGCAACGCGGCGACCACCAGCAGCAGCGTACGGTCGTGGCCGCGTTGCCGGGCGCTCCCGGCGGCCACCCACTGCTCCGCCTCGGCCAGCACCGCCCGCAACCCGGCCAGGTCCGTGGCGGGCGGCGGCAGCAGGCCGGCGTCGGCGAGCGGCGCGTACCCGCCGAACGTGTCGCCCGGCCCGCCGTCGACCGCCCGGGCCAGCAACTCGCCCGCTGGCGTAGCCGCGAAGAGGCGCAGCAGCAGCGCCCGCAGCAGCCCGGCCACCCGGGGATCCGTCGCGTCCGCGTCGACGCTCAGATGGCCGCTGCCCAGCAGGGGCACCAGCGCGGGAAAGCGGACGTCGTCGAGCGGCGCGGCGACGCCGACCCGCACGCCCGGGGGTGGACCGTCGCCGGGCGGCGTCGTCGGCGCCAGCGCTTCCAACGGCGCGCCGGCCCACCCGGGCGCCACCCGCTCGGCCGCCGACCGCAGGCGTTCGGCCAGCTCGTACTGACGGTGGTGGTCGGCGGGCGCGGGTCGGATCTCGTCGAGGATGCCCGCCGCCGCGGTCGCCGCGGCCTCGGCCCGGCGATGCAACGCGGCGGCCCGACCGGCACGCGCCTTCGGAGTCGCCACCGCGTCCACCTCTCTTCCCGAGGCCGACATCTTCCCCCCGAGCTGTGACGGTAACCCAGCCGGGAGCCCTCCACCGGGATGTCGGTCGGCGCGGTGGGCCGCACGCCGGTGACCAGCCTCACCCGATCACCGGACGGCGTCCGCCCGGCGGTTCGCCACGATCCGCCAGTTCTGAGGCATTGGGTACGCGGCGCGCAGCCGATAGCCTCAGGAGGTGGAATCAGTGCAGCCCCCCGCCGGTTCCCAGGTCTCCCGCGTACCGGCGCAGCGGACCCCGCCGGAGCAGTTGGCGCCCCCCGCGCCCGCTCCGGTTCCGGTGCGGCCGAAGCGCCCGTTGCGCACGGCGCTCACCATCATCGCGGGGGTGTTGGCGTTGCTCTGCGCGGGCGGAGCGCTTGTCGGTTTCGTGCTCTACGACCGGGCGACCGCCCCGGACCGCAGCGCCCCGGACGTGGTGGTGGCGAACTACGTCCAGGCTTATCTCATCGACCGCAATGACACCAAAGCGCAGGAGTTCGTCTGCAGGAACGACGGTGGCCTCGCCGACATGCGTGCATTGCGGGCGGAACTGGAGCAGCGCGAGGCCAACTTCAACGTGGTGATCAAAGTGAGCTGGGCGCCTCTGATCCGAGCTAAGGATGGAAAAGGCGAATCGGTTACGACGACGCTTGCCATCTCAAGTTCACAAGACGGTCAGTCACGGAGCAGCCGTCGTGAAGCTTGGCGCTTCGGATTGGTGGACGCCAAGGACGGTTGGCGCATCTGCGAGGCAAGCAAGATTAGCTAGGCGACGGCTACTCCAGCCAGAGCAGATGCACGGGCACCTCCAGGGTGGTCGGTGCCTGGCCGCGCCAGGCCCAGCGGTACCACTCCACCTCGGGCGTGACCCGGACGCAGATGTCGCCGTCCGCGCCGGAGTAGGTCTCGGTGACCGCGCGTAGGTCGCGTCGCTCCGCGCCGCCGTCCACGTGCACCACCCGCCGCCCGGTCACGGCGTCGGCCTCGAAGACCGGAGTGGGCGGCCGGCGCGCCGGCGCGTCGAGCGAGACCAGCCGGATGCCCGATCCGCTCGACGCCGGTGCCGGTCGCCGTTCGCCGATCGTCTCCACCCAGACCCGTTCCACCGGCACCAGCGGGGCGAACACCTCCACCTGCTCCGACTCGGCCCGGTACCACTCGTGCTCCGGGATGACCGGCACGTAGGTGCGGCTGCCCTGCACCACCCGCTCGTCGGCCCGCAGGTCACCACGCCAGCCGAGGCCGGGGAGGCCGACAAGCACACGGCGACCGCGCAGCTCGGCACCGCCGGTGGCGGGTACGACGTCGATCGGGCGGGGCGGCAGCGGGGCCCAGTCGGGGCGGTCCGCGAAGGGATCCGGCAGCGGGTTGCTCACGGGCGGGACCTCACTTGCTCTCGCCCAGGGGCGCGCCCCGTTCGCGCATGAACGGCACCGGGTTCTCGGCGCCGCCGCTGGACCGGTCGCTGTCGTGGTGCACCTCGAAGTGCAGGTGCGGGCCGGAGGAGTTGCCGCTGGTGCCCGAGAGTCCGATCACCTCGCCCGCCGCGACCTCCTGGCCCGGGCGTACCCGGGGGCGTTCGATCATGTGGCAGTAGCGGGTGATGAACCCCTCGGCGTGCAGGATGTCCACGAACCACCCGCAGCCGCCCTTGTTCGGCCAGCCGTCCCGGTCACAGTCCCGCCGGCCGGAGTGGTCGGGGTCGCAGCGGGCGACAAGCACCCGGCCCGCCGAGGCGGCGTGGATCTCGGTCCGCTTGCCCGCGGCCAGGTCCACGCCGTCGTGGCTCGGGCGGGCCTCGGTCCGAAAGCCGGAGACCACGCCGCCGGGTAGCGGCGCGGTCCAGCCGGAGGCGGCGATCCGGGCCCCGGCGGCGGCGTCGCAGACGGCCCTACCGGCGATCTCCACGGTCCGGGCCGCCCCGCCGGCGAGCGCGTCGACGATCCGCCCGGCCAGCGCCTCGTGCTTGGCGTAGGCGTCGGGGAACGCGCTGACCTGGACCCGCTGCGCCACCGCGGTCAGCGGCCGTTGTTCCCAATTCGGCACCTTCGCCATCTTCTGGTAGAACTTGCGGGCCGCGTACGAGGGCGTCATCCGCTCCTCGACGCTGCCCCAGCCGGGCCGCTGTTGGAACAGGCCCAGCGAGTCGTGGTCGGCGCCGACCCCCTCGTGCGGCAGGGCCAGCGACGCCGACACCTTGCGGTTGGCGAGGTTGCGCAGCGCCGACTCCTGCATCGCGGTGGCCAGCGCGATCACCCAGCCGCGGGCGGGCAGTTTCATGTCCTGGCCGACCTTGATGATGACGGCGGCGTTACGCAGTTGACTCTCGCCGTACTCGGCGAAACGTGGCATGTCGCCGGTCAGGTTCACCTGGTAGTCGGGGTCGCAGGAGAGGCTGGCCAGCTTCGGGTCCTCCCGGTCGCCGCCCAGTTCGGTGAGGAAGAACGCGCCCGCGCCGCCGACGCAGCAGAGCAGGGTGAGGACGGCGGTGACCGCGGTGGCCAGCACGCCGACCCGCAGCTTGCGCCGGACCCCGGCCGGCCCGGCGCTCACGGACGCTCCCAATCGACCGCGTCCACCAGCCACGGGCCGTCCGCCGCGATCAGGTCGAGCCGGAGCGTGCCGTGGTCAAGCGGGATCGACGCCTCGACGAAGGACTCGGTGCGTGGTCGCAGCGTCGGCGGGCCGGTGGTCCGCCGCGCCGGCACGGTCTCCGGGTCGGCGCCTGTCATCTTCTCCTCGAGCGCGGGGGAGGAGAGCGGACGCAGCCGGGCCTGCCAGGCGTCCCCGGTGCTGCCCGGGCCGGTCAGCCACGCGGTGGCGAACCGCGCCGCGACCTGCTCGGGCGTGGCCTCACCCGGGCGCGTCCTCGGCGCGACCGCGGCCGGCGGGCTGGACAGCACCCCGTCCTCACCTGCTTCCGGGTCCGCCGTGCTGATCGGCTGGGTGGGGCGGACGGCCACCCCGCTGCCCGCGTCGGCCGGCCCGGAGACCAGCCGGGCCGCGCCGATCACCCCGAAGATCAGGACGGCGATCACCAACGCCACGCCGAGCCGGGACCGGAGGACCCGGGTGAAGAGGAATTCCACCGCCCGCCGCACCGGTCTCACCTGGCCTCGGTGCGGATCCGCGGCGCCGGCCGGGCCGGCGCGCCGCCGCGGTCCGCCGAGTCCGGCCGGTAGACGGCGTAGGAGGGCGCCTCCTCGGGCACGTCCGGCTCGGTCCAGGTCGACGGCGCGCGGCGTGGCCGGGGTGCGGTGGTGGGACGCCCGCCCGGACGCTCGGTCGGGGGCGCCTCGTCCGGCCGTTCCCGCCCGTCCGGCCGTTCCCGGTCCACCGTGGTGACGGTGTGTGCCGGATCCTCGTGCCGGGCCTCCGGCCGGAGGCTGCGCTGGTCGGCCACGACGCCGCGACGCCGGCCGAGCGCCGGCTCGTTGGTGCCACCGGGCTCGGCCACGTCCAACCGGGCGGCGATCCGCATGTCCCGGAAGAACCGGCGGTGCCACGAACCGGCCGAACTGACCGCCTCGCTGCTGTCCTTGCCGCCGAGCTGGGTGATCCGCCGGTACGGTCGCAGCAGCAGCCAGCCCACCACCCCGCAGAGCCAGACCAGGACCACCTGGAGCCAGCCGGGCAGCGTGGCCGTGTTCATGATCAGGTCGACCGCGAAGAGGTAGACGGCCGCCCCGGTGCCGAAGATGGCGATGTTGAACACGGCGGCGACCACGGCGTTCGCCAGCCGGCGGAGCCCGGCGCTGGCCGGGCGCATCAGGCCGACCGTGCCGAGGATCGGCGCGGCGATCACCGCCCACCGGAAGATCAGGAAGCCGAGCAGCACCAGCACCGACGCGGTCAGGTCGAACATGGCGAACAGCAGCGAGGCGAGGACCGCGATGAAGCCGGCGCCGATCCGGTCCATGTCCTTGGTGCCCTGGAGGTATTCGTACGCCTCCGGGTCCTCCGACTTGATCTGCTCGGCGACCCGGGCCCACTGCTGTTGCTTGGCCTTGATCACGACGTCACGTGTGGCCGGATTGGCGCGAATCGACTCCGCCTCGTCCCAGGTCAGCGACTTGGCGTCGTAGAGCGCCAGGCCGTACTTCTTGGCGGTCTCGCTGTCCGCCGAGCCGAGGATGCCACGCAGCCAGTTGCGGTAGAGCATGGTCTCGGTGGCGGTGTCGCTGGCCCGTACGGCGGGCGGGCGATGGTCCTTGCATGCTTCGGGGTTGGGATCGTCGCACTGGCCAGGGGGAGTGTCCTTGGCTGAAGGGCCGACCGCGTCGTGCACCACGCCGAGTGTGGTGATCAGCGTGTTGTCGGCGATGTTCGCGGACTTCACCGGCCAGGCGGCGAGCGCGGTCACCGCCACCATCACCAGGATCGCCCAGCCGGCGGTGGTCATCGCGTTGCTCATGTCCGACTGGCGGGACCGCCAGAGCAGGTAGAGGCCCACCACGCAGATGGTGATGATGCCGAAGACGCTGAACACCTTCTGGTAGACGGCCTTGGTGGCCTGTTCCACGAGCGGGTCGGCCCAGCGCCACATGGTCCGCGGGTCCCACGCGCGCTCCCGCAACGCGTTCGACGCGCCGATGACCGCGTTGGCGAACATGAACTCGCCGTTCGCCACCATGGTGGTGAAGCGGTAGTCCGGGTGGAGTACGGAGGAGGCGCAGCCGCCGTCCACGTCGTACGTGGTGTAGCTGTAGCCGGCGTACCCGTAGTCGCTGTAGAGGCCCTTCGGGCCGGGCTCCTTGGCCGAGTCGGGCCGGGACGCGAACCAGCCGGCCAGGCCGGAGTCCGGCGCGCTCGGCACCGGCGCGTTGCGGCACTCGACCTGGTCCTCGCTCACCGCCTTGAGCTTCCCGACGCAGGCGCGGAAGTCGGTCTGCCACTCCTTGGTGCTGCACAGCTCGGCGCGTGCCTGTGCGGTCGGGCCGGCGGCGTACGCGGGTGTGGCCCCGACCAGCGGCCAGGAGATCGTGGCCCCGGCGAGTACGCCGAGAACGATGAGGAGCGCCGCGATCCGTGCCCGGGCCCTCGCCATGTCACGCCTCCAGGTCAGCCAGCACGGTCGGGAGTTGCCCGGCGGCCTGGGCGACCGCGGCGGGGGTGGTGTCCAGGTGGTTCAGCAGCCCGTCGACGTACGACACGTCGACCCGGACCTTCTGCACGCGCCCGTCGACGTCGCGCATGACGAACTCGCGGAAGCCGAGCCGGTTGGCCGATCCGCTGTCGGCCTGGGACAGCGAGGCGAGGGTGGCCTCGTAGCCGTCGTCGACCGGCACCCGCAGCAGCCGCAGCGCCTCGGAGGCGATCTCGCTGTCCTCGGCGATGCGGCCGACGAAGACGGTGGAGACGAGGTTCTGCACGTCGAGGCCGAGGATGTCCTTCGGGTTCTGCGAGGCGACGAGCGCGGCCAGGTTCCACTTGCGGGAGTCGCGGGCGAGCCGGACCAGGAACGACCGTCCGGAGCGCCACCCCTCCATGAAGTGCGCCTCGTCCAGGCCGACGAGCTTGCGGGACGACATCGAGCCGCCGTAGCAGCGGCGGACCGCGAGCCGGTGCGCGGTGTGCAGCATCGGCAGGGCCAGGGCCTCCTCGGCCGACCAGTATTCTCGTTCGATCTTGAGGTCGGGCAGCCGGAGGCCGGCCATGGTGATCACGGTGAGCGCCGCGTCGGCGCCGAGCAGCCCTTCCGGCGGGCGGCCGAAGAAGAGCATGGCCAGCGGCATCTCGGCGGTGTCGAGCAGCAGGTTCGCCAGCTCACGGCCGGCGTCGTCGTCGAGCCCCTGGAGGCAGGCGACCACGTCGTCCAGGGTGGACGTCTCCTCGGCCGGCACCTGGCGTACGGCGTGCCGGAACAGCGTGGCGGTGGACGCCTCCCGGGCCACCTGTGGCGGCACCAGCATCATGCAGATGTCCTGCACCAGCATCCGGCGTTCGGCCCGGGCGTTGGAGACGGCGATCTCGAACTCCCGGTCGCCGGCGGCCCCGGTGGTGAACTCGCTGCGCAGTGGCGTGGGGATCAGCGCGTAGGGCGCCAGGGTGCCCTGCTCGGACCCGGTCAGGTTGAGCACCCGCGAGTAGGGCGCCAGCTCGGGCATGGCGCAGAGCCGGGCCAGCGGGCCGGACGGGTCGAGCAGCGTCACCTGCGCGCCGCGCCGGGCGGCCAGGTAGCCGAGCGCGCCGAGCAGGGTGGACTTGCCGCCGCCCGGCTCGGCGACGAAGACGGCGAGGCCGGAGCGCTCGCGTACCTCCATCGGGAAGTGCAGGTCGAGGAAGACCGGCCGGCGGCAGGTGCCGGCGGTCCGGCCGATCAGGTCGCCGCGTCGGTCGCCGACGGTGGACGCGGCCTGCGGCAGCGCGGCGGCGAGCAGGTTGACGGGCATCCGGCGGACGTATCCGGTGTTGGCGATCGGCTCGCCGGGGATGAACTCGCGGGCCAGCCAGTCCTGGTTCTTCGGGTGCTGGAGCGAGATCCGCAGCTCGCGGGAGTAGAGCTGGATGAGTCGGCGGGCCCGTTCCAGGCACTCCTCGCGGGTGCGACCGCCGACGGCGATCCGGTGCCAGCCGTGCGCGCGGGCCGAGTCGACAGGCAGCCCGGTGGTCATCTCGTCGCCGATCACCAGCGCCCGCTTGGCCAGGCGTTCCAGCTCGGGCGGCGCGTCGATGCCGTGCTCGGCGTAGTCGAGCTGTTGGGAGCGGATCATCCGGAGTCGGTGTTCGAGGTTCCGGAAGGAGTCGTTGGGGCCGAGGATGTCGACGCGGGTGGACAGCTCCATCGGCCACGGCAGGCGTTCGTGGAAGTGCAGCCAGGGCTCGTGCCGTTCGGGAATCTCCAGCGGCTCCATCCGGCCGACCGCGAGCACCGCCACGTGTCGTTCCTCGCCGGTCATCCGGTTGACCAGCTTCACCGTGGAGCCGTAGGGGGTGCGGTAGCGCTCCACCTGCTCGGTGAGGGCCAGCAGGTCGCCGCGTTCCCATCGGCCGTTGGTGATGGGGGAGAGGACGCCGGGCGGCGCCATGCAGAGCGCCACCGAGCGGTAGAGCAGCCACTCCAGCTCGGGCGCGCTGACCCGGCGGCCCCGCATGCCGAACGCGCCGAGCACCTCGTCGAACTGTTCGACGGTGCGGCCCAGCCGGCGTCGCTCGCCGTCGGCGGTGCCCCGGCCGAACGTGCGCAGCAGGCGTTCGGTGAGCGAGTCGCCGAGCGACCGGCGGGCGAAGGTGACGCCGAGGTAGGTCTGCCCCTCGGCGTGGTTGACCGACATCAGGTGCCGCTGGGCGGCGACCAGGTGGTCGGCCCAGCCGGTGGTGCCGGGCACGTCGGGCAGCGGCGTGGCGGTGTGCGCGTCGATCGTGCGGGCCCACTCGTCGGCCGGGAAGGGTCGGGTGGTGCGGCGCAGGTGCAGCCGGAATCCGGCCAGGCCGGCGTACTGCTCGGAGATCGCCGAGAGCAGCGCCTCGCGTTCGGCGTCCGGGCGGAACGCCCAGCGCACCTCGGGCAGCCAGTACCAGGCGGTGACCGTGTTGGGAGTGAAGGTGAGGTGGCCGGCGATCTCGGTGATGGCCAGCTCGACCGAGGGGTCCCGGTCGCCGAATTTGATCTTCGGGGCGCGGACCCGGACCGGCTTGGCCGGCCTGTTCCGGCGTTCGGCGGAGCGCTGCCGGGGCGGGGTCACCTCCCGGTGCGCCGGCCGGCCGAGATCACGGGACGGCGCGGCCGGCACCGGACGGGCGTCCAGCGGGTCAGGTTCCGGCTCCCGCCGATCGGCGCGGTGGGCCGGGCCGCGCACGTCGGCGGGCGCCACCGGCGCGACGACGGGCTCGGGGGCCGGCTCCGGCTCGGCGGTGGGCCGGAGGGCGGGAAGCCGGTCACCCGCCTGCGTCGGCACCCGGTTGCGGGTCGCCGGTGGCGGGTCGAGCGCGGGCGGCTCGACGGGCGCGGCGAGCGCGGGTGGTTCGACGGGCGGGGCGAGCGCCGGCTCCGGGCGCGGTCGCCCCACCGCGCGTACGCCGGGGGCGTGTTCCCGGGCCGGCGGGCCGGGCTGGTGCGGTGCCGGTTCGACCGGCACAGCGGGCTGGTGCGGGATGGGCAGCGCGTCGCGGCCGACACCACGGCGGGGCGGCGCCACCACGGGCTCGATCGCCGGCGCCGGTGAGGGCGGTCCGGCGGCCGGCGCGGCGGGGCGGCGGACCCGGGGCTGCGCGCCGCCGAACAGGTCGAGGAAGGGCGAGTCGATGTCGCCGTCGGGGCCCACCGGCTCGCGCGGCTCGGCGCCGCGTGGGGCGAGTGGACGCGGCGGTTGGAAGACGCCGACCCGGCCGTGTCCGGGGCTGGTGACGAGCGCCGGGTCGAGGACCACCTCGTCCAGCTCCTCGTCGGGCGGGTAGTCGAACGATCGCGCACGGTTACCAGAGGGCCTGGCCGGGCGCCCGGCCGGGGAACCCGGCGTGGAAGAGCGACTCATGCGACCGCCTCACCCGCGTCGTTCGTCTGCGCCATCGGCGTACGCCCTGTCATGCCAGTTCCTCCCGGATCCTGATCCGGCTCGCGACGAGGCGCGGGTCCCGCAGCTCGGCGGCCGGCTCCCGGGTGCGTCGCCAGTCGGTCAGCGCGGTCCGGATGACCATGCGCGCCGGCCGGTCCGGGTCGACGTACCGGAAGATGAACGAGGTCGTCACGATCGCGAGCGAGATCTCCCAGGCGGGGAAGAGCTCCACCTGGAGCGTGAACAACCAGTGGATGAACACGTAGAGGGGTACGAGCAGCATGAACAGGCCGTACTGGGCGTACGGCAGGTGGACGGGAAGGGTGTAGCCGGGCGGCCCCAGGTAGACCAGGCGAGCCCGGTAGATGTCGTCGTCGGTGCGCAGCCGCATCGTCGCCCAACGCCCTACTCGAAGATGAGGTTGATCAGGTAGTCGCCGACGAAGAAGAGTGTGGCCGCGCCGGCGATGAAGGCCAGCCCGATGATGGCGATGGCCGAGCTGGTGAGCACCTTGGAGATCTCGCCCCGGCTGGCCCGGCCGATGAAGATCACTCCGAGGACCGCGAGCAGGATCGGTGCGACCTTGCTGGCGAAGAAGGTGACGACGTTGTCGGTGTCGATGCCCTTCGGGGCCGGCTCGGCGAGTGGAGTCGACGCCAGGGTGTGGAGCGCGTGGTCGACGGCGGTCGACGCCGTTGCCATGAGCTCGATGGCGATCACTGGAAACCTCCCCAAGGGTCGCGGCCGGCGGTGCCGCGATGGTGCAGTCAAGGCAAACCTGGCGGGATGGTGCTCATCCGGAACAGCGCCGTCGACGCTGGGTCCGTCACCCACCACGTACGGTGGTGAGCTTTGGGGGGATTGTTCCCGCTTCGGCCCTCCCTCCAGGCTTCGCCATCTCGATGCCGGGCAATTCCAAAGCGTACGGGCCGGCCACCTTTGCGACAAGCCGCGAAGAGTGGACCCCGATCAACCCGGACGACCGATCGTACACCTGTTCCAATGTGCACGTCAGGGGTGCCGGATCCGCAGCGCGCCCGGTGGCCGGAACCCCTGCCGGCGAGCGGTACTGTCGGGTCCGTGACCGATCTGGTACGAGCGGACGCCCCGGTGGTGATGGGCGTTCTCAACGTCACCCCCGACTCGTTCTCGGACGGCGGCAGATACGCCGGTCTGGACGCCGCCGTCGCACACGGGGTGCGACTGCGCGCGGCCGGCGCGGACCTGGTCGACGTCGGCGGCGAGTCCACCCGGCCCGGCGCCGACCGGGTCGACGCGGAGACCGAGACCGCCCGCGTGCTCCCGGTGGTCCGGGAGCTGAGCGCCGCCGGCATCCCGGTGAGCGTCGACACCACCCGGGCCCGGGTCGCCGAGGCCGCGCTGGCCGCCGGCGCCGACGTGGTGAACGACGTCTCCGGCGGGCTCGCCGACCCGGACATGGCCCGGGTGGTCCGGGACGCCGGCTGCCCCTGGGTGCTGATGCACTGGCGGGGCCACTCCCGCGACATGCGCGACCTGGCCACCTACACCGACGTGGTGGCCGACGTCCGGGCCGAGCTGGGTCGACGGGTCGACGCGGCGCTCGCCGCCGGCGTCGCCGCCGACCGGATCGTCGTCGACCCGGGGCTCGGCTTCGCCAAGACCGCCGCGCACAACTGGGCGCTCAGCGCCCGCCTGTCCGAGTTGGTCGATCTCGGCTTCCCGCTGCTGTTCGGTTCCAGCCGCAAGTCCTACCTGGGCCGGCTGCTCGCCGACCCGGCGGGCGTGCCCCGCCACACCGACGGGCGGGACGCCGCGACCATCGCGACAAGCGTGCTGGCCGTGGCCGCCGGGGCCTGGGGGGTACGCGTGCACGACGTCCGCGGCACCGCCGACGCGCTCGCCGTCTGGCGGGCCACCGGCAGCCCGCGGCTGGCGAGCGCGACGCGGGCCGGCGCCGGCAGCGGAGCGACCCGGTGACCGACCGGATCGAGCTGACCGGCCTGCGTGCGCACGGCCGGCACGGCGTCTACGACTTCGAGCGCGCCCAGGGGCAGGAGTTCGTGGTCGACGCGGTGCTCGAACTCGACCTGGGCCCGGCCGCCCGCTCGGACGAGGTGACCGACACGGTGCATTACGGCGAGCTGGCCGAGCGTTTGGCCGCGGTGATCACCGGCGAGCCGGTGAACCTGATCGAGACACTCGCCGACCGGCTGCTCGCCATCTGCCTGGCCGACCCGCGGGTCGGCGCCGCCACGGTGACCGTGCACAAGCCGGAGGCCCCCATCCCGCACGCCTTCCGGGACGTGGCGGTCACCTTGCGGCGTACCCGGTGACCCGGGCCGTGCTGTCGATCGGCAGCAACCTCGGCGACCGCCTCGGCCACCTGCGCGGCGCGGTGGCCGCGTTCGGCGACGACGTGCTACTGGTCTCCGGCGTCTACGAGACTCCACCGTGGGGCGACGCGGAGCAGCCCGCGTACCTGAACGCGGTGGTGATGGTCGCGGACCCGGCGGCGGCGCCGGGCGACTGGCTGGCGCGGGCCCGGGCCGCCGAGACGGCGGCCGGTCGGACCCGCGACCCGGCCCGGCGGTACGGCCCGCGCACGCTCGACGTGGACGTGATCGCGGTCTGGGACTCGGCCGGTCAGCCGGTGCTCGTCGACGACCCCGAGCTGACCGTGCCGCACCCCCGGGCACATCTGCGCGCCTTCGTGCTGCGGCCGTGGATCGACATCGAGCCGCACGGCCGGCTGCCCGGGCACGGCTGGCTGACCGACCTGCTCAACGCCGAGCCGCTGGCCGCCGACGCCCTGGAACTGAGCCCCCGGCCCGATCTGACGCTAGAGTCGGACACATGAGTACGGCCCGGACCCCACAGGACCCCGACCGCTTCCGGATGGGTCCGACCCGGGTCTCCACGCTTGTGGTGGCCGGCCTGGCCGCCGCCGCGGTGGCCTGGCTGCTGATCAGCGGCTTCTACTACGACTTCGCCCCCGACCTGCCCTGGCTTCCGGTGATCACGCTGGCCGGGCTGGCCGTGCTGGAGGGCTACGCGGCGGTCAACACCCGCAGCCGGATCGAGCGGCGGCCCGGCCGGGAGCCGGTGAATCCGCTGCTGGTCGCCCGGTTCGTGGTGCTCGCCAAGGCGTCCGCGCTGGCCGGCGCCATCTTCGCCGGCTTCTATGCCGGGTTGGCCGGCTGGCTGTTCGTGGAGCGGACCAACGCCGCCGAGAGCGACCGGCCGGCCGCGGTGGCCGGGCTCGTCGCCTCGCTGGCGCTCGTCGTCGCCGCGCTCTGGCTGGAGCGCGCGTGCCGGGTGCCCGAGCAGGAGGACGACGAGGACCGGGAGCCGGGCGACCGCGAGACACCGCGCGGGCGTCGCTGATTCCGAGGCTTCCCCCGCTCTCCGCCCGCCGGTACCGTCCCTGGCGACCGGAGAGCGACGGCCGCACCGGTCCGCCCCTGGAGTGGGCCGGACGCGGCCACCTGGGAGGCGCGCGCTGATGGGGTACGACGAGCCGGGCCGGACGGCCCCACCGGAGACGTCGTCCGGCGTGCCCGCCGCCGTACTGGAGAACATCTTCGACGACCCGTCCCACGGCGAGCCCGGCCGGGACCGGATCGCGGTGCACGTGGTCTGGGAGTTCGTGCTGCTGGCCGGACTGGCGGCGATGACCTGGCAGCTCTGGCGGTCCGACTCGGACGCGCTGCGCGGCGGCGCGCTGAAGTCGTTGCTCGTCGACGTGGCCGCGCTCGGCCTGCTCACCCTGGCCGCCGGCCTGGCCCTACGGGCCGCCGCGGTGAACCTGGCGATCGGCCCGGTCGCGCTGGCCGCCGCGCTGCACTTCGCCGAGCAGGGCGATCGGGGGGCCCGGGATGCGCTGCTCCCGGCGCTCGCGGTGGCGGCGGCCGGCGGGCTGGCGCTCGCCCTCGCCGTGGTGGTGCTGCACGTGCCCGGCTGGGCGGCCAGCCTGGCCGGAGCCGCCGGTGTGATCGTCTATCTGGAGCGGCGCACCGCCCCGGTCGCCGTCCAGGGCGAGTACGACCCCCGGCGCGCCGCGCTCTACCTCTTCGTCGGGTTCGCCGCGGTGGCCGTCCTCGGTGGTCTCTTCGGCACCATCAAACCGGTGCGGCGGCTGATCGGCCGGTTCCGTCCGGTCGCCGACCCGGCCCGGCGGCGCGGCGCGGTGGCCGCCACGGTGACCGCGCTGGCGCTCGTCGGCTCCACGGTGCTGGCGATGCTCGGCGGGGTGCTGATCGCCGCGAACGGCAACGGCCCGGTGGAGCCGGGCACCGGGCTGGACTGGACGGTGCTGGCGGTCGGCACGGTGATGCTCGGCGGCACCAGCGCGTACGGCCGGCGCGGCGGCGTCTTCGGCACCCTGCTCGCGGTCTGCCTGGTGGTGGTCTTCCTGGCCTGGACCGTGGTGCACGACTGGACGATCAGCCGGTGGGCGGTGGGCGGCGCCGTCCTCGGCGGCGGGCTGCTGGTCACGCGGCTGGTGGAGACGTTCGGCCGGCCCCGCCCGGCCCCGCCCGGCGTGGGCGTGCCCGGTCCGCTCCGGCCGGTCGGCGACGGCGTGGTCAGCGGTGGCTGGGCGATGACTCCGGCGCCCGGGCCGGCCGACGCCTGGCCGTCGGTGCTGCCGGAGCGGAACACCGACACCCCGGTCGACGCCTGGGAGGCGCCACGCTGGGGGAACGAGCCCCGACGCTGGGACAGCGACGACCGTTGACGCGCGTCCGCGGCGGCGTCGCGTCCGGCGCGCCGGAGGTGATCTCGCCGGTTAGGCTCGGCGGCATGACGGAGACTCCTGCCCCCGGCGGCCGTACCTTCGACGAGCTCGACAAGCTCCCCACCGAGGAGCTGCGCGAGCAGGCCTTCCACCTGGCCCGGGAGCGCCGCGACGTGGGGTTCTTCTGGTCGGTGCTGCGGCACCTGCCGAACGCCGACGAGGCCGCCGCCCTGGACGGCGCGCCGAACTCGGTCGGGCCGACCATCGACGAGGCCAACGCGCTGTGGCGGGAGTTGACCGGGCACGGCTACGAGGAGTCCGCGCCGCTGCTGCGCGCCGCCTTCATCGACTACCTGATGAAGCACTGACCGGTGGCCACCCGCCGGCCGCCGGTCGGCACGCGGCTGGGCAGGTTTGCCCGGCGCGGCGACCCGGGCACCGATCGCGCCATGGCCCGCACCAACCGTCCCCGCACCATCCCCCGGTACGGCACGGCCGCCGGGACCGGCACGCTCGCCGCGTTCCTGCTCGTGGCGGTCGGCGGCAGCCCGATGTACGTGGACTGGGCGCAGGGCCACACCGACCCGACCGGCGCCGGTGGCTGGTTCCTGCGGCTGCTGGCCTGGCCGGCCTGGCGGTGGCAGTCGGACGAGGGGGTGCTCGCCACCAACCTGCGGGCGATCCTGCTGCTCGTGCTGGCCGCGGCGTTGCTCTATCTGCTGCCCGGCCCGCAGGTGGACCGGGTGGCGGCCTCGGGCAGCCAGTTCCTCTCCGGCTGGGGCGCGTACGCGCTGGCCGCCGGGCTCAGCGCGCTGGTGGCCACGCTCCTCGGCCCGCACGGCACGCTCTACGCCGCCTTCCAGACCGCGAGCACCGGCGTCGCGTACGGCTTCTTCGCCGGCTGGGTCATCGGCCTGGCCAGCTTGGGCGGCCGGGCCTGACCGGGACCGGATCGTCGGCCCGGCCAGGTCGGGCGGGCCGGGCCTGACCCCCGGCCGGGCTCAGTCCACCGCGCCCATGGTCAGCACGCGGGCCCGGGTGAGCAGTCCGAGCGGGTGGCCGTCGTCGGTGACCACGGCGTGGTCCGCGCCGGAGGTGAGCAGCGCGCCCAGCGCGTCGTAGGCCGAGCTGCCCAACGCCACGGTGGGCAGTCCGGTCCCGTCGCCGGCCGGGAGCGGGTCGAGCACCGCGCGGGTCACCGGGGTGACCGCCAGCCGCCGGATGCCCCGGTCGGCGCCGACGAACTCGCGGACGAACGCCGAGGCGGGCGAGCCGAGCAGCGCGGCGGGGGTGTCGTACTGCTCCAGGACACCGCCCTCGGACAGCACCGCGATCCGGTCGCCGAGTCGCACCGCCTCGTCGAGGTCGTGCGTGACAAGCACGATGGTCTTGCGGACCTCGGCCTGGAGCCGGAGGAACTCCTCCTGCAACCGGGTCCGGACGATCGGGTCGACGGCCGAGAACGGCTCGTCCATCAGCAGCACCACCGGATCGGCGGCGAGCGCCCGGGCCACTCCCACCCGCTGCCGCTGGCCGCCGGAGAGCTCGTGCGGGTAGCGCCTGCCGAACTGCGCCGGGTCGAGGCCGACCAGCTCCAGCAGCTCACCGACCCGGGACCGGGTCCGCTCCCGCGACCACCCGAGCAGCCCCGGCACGGTGGCCACGTTGGCGGCCACGGTCTGGTGCGGGAAGAGGCCGACGTTCTGGATCACGTATCCGATGCGGCGGCGCAGCGTCACCGGGTCGACCCGGGTGACGTCGTCGTCGCCGAGCAGGATCCGTCCGTCGGTCGGCTCGATCAGCCGGTTGATCATCCGCAGCACGGTGGACTTGCCGCAGCCGGACGGCCCGATCAGCACCACCAGCTCGCCGGCCTCGACCGCCAGGCTCAGCTCTCGAACCGCCTCGGTGCCGTCCGGGTAGCGCTTGCTGATGCACTCCAGCGTGATCGAGGCGGCGCCGTGACCGGCGGGGGTCCCCGGGGTAACGTCCACGTGTGTTCCTCCACCTGAGCTACCGGGCCGCCCCGGGTAATCCGTGGTTCTCCTGGCAGTACGTGCGGGACAACTCTGACACCATCCTCGCGGCGCTGCGCGAGCACACCTGGCTGACCGCCCGGGCCGTGGTGATCGCCGCGCTGGTGGCGCTGCCGCTCGCGGTGGCAGCGTACTGGTTCCGGTCCCTGGCCGCGTCGATCCTCGCGCTGACCGGCGTGCTCTACACGATCCCGTCGCTGGCGCTGTTCGCCTTCCTCGCGCCCTATCTCGGCATCGGCGCGGTGACCGTGCTCACCGTGGTGGCGCTGTACGCGTTGCTGGTGATCGTCCGCAACGCGCTGGCCGGGCTGAACCAGGTGCCACCGGAGGTGCGGGAGGCCGCCGAGGGCATGGGGTACGGCCGGTGGGGCCGACTGTTCCGGATCGAGCTGCCGCTGGCGCTGCCCGGCATCCTCACCGGCGTACGCCTGGCGACCGTCTCGACCGTCGCCCTGGTCACGGTGGGGGTGGTGGTCGGCCGGGGCGGGCTCGGCCAGCTCATCTTCGCGGGCTTCCAGAACAACTTCTACAAGGCGCAGATCATGACCGGCACGGTGCTCTGCGTACTGCTGGCGCTGGTCCTCGACCTGGTCCTGGCCGGGGTGGGCCGGCTGCTCACCCCGTGGCTGCGCGAGAGGTCGGCTCGGTGAACCCGGTGCAGGCGGCGTGGATCTGGCTGAACGATCCGCTGAACTGGACCAACCCGGGCGGCGTGCTGGACCGGCTCGGCGAGCACCTGAGCATGTCCGCCCTGGCGGTGCTGCTCGGCTGCCTGGTGGCCTGGCCGATCGGCCTCTGGCTCGGGCACAGCGGGCGGGGCGGTGGCCTGGTGCTGCTGGTCTCGAACGTCACCCTGGCGATCCCGACCCTGGCCCTGCTGACCATCCTGCCGCTTACCTTCCTCGGGTTCGGTCGGCCGTCGGTGGTGGTGGCGCTCGCGGTCTTCGCGGTGCCACCGCTGCTGGCGAACGCGTACACCGGTGTCCGGCAGGCCGATCCGGAGGCCCGGGACGCCGCGCGGGGGATGGGACTGTCCGGTTTGCAGGTGCTGCGCCGGGTGGAGTTGCCGCTGGCGGTGCCCTACCTGGCGGCCGGTTTCCGGACGGCGGCCGTGCAGGTGGTGGCCACCGCCGCGCTCGCGTCCTTCGTCAACGGCGGTGGCCTGGGCCAGATCATCCGGGCCGGGTTCGGTCTCGACATCGCCGCGGGCGGGGGCCAGATCATCGCCGGGGGTGTCCTCGTGGCCGGCCTGGCGATGCTTGTCGAGGGCGTGCTCGCGGTGGTGGAACGGATGGTCACGCCGCGTCCGCTGCGCCGGGTCCGGCGGCGGGCGAACCGCCGCGCCGCCGCGGCCACGGCCGGCGGCTGACGCACCCGTCCGGCGGGTTTGCTGAGTTCCCGGTCACAGCCACGCGGCCGGCCGGTGACGATCGGATGACGAAAACCGCTCCGAATTTGTCGGTGGGGTCGGTGAGGATGTTGGGTGAAGTCGCGGGCGGCATTCGGATCGCCCGTCGGACACGCGGCCGGCCCGAAGGGGTCGCGCCGGGACACGGAAGGCGGGCACCTGATGCGCGCACGTTCACGGCTGGCCGCGGGGGCCTTCGGCGCCCTCGTCGCGGCGGGCCTTCTCACGGGTTGCGGTGACGCCGGCTCGTCCGGCACCGACGCTCCCGAGGCGGGCGCCTCGGGGGCCGGTTGCGCCCCGGTGGCGGGTGACCAACTGGTCGTCCTCACCGACGACAAGAAGCTCCAGAACACCGACAACGTCCTGCCCGCGATCAACGCGAAGGCGGCCACCCCGCAGTTGGTCGCCGCGCTGGACAAGGTCTCCGCGAAGCTCGACACCCCCAAGCTGATCCAGCTCAACCGGGCCGTCGACGAGGAGCGGAAGACCCCCCAGGTGGCGGCGCAGGAGTTCGCCGACGCCAACGGCGTCACCGACGGGATCGAGAAGGGGCCGGGCGGCCAGGTGACGGTCGGCGCCGGCAACTTCAGCGAGAGCCAGACCGTCGCCGAACTCTACAAGATCGCGCTCACCGCGGCCGGCTACCAGGTCAAGGTGCAGACCATCGGCAACCGGGAGCTCTACGAGCCGGCTCTGGAAAAGGGCCAGATCCAGGTCGTCCCGGAGTACGCCGCCACCATGGCCGAGTTCCTCAACACCAAGGCCAACGGCAAGGACGCCCAGCCGGTCTCCTCGCCGGAGCTGGACAAGACGGTCGAGGCGCTCAAGACCGAGGGTGACAAAGCCGGCCTGGTGTTCGGCCAGCCGTCCCAGGCCCAGGACCAGAACGCCTTCGCGGTGACCAAGGCGTTCGCCGACAAGTACGGGGTGTCCTCGCTCTCCGACCTGGCCGCGAAGTGCTCCGGTCAGGCCACCGTGCTCGCCGGTCCGCCGGAGTGCCCGCAGCGGCCGAAGTGCCAGGCCGGGCTCGTCGAGGTCTACGACTTCAAGGCCGGCTCGTTCAGCTCACTGGACGCGGGCGGCCCGCAGACCAAGAACGCGCTGAAGACCGGTTCCGCAAGCGTCGGCCTGGTCTTCTCCTCCGACGCCGCGCTCGCCACGAGCTGATCCACCGCCGCCGGCCGGTCGCACCGGCCGGCCGGCGGCCTCTTGTACGGGCGGGCAGCCCGATCCGCGATGCGTGCATCCGACGGTGCGGAGCCGTTCCCCTCGGGTGGAACACTCGGTAGTCTGCTCACCCATGCCCGCCTCGGTCGCCCCTGCCGACAAGCGCTCTCCGACGCTGCTGACGGTCCTGTTCTGGATCGGTGTGGGCCTGGCGCCCCTGGCGGCGCTCATCCTGCTGGTCGCCGACGGCAACGGCACACTTCGATTCGGTGCCGTGCTCGCGATCCTCGCCGTCGTGCTGATCGGGCTCTCCATCGCGCTGCGGTCCGAGAACGGTGCCGGCGATGCGGTGGCCGAGGAGTTGCGGGAGGAACTGGAGCAGTTCCGTCGGGACCTGCGGGCCGAGATCGTGGCCGCCGCCCAACGCGGCAACCAGGCGCTGGACCAGGCGCGACGAGCTGAGGAAGCGGCAGGTGCGGTGCGCCGCCGGCTCGACGCGGCGGCCGCGGGCCTGGCCGCGGCACCTGCCGACGAGCGTCCGGGCGGACGGGCCCGGGTGCCGGTCGCCGGGGCGTACGAGGCGGGGCGGTCTCAGCCGGCCGGCCAGGACGAGGACGCGTCGAGCCGGCCGGCGGGTGATCGCTACGGCACCGACCAGCAGGCCGACCCGCTGCGAGCTGCTCCCCACGATTTCGAGCGACCCGGCACGTATCCCGTGGAGGGGCGGGCGCGTCCGGAGCCGCCCGGTCGTGGCCGCGCGGTGGAGGAGCACACCGGGTTCGGCGGCCACGGCGGCGAGTCGACCCGGTCCGGCGCGACACCTGCGGAGGGCTACCGCGCGGAGCCGGCACGGTCCGGTGGACACGGCGCGGAGCGGCCCTCCGGCGGGGTGTACGGGGCGGCGCGGGTGCCCGAGCCGGGGGCCCGGCCGGAACACCGCCAGGTTGGCCTGGTCCACCACACCGAGACCGTGCATGTCACCACCCGGCACACCATCGTCGACGGCGGCGGCGGCGACGCGGCCGGCTCCCGGTACGGCGGATACGCCGGTCGCTGGTCGCCGCCCGCGGAGGACCGCCACCGGGACGAGTCGGTCGACCACCGGGCCGGACACCGCGAGGCGGGCCGGGACGACCACCCGTGGCCGGGCCGGTTCGGTGCGGCCGAGGACGCCTGGCCCGGGGGCCTGCGGTCCGGTGCGGGCGCAGAGCGGCCCTGGTCCGACGCGCGGGACGGCGGTCCGCGGGATGTCGGGGCCCGCCCAGGTCCGCCTGTCGACGGGGCCGGATGGAGCGGCGGCGGGGCCGGATGGGCCGCCGGCGGCGACGGACCGGACCGGATCGGTGGCGCGCATCCCTGGGCGGGCGTCGGCCGGGCCGCCGGTGGGGGGCGGGGCTGGGCGTCGCGGGAGGTGGACGACGGCTGGGCAGCCGGCCATGGCCGGGCACGTCCGGCGGACGAGCAGCGGTCCGGCTCGGGCGCGGAGCGGGCTGGCTTGGCGGCGGGCGACCGCCCCGAGGAGCGGCCCTGGCCGGGCTGGCACGACGGCCCGGTGGACCGGCACGACGGCCCGGTGGACCGGCACGACGGCTCGGTGGACCGGCACGACGGCCCGGTCCGTCCGGGTGCGTGGCTCGGGCCGGAAGAGCGGGTCGCAGCGGGCGCCTGGCCGGAGGAGCAGCCGTCGCCGGGCTGGTCGGGACCGTACGACCCCGGAACGTCCGGCGAGGGAGCGCCGTTCGGGGAGCACGTCCGGGGAGCGCCGTTCGGGGAGCACGTCCGGGGAGCACCGTTCGCGGAGTACGGCCGGGGAGTGCCGTCCGGGGAGCACGTCCGAGGAGCGCCGTCCGGGGAGCATGGCCGGGCGGCGCCGGCCGGGCAGTACGGGTGGGCGGGGGCCGTCGAACCGGACGGAGAGCACTGGTCCGAGATGCGGGCCGGTAACCGCTGGGCCGCGGTGCACGACGACGGCCAGGGGCGGGAGCTCCGCGTCGGCGAACGGCGGGCCGCGGTGCACGCCGACGGGGGCGGCACCGAATATCGGATCGAGGACCGCTGGGCCGCCGTCCGGGGCGTGTCTCCCGGCGCGGACGACGCCGGCTCGGTGCGTCACGATCCGGATCCGGGCGGAGGCTGGCCCGGGGAGAACCCACCGGCGCTGCCGTCCGGCGGGGTGCCGGTGCCCGAGGAGTGGCGTCCGCCGACCCAGCGCGGCGGCCAGCCGGAGTGGCGTCAGGTCGAGCCGGAGTGGCGGCAGCCCGAGCCGGAATGGCAGCCCGAGCCGGACCGGCAGCCCGAGCCGGAGTGGCGCCGGCCGGAACCCGGCGGCTACGGCCTGCCGTACCGGGACACCGCCGACCGCTGGCGCTGACCGCTCCCCTGCGACACCGACAGCAACACCCACGGCAGGACGCCGTCAGCCGGCGGGGACCGACGGCCGCGAGGTTTGGGTGCGTCTGTTGTTGCGGGAGCGACATCAGGTGCACCCAGAAGGGCGCCGGAAGGGTGGCGCCCCGCAAGCACCGCCGACAGCGCCTCACCCACCGACGGGCGGTCGGCCCGACCGGCGGCGGACGCGCTTACTTGTCGATGTCGCCGACCACGAAGAACATCGAGCCGAGGATGGCGATCAGGTCCGGCACCAGGCAGCCGGGCAGCAGGGTCGACAGCGCCTGCACGTTCGCGTACGAGGCGGTGCGCAACTTGAGCCGCCAGGGTGTCTTCTCACCCCGCGACACCAGGTAGTAGCCGTTGATACCGAGCGGGTTCTCGGTCCAGGCGTAGGTGTGCCCCTCGGGCGCCTTGACGACCTTCGGCAGGCGCGTGTTCACCGGCCCGCTCAGCCGGTCCACCCGGTCCAGGCACTGCTCGGCGAGGTCGAGCGAGGCGTACACCTGGTCGAGCAGCACCTCGAACCGGGCGTGGCAGTCCCCGGCGGTCTTCGTCACCACCGGCACGTCGAGCTGGTCGTAGGCCAGGTAGGGCTCGTCCCGGCGCAGGTCGAGGTCGAGGCCGGAGGCCCGGCCGACCGGCCCGGACGCGCCGAACGCGGCGGCGTCGGCGGCGGAGAGCACGCCGACGCCGACGGTGCGGGCCAGGAAGATCTCGTTGCGCCGGATCAGGTGGTCCAGGTCGGGCATCCGCCGGCGGACCTCGCCGATGGCGGCGCGGGCGCGGCCGGTCCAGCCGGCCGGCACCTCCTCCTTCAGGCCGCCGACCCGGTTGAACATGTAGTGGATCCGGCCGCCGGAGACCTCCTCCATCACCGCCTGGATGGTCTCCCGTTCCCGGAACGCGTAGAACATCGGCGTGATCGCGCCGATCTCCAGCGGGTAGGAGCCGAGGAACATCAGGTGGTTGAGCACCCGGTTCAGCTCGGCCAGCGCCATCCGCAGCCAGGTCGCGCGTTCCGGCACCTCCATGCCCATGAGCCGTTCGACGGCGAGCACCACGCCCAGCTCGTTGGAGAACGCGGACAGCCAGTCGTGCCGATTGGCCAGCACGATGATCTGCCGGTAGTCGCGTACCTCGAAGAGCTTCTCCGCGCCCCGGTGCATGTAGCCGACGATCGGCTCGGCGGCGACCACCCGTTCCCCGTCGAGCACCAGGCGCAGCCGCAGCACGCCGTGCGTCGACGGGTGCTGTGGCCCGATGTTGAGCACCATGTCGGTGCCGAGCTGCTCGCCGCCGGCCCCGGTGCCGACGGTCAGCTCGCGGAGGTCGCCGGCGTCCGTGGTCATGCCCGTCATCGTGCCACGAGCGGGTCGAGGGCGACGCCGACCGGCTGCCGCAGCCACAGGTGCCCGCCGAGGCCGGCCGCGTCGGTCAGCTCGGCCGCCGCCGACGCCGTGGCAAGCGCCCGCAGGTAGCCGGCCGGGTCGCGGGCGGCCAGGCTCAGCGGCGGTCGCCCGCCGTCGGCCCCGAGCGCCCGCAACGCCTCCCGCTGCGAAACCAGGGTGTACGCACACCGGGCGACCCGTTCACCGGCGGAGGCGACCGAGTCCATGGCGACGTGCGCGGTCACGTCGCACGACCCGTCCGGCACCGGTGGCACCTGCCGCCCGTCCCGGTAGCCGGTCAACGTCCCGGCGATGGGCCGTGACCCGCGCAGGTGCCCGTAGTCGACGGCCAGCGCGAGCCCGCGCTCGATCCGCCCCACCGCCTCCGCCCACGCCTCGTCCCGAGCCCGCCCGATCTCCACCCGCCCCCAGCCACCCGACTCCCCATCCCACCCGTCCCCGCCGTCGTTGATCAAGGAGTTTGCGTCGGGCGGGGCCCCGGACGACGACGCAAACTCCTTGATCAACGGCAACGGTCGGGGCGGGAGGGGCCACCAGGTGGTCAGCCAGGCGGTGTCGGTGGGGGAGAGGGCGGGGCCGGGGGTTTCCTCGCCTGTGGTGGGGTTCACCAGGAGGAGGTGCCAGTCCTGCGGGGAGAGGACTGCCACGTCCAGGGGGACGTTGTCCAGCCACTCGGTGGCGAGCAGCAGGCCGGTGATCCGTTCGGGGATCTCCGCGCGCCAGTCGATCTCCGGTGGCAGGTCGTCCGGGCGGGCGGCCCGTTCCACCGCCACCGGGTGGAGCCGGGCGGCCAGGTCCGGTCCGGCCTGCGCCAGCAGTGCCCGGAGCAGTTCGCCCCGGCCCGCGCCCACGTCCACCACGTCCAGCCGGGCGGGGCGGCCCAGCGCCTCGTCGAGCGCGACGAGCTGGCGGAGCAGGGCCGCGGCGAAGACCGGCGAGGCGTGCGCGCTGGTGCGGAAGTGGGCGGCGGGGCCGGGGCCGGCGACGAAGAAGCCGTCCGGGCCGTAGAGCGCCAGCTCCATGGCGTCGCGCCAGCGCAGCGCGGGGAGTCCGGACGTCACCGGCCGACCCTACGGCGCGCCGCCGCCGGCCCGCCGGGTGGCCGGTGAAGGTTTTCACACCTTCTTGTTTCCGGTCTGTCAACCGGGCGCATACTTGCCTCGACCGGTACCCCCTCCGAGGACTGGATCACTGACATGAGCGCACCGCTGCGCCCGCGGGCCCTCCGCGCCCCGCTCGCCGTCCCCCGTACCCTCTCCGTCGGTGTGCTCGGCGCCGGCCGGGTCGGTGCCGTGCTCGGCGCGGCTCTCGCCGCCGCCGGCCACCGCGTGGTCGCCGCGTCCGGCGGCTCCGGCGCCTCCCGCGCCCGGCTCGCGCTGCTGCTGCCGCAGACCCCGCACCGTGCCGCCCCCGACGTGGCCCGCGCCGCCACCGACCTGCTGATCGTCGCGGTCCCCGACGACGCCCTGGCCGGCGTGGTCGCCGACCTGGCCGCGCGGGGCGCGCTGCACCCGGGCCAGATGGTGGCGCACACCTCCGGCGCGCACGGGCTGGCCGTGCTGGCCCCGGCGGCTGCGGCCGGCGCCCGACCGCTCGCGCTGCACCCGGCGATGACCTTCACCGGTACGCCGGACGACCTGTCCCGCCTGGCCGGCATCTCCTACGGCGTGACCGCCCCGACCGAGCTGCGCCCGTTCGCGGCCCGGCTCGTGGCCGACCTGGGCGGCGTGCCCGAGTGGGTGGGTGAGGCCGACCGGCCGCTCTACCACGCAGCGCTCGCGCACGGTGCCAACCACCTGGTGACACTGGTCAACGACGCGGCCGACCGGTTGCGCGACGCCGGGGTGGATCGGCCGGAGAAGGTGCTCGCCCCGCTGCTGCGGGCCGCCCTGGAGAATGCGCTGCGCCTCGGCGACGACGCGCTGACCGGCCCGGTGTCCCGGGGCGACGCGGGCACCGTACGCCGGCACCTGGACCGGCTCGCGCGGACCGCGCCGGAATCCGTACCGGCGTATCTGGCGTTGGCCCGACGGACGGCGGACCGCGCGGTCGCGGCGGGCCGGCTGCGCCCGGCGGACGCGGCGGCGCTGCTGGACGTGCTGGACGGGATGGAGGTGGCCTCCTCATGGTGAGCGTGGTGCACACCCGCAAGGAGTTGGCGGCGGCCCGGGACGGGCTGACCGGCACGGTCGGCGTGGTGATGACCATGGGCGCGCTGCACGCCGGGCACGAGACGCTGCTGCGGGCCGCCCGGGAGCGGGCCGACCACGTGCTGGTGACCGTCTTCGTGAACCCGCTCCAGTTCGGCCCGAACGAGGACTTCGACCGTTACCCGCGCACGCTCGACGCGGACCTGGAGATCTGCCGGCGGGCCGGGGTGGACCTGGTCTTCGCGCCCCCGGTGCGCGAGATGTACCCGGACGGTCAGCCGACGGTGCGGCTGGACCCGGGTCCGCTCGGCGCGGACCTGGAGGGCCTGAGCCGCCCCGGCTTCTTCCACGGTGTGCTCACCGTGGTCCTGAAGCTGCTCCAGCTCACCCGCCCCGACCTGGCGTTCTTCGGGGAGAAGGACTACCAGCAGCTCACCCTGGTCCGCCGGATGGTCCGCGACCTGGACGTGCCGACCGAGATCGTCGGCGTGTCGACCGTGCGGGAGCCGGACGGCCTGGCCCTGTCCAGCCGCAACCGCTACCTCTCCGCCGAGGAGCGGCGGGCCGCGTTGAGCCTCTCCGCCGCGCTGCGTGCCGGCGTCGCGGCGGCCGAGCGGGGCGACGACGCGGGCGCGGTGCTGGCCGCCGCGCACCGGGGCTTCGACCCGGGTACGCCGGAGGCCCGCCTCGACTATCTGGTGCTCACCGACCCCGACCTGGAACCCGGCCCGGTCGCCGGCGCGGCCCGGCTGCTGATCGCGGCCTGGATCGGCGCCACCCGTCTGATCGACAACACCGCGATCCACCTCGCGCCGCGGCACTGACCCACCACGAATGCGGAAAGGCACCCCGATGCTCCGGACCATGCTCAAGTCGAAGATCCACCGGGCCACGGTGACCCAGGCCGACCTGCACTACGTCGGCTCGGTGACGGTGGACGAGGATCTGCTCGACGCGGCGGACCTGCTCCCCGGCGAGCAGGTCGCGATCGTGGACATCACCAACGGCGCCCGCCTGGAGACGTACGTGATTCCGGGCCGGCGGGGCAGCGGCGTGATCGGCATCAACGGTGCCGCCGCGCACCTGGTGCACCCCGGTGACCTGGTCATCCTCATCTCGTACGGGCAGATGGACGACGCCGAGGCACGGGCCCGGCAGCCCCGGGTGGTGCACGTGGACGCCGACAACCGGGTCGTCGACCTCGGTGCCGATCCGGCCACTGCCGCCCCCGGCACCGCCGGAGACCCCGTCCCCAACCCCCTGGCCGCCGCCCTGAACTGAGCCCCGTCGACGATCCCGCGGTTCGCGGTCTGTCACCGGAAGGTCATTTTCGGCTACCCTGAGCGGGCCGTCGGATTCGACGGTCGTCGGGCTGGGGGAGGCGCGATGGGCCGTGCGATGCGCAGTCTCGTCGCCGTGTTGGCTGCGGCGGCGACGCTGGCCGGGTGTGCCTCGTCCGGCGGGCTCGACGGCGACCTCACCGACGACTGGGCCGCCTTCGCGCCGGCCGGGCCGTTCACCCCGGCGGCCGAGGTCTGCCAGGTCGCCGACTTCACCCCGACCGTGGCCCTGGCGGGCTACGACCCGGTCGACTGCGACCTGCCGCACCGGGTGGAGACCGTGCACGTCGGTGCGTTCCCCGGCGACCGGGCCACCCCGCCGGCGCTCACCTCGCCGGAGTTGCGTGCCGCGTTCACCGAGTGCGACAAGCGGGCCGGCGCGTACGTCGGTGACGACTGGCGCGCCGGACGGCTGCGGCTCGGTGTGGCGATGCCCACCGCCACCGGCTGGACGGGCGGGGCCCGCTGGTACCGGTGCGACCTGACCGAGTTGAACACGGTCGAGGCGGCGGCCGTCGTGGTGGTCCGGACGGGCAGCCTGCGCGACGCGCTCAAGCCGCCCTCCCCGCTGCGCCTGGGCTGCCAGCGCACCAGCCGGGACGGGCACCGGGTGCAGCGGCTCACCCCGACCGACTGCGCCGGGGCGCACGATGCCGAGTTCGTCGGGGTGTGGGTGGCGCCGGACCGACCGTTCCCGAAGGAGCCGGCGGACTGGGTGCCGCTCTACGCCGGCTGCTATTCCGCCATCGCGCGCTTCACCGGTGTGCCCGCCGACCCGATCCTGCGTTACCGCAGCGACGTGGTGGTCCGTCCGCCCGCCGCCGGTCGCTGGGCGGTCGGCGACCGCGGTGTCCGGTGCTACCTGTGGCTCAGCGACCGCACGGTGACCGCCTCGCTGAAGGGCGCCGGCCCGGCCCGCCTGCCGGTCCGGACGAGGTAGCCGAAACCACTCGTCCCGCCCCCGCCGCCCGGGCCGAGGATGCTTCGGGTTGACTGTGCCCATGGACCTACCCACCGTCGACCTGCCAGTGCTGCCCCGGCTGCTCGCCGCGCCCGCGCCCGGCTGGGTGGAGACCACCGACGTGATCGTCGTCGGCTCCGGCGTCGCCGGGCTGACCGCTGCGCTGCACCTGCGCGAGGCCGGCCTGCACGTCACCGTCGTCACCAAGGTCGACATCGACGAGGGTTCCACCCGGTGGGCGCAGGGCGGCATCGCCGCGGTGCTCGACCCGGCGGACAGCCCGGCCGCCCACGCGTACGACACCGAGGTGGCCGGCGTCGGCCTCTGCGACCCGGCGGCGGTCCGGGTGCTCGTGGAGGAGGGCCCGACCCGGCTGCGCGAGCTGATGCGGATCGGGGCGGAGTTCGACCGCAACCCGGACGGCTCGCTGATGCTCGGCCGCGAGGGTGGCCACCGGGCCGACCGGGTCGTGCACGCGGGCGGCGACGCCACCGGCGCCGAGGTGCAGCGGGCGCTGCACGCGGCGGTGCGGCGCGACCCGTGGATCCGGCTGGTCGAGCACGCCCTGGTGCTCGACCTGCTGCGCGCCCCCGGCGACGGTCCGGATGGTTTCGGCCCGGCCTGCGGGATCACGCTGCACGTGCTGGGCGAGGGCAGCGAGGACGGCGTCGGCGCGATCCTCGGCCGCGCGGTGGTGCTCGCCACCGGCGGGATGGGGCAGGTCTTCGCGGCCACCACCAACCCGTCGGTCTCCACCGGGGACGGGGTGGCGCTGGCGTTGCGCGCCGGCGCGGCCGTCACCGACCTGGAGTTCGTCCAGTTCCATCCGACCGCGCTGATCGTGCCGGCCGGTGGGCCGGGCGCCGGCCTGGCGCAACAGCCGCTGGTCTCCGAGGCGTTGCGGGGCGAGGGCGCCCACTTGGTCGACGGCGACGGCAAGCGGTTCATGGTCGGCCAGCACGAGTTGGCCGAGCTGGCTCCCCGGGACGTGGTGGCCAAGGGCATCCACCGGGTGCTGAACGCGTCCGGCGCCGACCACGTGTTCCTGGACGCACGGCACCTGGGCGGCGACTTCCTGGCCCGGCGGTTCCCCACCATCGTGGCGTCCTGCCTGGCCATCGGGGTGGACCCGGCGACCGACCTGATCCCGGTCGCGCCGGCCGCCCACTACGCCTCCGGCGGCGTCCGGACCGACCTTCGTGGCCGCACCTCGATCCCCGGCCTGTACGCCTGCGGCGAGGTGGCCTGCACCGGCGTGCACGGCGCCAACCGGCTGGCCAGCAACTCGCTGCTGGAGGGGCTGGTCTTCGCCCGCCGGATCGCCGAGGCCGTCGCCGCCGGGCTGCCCGAGCAGGCCCGGCCGGCGGACACCGGCGCCTGGGTGGGCGGGCCGGGCCGGCTGGTGCCGGCGGCGGGCACGGCGGAGCTGCAACGGGCGATGTCCCGGGGCGCGGGCGTGCTCCGGTCGGCGGAGTCGTTGACCGGCACCGCGGCCACGCTCACCGCGCTGAGCGAGGGGCGGGGCGTGCCCCGTACCGCCGACTGGGAGGCGACGAACCTGATCACCGTGGCGTCGACGCTCGTCGCCGCCGCGTACGCCCGCGAGGAGACGCGGGGGTGCCACTGGCGGGAGGACTTCCCGGCGGCCGACGACAGGTGGCTGGGTCACCTGGTGGCCGGGGTGGGCACGGATGGGCTGCTGGTCGAGCGTTGGGTGAGCGCGAGGAGTGAGCCGGTCTTGCGAGCCCCGCAGTCGCGAACGTCAGGAACAGAGGAGAGGATTCCATGATCGAGTCGACGGTGCGGGCGCTGCGGGACGGCGGGCTGGACCCGGAGCGGGTCCGGCGGATCGTCGTCGACGCGCTGGCCGAGGACCTCGGCCCGGACTTCCTCGACGTGACGAGCGTCGCGACCGTCCCGGCCGACCAGCGGGACACCGCCGACCTGGTGGCGCGCGAGGACGGGGTGGTGGCCGGGCTGCCGGTGGCCGCCGCGGTGTTCGAGCTGGTGGGCGACGTGACTGGCGCCGGGCGTACGGTCGAGGTGTCGCTCGTGGCCCACGACGGGCAGCGGGTGGCGCGCGGCGAGGTGCTGGCCACCGTGACCGGGCCGACCCGGCTGCTGCTCACCGCCGAGCGGACGGCGCTGAACCTGCTCTCCCGGATGTCCGGGGTGGCCACCCACACCCGGGCGTGGGCGGACGCGCTGGCCGGCACGAAGGCGATGGTGCTGGACACCCGCAAGACCACGCCGGGGCTGCGAGGGCTGGAGAAGTACGCGGTCCGAGCGGGTGGTGGCACGAACAAGCGGATGGGCCTGCACGACGTCGCGATGATCAAGGACAACCACAAGCTGGCGGCGGGCGGGATCGCGCCCGCGTTCCGGCGGGTCCGGGAGGCGTTCCCGGACGTGCCGGTGCAGGTGGAGGTGGACACGCTTGCCGAGGCGGTGGAGGCGGTCGAGGCCGGGGCCGGCTTCCTGCTGCTCGACAACATGACCCCGGCGCAGCTTCGTGAGGTGGTGGCCGTGGTGGGCGACCGGGCGGAGTTGGAGGCGACCGGTGGGCTGACCCTGCCGGTGGCCGCCGAGTACGGGGCCACCGGCGTGGACTTCCTCTCCGTGGGCGCGCTCACCCACTCCTCGCCGATCCTCGACATCGCTCTCGACCTGCGCGGTAGGTGACCGTCTAGGCTGCCGCTGTGCTGCTCTGCATCGACATCGGAAACACCAACACCGTGCTGGCGACCTTCGACGGCGACAAGCTGGTGCACTCCTGGCGGATCAAGACCGACGCCCGTTCCACCGCGGACGAGCTGGGCCTGATGTTCCGCGGGTTGCTTGCCGGTGACGCGGTGGAGATCACCGGGGTGGCCGCCTGCTCGACCGTGCCGGCCGCGTTGCGCTCGCTGCGCACCATGCTGGCTCGCTACTACGCCGACCTGCCGAGCGTCATCGTCGAGCCGGGCGTGCGGACCGGGGTGCAGCTCGCCATCGACAACCCGAAGGAGGTGGGCGCGGACCGGGTGGTGAACACCCTCGCCGCGTACACGCTCTACGGCGGGCCGTCGATCGTCGTCGACTTCGGCACCACCACGAACTTCGACGTGATCAGCGACCGGGGCGAGTTCCTCGGCGGGGCGTTCGCGCCGGGCATCGAGATCTCCTTCGACGCGCTCGCCGCCCGCGCTGCGCAGCTGCGCAAGGTGGAGGCCACCCGGCCCCGCTCGGTGATCGGCAAGAACACCGTGGAGTGCCTTCAGGCCGGCCTCTACTTCGGCTTCGCCGGCCAGGTGGACCGGATCGTCGAGCGGATGTCCGGGGAACTGGGCGAGGTGAACGCGGTCATCGCCACCGGCGGCCTGGCCTCGCTGGTGCTGTCCGAGTGCCGCACCATCACCCACCACGAGCCGATGATCACCCTGATCGGCCTGCGGATGGTCTACGACCGCAACACCTGAGGTGCAAGGAGGGGGCCCTTGTTAACGCTTCCGGTATAGGAAGGGCCCCCGGTTAACGCCAGCGCTCACCGCTTGCGCGCCGTGAACACAAGCGTCCGGTACGGCAGTTCGACGGTCTCCCGACCGACCAGGTCGGGGTGGGTGGCGAAGAGGTCGCGGAGTTCCCGGTCGATCCTCGCCTGCTCGTCGGCGGTGGCGGTCAGCCAGAAGGAGCGGGTGCGCAGCATGCCGATCACCCCGTCCGGGGTGAGCGTGGTCCGATGGGTGAACTCGGTCAGCTCCACCCGGCCGAAGGCCGGTCCGAAGCTGGTGACCTTCTCGACCAGGTTGCCGGCGTGGTCGCGCAGGTCGGCGATCCGCTCCAGCTCGGCCACCCACTCGACGTCGTTGTCCCGGGTGTTCCAGATCGGCGCGAAGGTGCCACCGGGGCGCAGCACGCGGGCGATCTCGGCGTGCGCCGGCTCCTTGTCGAACCAGTGGTAGGCCTGCCCGACCAGCACCGCGTCCGCCGAACCGTCCGGCAGCGGCACCGATTCCGCGCTGCCGGCGAGCGCCGTCGTGCCCGTGGTGGCGACCGCCAGTTGCGCCCGCATCCCCGGATCCGGCTCGACGGGTACGACGTGGTGCCCGAGCGCCGTCACGCCACGCGTGAGGATGCCGGTGCCGGCACCGAGGTCCACCACCCGGGCCGGGGCGGTCAGCCCGGCCAGCGCCCAGCGCAGCGCCGCCTCGGGATAGCGGGGCCGGAACCGGTCGTACGCGGCGGCGGCCGCGCCGAACGAGAGCGCCGCAGTGGGGTCGGTCATGGCGGGCAGGTTATCCCGTAACGGTCGGCACGGCGCTTGAGTACGCTCATGGGCTGACCCCGCCGTTGTCCCCCAAGGCCTGAGGAAGCGTGCCGTGACCGAGCAGAACGCCCTGCCCACCGACCCCGCCGACGACCTTCCCGAGCAGATGAAGGTCCGCCGGGAGAAGCGGGACCGGATGCTCGCCGAGGGCGTCGAGCCGTACCCGGTGGGTTTCCCCCGGACCACCACGCTCGCGCGGCTCCGCGAGCGCTACGCCGACCTGCCCACCGACACCGCCACCGGGGACCGGGCCTCGGTCACCGGCCGGGTGATCTTCATTCGCAACACCGGCAAACTCTGCTTCGCCACGCTGCGCGACGGCGACGGCACCGAGCTTCAGGCGATGCTCTCGCTGGACCGGGTCGGGCCGGAGCGCCTGGCGGACTGGAAGCGCCTGGTGGACCTCGGCGACCACGTCGGGGTGACCGGTGAAGTGATCACCAGCCGGCGCGGCGAGTTGTCCGTGCTTGCCGACGAGTGGGCGGTCACCGCCAAGGCGCTACGCCCGCTGCCGGTGGCGCACAAGCCGTTGAGCGAGGAGTCCCGGGTCCGGCAGCGCTACGTGGATCTGGTGGTCCGCCCGCAGGCCCGGCAGATGGTCCGCACCCGGGCCACCGCGGTCCGCAGCCTGCGGGACACCCTGCACGCGCAGGACTTCGTCGAGGTCGAGACCCCGATGCTCCAGTTGCTGCACGGTGGCGCCGCGGCCCGCCCATTCGTGACCCACAGCAATGCGCTCGCCACCGATCTGTATCTGCGAATCGCACCGGAACTGTTTCTCAAGCGCGCGGTGGTGGGTGGCGTCGACCGTGTCTTCGAGATCAACCGCAACTTCCGTAATGAGGGCATAGACTCTTCGCACTCGCCGGAGTTCGCGATGCTGGAGACCTACCAGGCGTACGGCGACTACGACACGATGGCCGAGCTGACCCGAAATCTGGTGCAGCAGGCCGCCGTCGCGGTCGCCGGCTCGACGGTGGTGACGCACGCCGACGGCCGTGAGTTCGACCTGGGCGGCGAGTGGCGGTCGGTGACGCTGTTCGGTGTTCTTTCCGAAGCGCTCGGTGAGGAGGTCACCGTCCGCACGGAAAGGTCACGCCTGGTGGAGTACGCGGACAAGATCGGTCTCTCGGTGGACCCGAAGTGGGGGCCGGGCAAGTTGGCCGAGGAGTTGTTCGAGGAGTTGGTGGTGCCGTCGTTGCAGGCGCCCACGTTCGTCCGCGACTACCCGGAGGAGACCAGTCCGCTGACCCGGGCGCACCGCAGCGAGCCGGGGCTGGCCGAGAAGTGGGACCTCTACGTGCTGGGATTCGAGCTGGGCACCGCCTACTCCGAGCTGGTCGACCCGGTGGTGCAGCGGGAGCGGCTGGTGGCCCAGGCGCAGCTCGCGGCGCGCGGCGACGACGAGGCCATGCGGCTCGACGAGGACTTTCTCCGGGCGATGGAGTACGGAATGCCGCCGGCCGGTGGTATGGGAATGGGAATCGACCGGCTCCTGATGGCCTTGACCGGCCTGGGAATTCGGGAAACCATCCTGTTCCCCTTGGTCCGGCCGGAGTAGGCACGCAAGGCTTCTCCGGCTTGTTACGCGATCCTATTGACGGAGCAAGCGTCGGACAGGTTATTGTGCTCGGTGTATTGCAGGAGCACAACCCTGCTCGAAAGGAATGTGGGACGTGGCCAAGCAGATCATTCACAAGCTGGTCGATGACCTGGACGGCGGGGACGCTGACGAGACTGTCAAGTTCGCGCTCGACGGCGTGCAGTACGAGATCGACCTCTCGGCCTCCAACGCGGAGAAATTGCGCGACGTATTCGCGCAGTACATCGCGCACGGCTCGAAGGTCGGTCGTGGGGGCGTGGTGGTGGGCGGCCGGGCCGCGCGTGGTCGCGGCGGCGCGACCGCGGACCGCGAGCAGAACCGGGCCATCCGCGAGTGGGCCAAGAAGGCCGGCAAGGACATCTCCGACCGGGGCCGGATCCCGCAGGAGATCGTGGACGAGTACCACGCGAAGGCGGGGCACTGACCCCGTCGTACGCGATGGTGGCGGCACGCCGGTCCGGAGGACGTTTCCGGGCCGGCGTCGGCGTTTCCCGGCCGGCCCTGCTGGATGTCTGGTTCGTGGTTATTTGGGCGGTCGGTGGGCCGCTGTTCGGTCCCGGTCCCGGCGCGGGAAGAAACCGGCGTCGGACGGAGTTGTCCACAGGCGGTGGAGATTGCGTCCACAGGCTGTGGACGACCGAGGCGGGTGTGCGTTTCCCCGCTCGAAGCCCCTCGACCGGGCCTTCCGCTGCCGGTCGAATTTCGCTCTGCGCGTACAGGCGGGAGTCCCGGAACACCTCCTGAGCGTGGACGGTTGGCAGAAACGACGTCGGAACGGTCGCCGGCGGGGTCACACGACCTCAGCGGAGACGGTCCGCGACGATAGAGTAAGGAGGCACGGACGCCCGTCCCGGACGTCCGCGCACCGGCCCCGCCGAGATCTGACCATCAAGGCGCACGGCATGTGAGGAGCACGAGGGCATGTTCGAGCGGTTCACCGACCGAGCGCGACGGGTTGTCGTCCTGGCCCAGGAAGAGGCCCGGATGCTCAACCACAACTACATCGGTACGGAGCACATCCTGTTGGGCCTGATCCATGAGGGTGAGGGTGTGGCGGCGAAGGCTTTGGAGAGCCTGGGTATCTCGTTGGAGGGCGTCCGCCAGCAGGTTGAGGAGATCATCGGTCAGGGCCAGCAGGCGCCGAGTGGGCATATCCCGTTCACGCCGCGGGCGAAGAAGGTGTTGGAGCTGTCCCTGCGCGAGGCGCTGCAGCTCGGCCACAACTACATCGGCACCGAGCACATCCTGTTGGGCCTGATCCGTGAGGGCGAGGGCGTGGCCGCCCAGGTGCTGGTGAAGCTCGGCGCCGACCTCAACCGGGTCCGTCAGCAGGTGATCCAGCTGCTGTCGGGTTATCAGGGCAAGGAGCCGGCTGCTGCGGGTGCTGCGCCGGGTGAGGCCGCGCCGTCGACGAGTTTGGTGTTGGATCAGTTCGGTCGGAACCTGACCCAGGCTGCTCGGGAGGGCAAGCTCGACCCGGTGATCGGGCGGGAGAAGGAGATCGAGCGGGTCATGCAGGTGTTGTCCCGCCGGACGAAGAACAACCCGGTGTTGATCGGTGAGCCCGGCGTGGGTAAGACCGCTGTGGTGGAGGGCTTGTCCCAGAAGATCATCAAGGGTGAGGTGCCGGAGACGCTGAAGGACAAGCAGCTGTACACGCTTGACCTGGGTGCGTTGGTGGCGGGTTCGCGCTACCGGGGTGATTTCGAGGAGCGGCTGAAGAAGGTGCTCAAGGAGATCCGCACCCGGGGTGACATCATCTTGTTCATCGACGAGATCCACACGTTGGTGGGTGCGGGCGCGGCGGAGGGTGCGATCGACGCCGCGAGCATTTTGAAGCCGATGCTGGCGCGTGGTGAGTTGCAGACCATCGGCGCGACCACGCTGGATGAGTACCGTAAGCATTTGGAGAAGGACGCGGCGTTGGAGCGTCGGTTCCAGCCGATCCAGGTGGGTGAGCCGTCGCTGGCGCACACCATCGAGATTTTGAAGGGTCTGCGGGACCGGTACGAGGCGCACCACCGCGTGAGCATCACCGACGCGGCTCTGGTCGCGGCGGCCACCCTGGCGGATCGGTATATCTCGGATCGGTTCCTGCCGGACAAGGCGATCGATTTGATTGATGAGGCGGGTGCGCGGATGCGGATCCGTCGGATGACGGCGCCGCCGGACCTGCGGGACTTCGATGAGCGGATCGCGCAGGTGCGTCGGGACAAGGAGTCCGCGATCGACGCGCAGGACTTCGAGCGGGCCGCGCAGTTGCGGGACACGGAGAAGCAGTTGCTGGGTCAGAAGGCGCAGCGGGAGAAGGAGTGGAAGGCCGGGGATCTGGATGTCGTCAGTGAGGTCGACGACGAGCAGATCGCTGAGGTGCTCGGGAACTGGACCGGTATCCCGGTGTACAAGTTGACCGAGGAGGAGACGTCGCGTCTGCTGCGGATGGAGGACGAGCTGCACAAGCGCGTCATCGGGCAGGAAGACGCGGTCAAGGCGGTGTCGAAGGCGATCCGGCGCACGCGGGCGGGTTTGAAGGATCCGAAGCGGCCGTCGGGGTCGTTCATCTTCGCCGGCCCGTCCGGTGTGGGTAAGACCGAGCTGTCCAAGGCCCTGGCGGAGTTCCTGTTCGGGTCCGAGGACGCGTTGATCCAGTTGGACATGTCGGAGTTCCACGACCGGTACACGGTGTCCCGGCTCGTCGGTGCCCCTCCCGGGTATGTCGGGTACGACGAGGGTGGGCAGCTGACGGAGAAGGTGCGGCGGCGGCCGTTCTCGGTGGTGTTGTTCGACGAGATCGAGAAGGCCCACCCGGATGTGTTCAACACGCTGTTGCAGATCCTGGAGGACGGCCGGTTGACCGATGGTCAGGGTCGGATCGTGGACTTCAAGAACACGGTCATCATCCTGACCACCAACCTCGGTACCCGGGACGTCGCGAAGGCGGTGTCGCTGGGCTTCCAGGCCTCCGACGATTCCGAGTCGAACTACGACCGGATGAAGCAGAAGGTCAACGACGAGCTCAAGCAGCACTTCCGGCCCGAGTTCCTCAACCGGATCGACGACACGATCGTGTTCCACCAGCTGCGGGAGATCGAGATCCTGTCGATCGTGGACATCATGATCCAGCGGATCGAGGGTCAGCTGCGGAACAAGGACATGGGCCTGGAGTTGACCGACAACGCCAAGAAATATTTGGCGAAGAAGGGCTTCGACCCGGTCCTGGGCGCCCGTCCGCTACGCCGCACCATCCAACGCGACATCGAGGACAACCTGTCCGAACGGATCCTGTTCAACGAACTGACCCCCGGCCAGATCGTCGTCGTCGACTGCGAAGGCGACCCCGACAACATCGACAAGGCCAAACTCGTCTTCCGCGGCGCGGACCGACCCGACGCCGTCCCGGACGCGGTGCCGGCCGATCTCGGCGCCGCATCCACCGGCGCGGACGACAACGCCGCGTAGGACAACGCCGCGTAGGTCAGGGCAACTGTTCCCAGGGCGACGGCCCCGGTCGGCGAGAGCCACCGGGGCCGTCGCCTTTCCGGGCGCGCGGTGACCAGGCCCAGGCGCAGGGGGCAGCACTGACCGGGCTCAGGCGCGGGAGGCGGCCGTGACCGGGCTCAGCGCCGGGGGCGGCGGTGACCGGGCTCAGGGCGAGAAGGCGGCGGTGACCGGGCTCAGTGCGAGAGGGCGGCGGTTACTGGGGTCAGGGCAGCAGGGGGACGGCGGGGCCGTCGCCGGCCAGCCGGAAGGACTCCTGACCCACCGGCTCCACAAGCCCGTCGGTGACCAGGCCGGCCAGTGCCCGCGCCCGCTGCACGTCGTCGTGCCAGACCTGGTCCAGCCGCTGGTGCGGCACCGGTCCGGTGGCGTCCCGGAGCACCGCGAGCAGCAGTCCGCGTACCTGCCGGTCGGTGCCGGCGTAGCGCTGTGGGCGGCGGGTCGGTCCGGCGGGGGCAGCCTGCCCGGATGCCCGCCAGGCGCAACTGGACTCGACCGGACACACCGCACAGCGGGGCGCGCGGGCGGTGCAGACGACCGCCCCGAGTTCCATGAACGCCGCGCTGGCCAGGGCCGCCGCGGCCGGTTCGACGGGTAGCAGTTCCTCGGTGGCGACCAGGTCCGCGGGCCGGGTGGTCGGGCCGGCGTCGGGCTCACCCGCGACCGCCCGGCTCACCACCCGCCGGACGTTCGTGTCCACCACCGGGTGCCGCTGACCGTACGCGAACGCGGCCACCGCGCGGGCCGTGTACGTGCCGACGCCGGGCAGCGCCAGCAACTGGTCGAGCCGGTCGGGCACCACTCCGCCGTGCCGCTCCACGACCGCCACCGCGCACTCGCGCAGGCGTACCGCCCGGCGGGGGTAGCCGAGCCGTCCCCACATCCGGATCGCCTCGGCCGGGGTGTCCTCCGCGAGCGCGCGCGGTTCCGGCCAGCGGGCCAGCCACGCCTGGAAGGCGGGCACCACCCGGACCACCGGGGTCTGCTGGAGCATGACCTCACTGACCAGGATCGCCCAGGCGCCGATGCCCGGCCTGCGCCAGGGCAGATCACGGGCGTTGCGCTCGTACCACCGGCTGACCTGGGTGGCGAAGGTGGGCTCAGTCATGGCGGTGCCGATGATGTCACGGGTGTCCTTCCCGCAGGTTGGGCGGGCCGGGTGGGCCGGCGCGGCGGGTCTCCGGCGGCGGGGCAGAATGTCCGAATGAATGAGCTCGCGATCACCGTCATCGGTCGGGACCGGCCGGGCATCGTGGCCGATGTCGCGGAGGTCCTCGCCCGGCTCGGCGCGAACCTCACCGACTCGACGATGACCCGGTTGCGGGGGCACTTCGCGATGACCCTGATCTGCGTGGGCCCGGCCGCCGCGGATGTCGAGGCCGCGCTGGCCCCGCTCGCCTCCGACGGGCACCTGCTGGCCACCGTGCGCGCGGTCACCCCGGACGGTGGCAGCACCTCCGCCGGTGAGCCGTACGTGCTGGCGGTGCACGGGGCCGACCGCATGGGCATCGTCGCGGCGATGACCCGGGTGCTGGCCGATGTCGGCGGCAACGTGACCGACCTGAGCACCCGGCTGACGGGTTCGCTCTACGTGGTGGTCGCCGAGGTGGAGTTGCCGCCGGGCAGCTCGGACGAGGTGGCCGGCCGGCTGACCCGGGCCGCGGCGGAGTTGGGCGTCGGGGTCAGTCTCCGCCCGGCGGACACGGACCTGCTGTGACCGCCGAGGGTTACGCCGGCCTGGGCGGCTGGACACCGGAGAAGCTCGGCGTTCCGGGCGAGGTGCGTCGGGTGGTCGCCGCCCCGGAGCCGGTGCTGAGCCGGCCCGGCCCGGAGGTCGACCCCACCTCGGTCGAGGTGGTGCGGCTGGCCGCCGACCTGGTGGCGACCATGCGGGTCTCGCCTGGTTGTGTGGGGCTGGCGGCGCCGCAGGTGGGGGTGAGCGCCCAGGTGTTCGCGGTGGACGTGACCGGGCACCCCAAGGCGGTGACCGTGCACGGCACGTTCGTGCTCTGCAACGCCCGGGTGGTGGAGGCGAGCCGGTGGAAGGCAGGCCGGGAGGGCTGTATGTCGGTGCCGGACCTGACCGGCGACGTGAAGCGGGCCAGCCGCCTGGTGGTGGAGGGGATGCTGCCGGGCAGCGGCGAGGTGGTGCGGTTGGTCACCGACGGTTTCGAGGCGCGTGCGCTACAGCACGAGATCGACCACTGCGCCGGCCAGCTCTTCCTCGACCGGGTGGCCGGGGCGCACGCCGTCTACCAGCGCAAGGTCTATCTCTGACGGGGCCCGCCCGCTTCCACTGTGGACGCGATGTCGGTTGTGGCGCAGGGTCACCGGCGCGTCGGACCGGCGCGCCGAGCGTCACGCGACTACGGTAGGCGCATCATGCGTCTGACGGTCGGTTCCCTGCCTCCCGCCGTGTACTGGCGGCGTCGCGCCGTCGTGCTCGGCGCGGTGCTGCTCTTCCTGATTGTCCTGCTCTATTCGTGCACCGGCACGGACCACAACACCGGCGCGCCGGGCGGTGATCCATCTCCTGGCGGGTCGGCCGGTGCGGCTCCGGATCCCTCCGGCTCGGTGTTGACTCCGCAGTCGACGAGTCCGTCGCCCACACCTGGCGCTTCCGGTGACACCGGCGGCACGAACACCGGCGGCGGCTCGGGCGACGGTTCGGGCACAGGTGACGGCACGGGCGACGGTGCCGGTGACGGCACGAACACCGGCGCCGGTGACGGTGGTACGTCCGGGCAGTCGGTCTCCGGCGACGGCACCTGCACCGACGCGGAGTTGCGGGTGACGCCGGTCGCGCTGCCGGCCAGCGCACCGCAGCGCACCGTGGTCACGCTGCGCCTCAAGATCAAGAACGTCTCCGACCGTACGTGCAGCCGGGACGTCGGCGCCGATCTGCAGGAGCTCTACGTCAAGGCCGGCGCGGAGAAGGTCTGGTCGTCGGACACCTGTGGCACCAACCGGGGCTCGAACGTGCAGTCGTTCGCGTCGAACTTCGAGCGTTCCTACGAGCTGGGCTGGAACGGCCGGGACACCAGCCGCTGCGCCGATGGCCTGGCTGCCGGCCCGTACGCGCCGATCGGCACGTACCAGGTCTTCGCCCGGGTCGGCACCAAGATCAGCGAGCCGGTGAAGCTGACCATCACCGGCTGAGGCGGGTCAGACGTACCGTTCCAGGATGGACGCCTCGGCGAGCCGGGACAGGCCCTCACGGACCCCACGGGCACGGGCGTCGCCCACCCCCTCGACCGCCTGGAGGTCTTCCACTGTCGCGCCGAGCAGCCGCTGGAGGCTGCCGAAGTGCACGACCAGCCGGTCGACCACGGCTGCCGGCAGCCGTGGCACCTTGGCCAGCAGACGGAACCCGCGCGGGCTGACCGCCGCGTCGAGCGCGTCGGAGGCGGACGGGTAACCGATGGCCTTGGCCACCGCCACCAGGTCGATCATCTCGGTGGCGCTGAGCAGGTCGAGCTCGACGAGCGCCTCGTCGAGCGTGCGCGACTTGCGGCCGACCGGCAGGTAGTCGCGGATGACCAGGGTGCGGTCGGCGTCCACACCGGCCATCAGCTCGTCGAGCTGGAGCGCGAGCAGGCGGCCGTCGGTGCCCAGCTCCACCACGTAGCCGGCGATCTCGTCGGCGATCCGCCGGACCATTTCCAGCCGCTGCACCACGGCCACCGCGTCGCGGACCGTGACCAGGTCTTCGATCTCCAGCGCGGAGAGCGTGCCGGAGACCTCGTCGAGGCGGAGCTTGTAGCGTTCGAGCGTGGCCAGCGCCTGGTTGGCCCGGGACAGGATCGCGGCCGAGTCGTCGAGCACGTGCCGCTGGCCGTTGACGTAGAGGCTGATGATCCGCATCGACTGGCTGACCGAGATGACCGGGTAGCCGGTCTGCCGGGCCACCCGCTCGGCGGTGCGGTGCCGGGTGCCGGACTCCTCGGTGGGGATGGACGGGTCGGGCATCAGATGCGCGCCGGCCTGGACGATCCGGGTGCCGTCGCTGGAGAGCACCACGGCGCCATCCATCTTGCACAGCTCGCGGACCCGGGTGGCGGAGAATTCCACGTCCATCGGGAAGCCGCCGGTGCAGATCTGCTCGACCACCTTGTCGTAGCCGAGCACGATCAGCGCGCCGGTGCGACCGCGCAGGATCCGTTCCAGGCCGTCGCGGAGCGCGGTGCCGGGCGCCATGAGGGCGAGGTTGGCCCGCAGCGGGTCGGCGCCGGCCCCGCCGACGCTCGCGGCGACGCTCACGCTGATCGCGCGGGTCGGGTTGCCGCTGACGGCACCGGTGCGGGCGTGCGGCGTCGCCGTTGCGGGCTTGGTGGCATCGCGGTCGGTCGGCACGGGCACATTCTACGGACTGCGGTGCGGTGGGTGCTCTCGTGGTTACTGTGATGTGTCACGATGTCCGGCTTTCGCGGTCGCCGACGGGCCGCGTGGCCTGTCCGGAATCGCCCGGCCGGTCCCGGCTCGTGACCACTCACGGTCACTCCGCGGAGGCGCGGGCGGCGGCCTGTAGTGCGGCCCGCACGTCCGTGACCTCGATCACCCGCATGTGCTCCGGGGCGACGCCGCTGCTGCCGGGGCCGCAACCGGGTGGGACCAGGGCCAGCCGGAAGCCCAGCCGGGCGGCCTCGGCCAACCGGCGGGGCACCGCGCCGACCCGGCGCACCTCGCCGGTGAGCCCGACCTCGCCGATGGCGACCAGGTGCGGGTTGAGCGCGAGGTTGAGCCCGCCGGAGGCCACCGCGAGCGCCACCGCGAGGTCGGCGGCCGGCTCGACCACCCGGATGCCGCCGACGGTGGCGGCGAAGACCTCACGGTCGTGCAGCGTCAGCCGCTCGGTGCGCCGTTGGAGCACGGCGAGGACCATGGCCAGCCGGGCGCCGTCGAGGCCGGAGACGGTGCGTCGGGGCGAGCCGGCGACCGTCGCCCCGATCAGCGCCTGCACCTCGGTGACAAGCGCCCGCCGGCCCTCCATGGCCACGGTCACGCAGGTGCCCGGCACCGGCTCGGAATAACGGGTGAGGAAGAGGCCGGACGGGTCGGCCAGGCTGCTGATGCCGCCCTCGTGCATCTCGAAGCAGCCGACCTCGTCGGCCGCGCCGAACCGGTTCTTGACGCCACGCACCATGCGCAGCGAGGAGTGCTTGTCGCCCTCGAAGTGGAGCACCACGTCCACCAGGTGCTCCAGCACGCGTGGGCCGGCGACCTGGCCGTCCTTGGTCACGTGGCCGACGAGCACGGTGGCCACGCCGCGTTCCTTGGCGACCGCGACAAGCGCGGCGGTGACCGCGCGCACCTGGGTCACGCCACCGGGCACGCCCTCGGTGCCGGTGGTGGAGATCGTCTGCACCGAGTCGAGCACCAGCAGCCCCGGCTTGACCGCGTCGAGGTGGCCGAGGACCGCCGACAGGTCGCTCTCGGCGGCCAGGTAGAGCTGGTCGTGCAGGGCGCCCATCCGCTCGGCCCGCAGCCGCACCTGGCTTACCGACTCCTCGCCGCTGACCACGAGCGACGGGCTGCCGGCGCCGGCGGCCCACTGCTGGGCCACGTCGAGCAACAGCGTCGACTTGCCGACGCCGGGCTCGCCCGCGAGCAGCACCACCGCGCCGGGGACCAGGCCGCCGCCGAGCACCCGGTCGAGCTCGCTGACGCCGGTCGGACGGGCCCGGGCCGGCGCGGCGCTGATGGTGGCGATCGGCCGGGCCGGCTCGGCCGGCATCCGGGAGCTGACCACCCGGCCGGAGACCATCGGGCCGGTGACCGTGGACTCGACGACCGAGCCCCACTCGCCGCACTCGGGACAGCGGCCCATCCACTTGGGTGGCTGATGCCCGCAGGCGTCGCACTCGTAGGCCGGGCGGGGTTCGCGGGCGGCGGCACGGCCGCGGCCGGCGCCGGCGCGGGAGGAGGTCGATCGGGGCGTGGTCACCACCGGACGCTAACCGGACGGTACGACGAAAGCCCACCGGAAACGGCGACACCGCCGAAGTGGCGCGGGCCACGACGACGGTGTCGACGGAGAACGGGTACGGCGTCAGCCGTGGCTGCCGCCCTCGACGCCACCCTCTTCGGCGGCGTGCTCACGCGGGTTGACGACCGCGGACGGCGGCGCCTCCGGGGTCAGCGGGACGCCGACCTGGGCCGGCGTCCGGATGACCTGGCCGTTGCCGAAGTCGAAGGTCAGGTTGACCTGCTGGCCGACGACCAGCTTCTGGTTCAGGCCGACGAGCTGGAGGAACTGCGGGTTACCGCTGTTGAGCTGGGCGTACCCGAGCGCCGGGATCTCGATCCGGGCCGGTTGGCCGGCGGGCGCGGACTCGCTCTCCGACGGCGACGGGCTGGCCGAGCCGGACTCCCCGGCCGACGGCGAGGCGGGCACCTCGAGCGACTGGCTGGGGGAGGCGCTCGGGTCGGCGGCGGTCGGCGAGACCGAGGCCGGCTCGGTCGGCGAGCCGGTCGGGGTGGCCGCGCCGCTGGCGCCGGCGGCACCGGTGAGCAGGATGTCCCGGGCGCTGTCGGTGGTGACGGTCACCGTGACCGGGGCCTCGCTGTCGTTGTAGATCACGACATTGAGCGGCGCGTTGGCGCCCGCCTCGTAGCCCTGAGGCCCGGGGAACTGCACGTAGAGGCCGCGCACCTTGTAGAGGTTGTCGGAGGTCTGGACGTTGACGCCCTGTACCGACGGGATCTTGTTGGCGGTCTCGGCCACCTGCCCGGTGCCGCACCCGGCGAGCAGCAGACCCGCCGCCGCGGTGCCGGCCAGCAACAGGGCCGGCCGCCGGGAACCCCTGATCGAGCGCGTCACGTCGGTCCTCCTCGTCACGATCCCCGCCCGGTCGACCGCCGGGCACGGGGTGGCCTTGCCCGCGCAGACCGCGCTCCAGGGTAGTTGGAGCTGATCGAGGCCCGCACGCGGACCCGGCATTGCCACCCGCGACGGGGACCGCTCAGACCACCCGGCCGTTCGCGACCAGCAGCACCACATCGATGAGCGCCACCACCAGCACCGCCCGGAAGGCGGCCACCTGTCGACCGCCGGTCCGGGCCGCCGCGCGCCCGGCGTACCCACCGATCGCCGGCACCGCGACGGCGGCGGCGACCGCCGCCAGGCCGGCCCACGACGGCGGCCCGGGCGGGCCGAACACCAGGGTGACGGTGGCCGCGAGGAGCAGCCCGGCGGCAGTTAGCCGGCTGCCCGCCGGGCCGAGCCGGTGCGGCAGTCCGCGCACTCCGGTCCGCGCGTCGTCGGCCAGGTCGGGCAGGACGTTGGCGAAGTGCGCCCCGGCGCCCAGCAGCGCGGCGGCGGCCACCAGCCAGGCCGGCGGCGCGGGCGAGCCGGGTAGGGCCAGCACCACGAACGCGGGCAGCGCGCCGAACGAGACCGCGTAGGGCAGCACCGACACCGCTGTCGACTTCAGCGGCTTGTTGTAGAGCAGCGCGGAGACCAGGCCCAGGGTGGCGCAGGCCGCCGCGGCGGGGCCGCCGGCCAGCGCGAGCAGCGGGGTGGCGACGGCGGCCACCGCGGTGGCCCGGGCCAGCGCCGGCCGGGCGACCGCGCCGGTGGTCACCGGCTTGTCGGTACGCCCCACCGCGGCATCCCGGTCGGCGTCGATCAGGTCGTTGCTCCAGCCGACCGCGAGTTGGCTCGCCAGCACGGTCAGCGCCACGGTCACCACCCCGGTAACGGAGTGCCCGACGCCGACGGCGAGCAGCGCGGCGACCACCGTGACCGCCGCCGCCGGCTCCGGATGGCTTGCCCTGACCAGCCCTAACACCCGCGTCGACATAAGGGAAGTCTGGTCGTTACCGGGGAGTCGTGCCACGCTCGGTCCATGCCAGAAGCGTCCCCGGTGTCCCGTCCGCGCCGGTCGCTGCCCCCGAACGACCCCCGGCAGTACGACGACCTGGCCGGCGAGTGGTGGCGGCCGGACGGCGCCTTCGCGATGCTGCACTGGCTGGCCCGCGCCCGCGCGGCGCTGGTGCCCCCGGCGTCCTCCCGGGACGATCTGCTCGTCGACCTCGGTTGCGGCGCCGGGTTGCTGGCGCCGCACCTGGCCGGCAAGGGCTACCGGCACGTCGGGGTGGACCTGACCCGTTCGGCGCTCGACCTGGCCGCCGCGCACGGGGTGACCGTGCTCCAGGGCGACGCCACCGCGGTTCCGCTGGCCGACGGCTGCGCCGCCGTGGTGTCCGCCGGTGAGGTGCTGGAGCACGTGCCGGACTGGCGACGGGCGGTCGCCGAGGCGTGTCGGCTGCTGCGCCCCGGCGGCCTGCTGGTGCTGGACACCATCAACGACACGTTGCTGGCCCGGCTGGTCGCGGTGGAGGTGGGCGAGCGGCTGCCCACGGTGCCGCGCGGCATCCACGACCACCGGCTGTTCGTGGACGCCCGCGCGCTTGTCGCCGAGTGCGCCCGGCACGGCGTGGCGTTGCGCGTACGCGGGCTCCGCCCGGAGTTGGGCGGCACGCTTGGTTGGCTGCTGCGCCGGTGGCGGGGCGGTGACCGTCCGGTCCGGGCGCAGCCGCGCATCGTGCCGACCCGGTCGACCGCCGTCCTCTACCAGGGCAGTGGCCGGCGAGGCGGGTAGCCGGGACCGCCCGGGGTAAGGGACGCGGAGAGGGAGGCGACATGACTGTGGACGCGCTGGGGGCGGCCCGCCGGTTGGCGCCGCGACTGGCCGCCCGCGCGGCCGGGCACGACCGGGACGGCTCGTTCCCGGCGGACGACTTCGCCGACCTGCGGGAGGCCGGCCTCTTCGGGTTGATGGTCCCGCGCGAGCTGGGTGGGCTGGGGGCGACCTTCGCCGAGTACGCCGCGGTCGCCACCGAGCTGGCGCGCGGCAACGGCGCGACCGCGCTGGTGTTCAACATGCACGCCTCGGTCACCGGCGCGTTGGGCGCGGTCACCGAGGAACTGGCCGAGGCGCTCGGCGTACCCGAGGAGGCGCTTGCCGCCCGGGACCGGCTGCTACGCGCGGCGGCCGACGGCGCCTGGTACGCGGTGGCGATGAGCGAGCGCGGCGCCGGCGGCCGGTTGTCCCAGCTCAGCACCGTCTACGAGCCGGTCGACGGTGGCTGGCACATCAAGGGCAGCAAGACCTTCTGCTCCGGCGCCGGCCACCCGGACGGCTACCTGGTGGCCGCGCGCAGCGCCACCGACCAGTCCGTGGTCTCCCAGTTCCTGGTGCCGGCCGGGGCGGGGATCACGGTGGAGCCCACGTGGGACTCCCTCGGTATGCGCGCCACCTCCTCGCACGACCTGCACCTGGACGTGACCGTGCCCGCCGACCGGCTGCTCGGCGGCGTGGAGGGGCTGGCCCTGGTGGTGGCCCAGCTCATGCCGCACTGGCTGGTGGCCAGCTACGCGGCCGTCTACGTCGGGGTGGCGCGGGCCGCGATCGACGCCGCCGCCGAGCACCTGAACGCCCGGAACCTGGCCGGCCTGCCGGCGGTCCGGGCCCGGCTGGGCCGGGCGGACGCGGCCACCGCGGCGGCCGAACTGGCGGTCACCGAGGCGGCCCGACGGGTCGACGAGAACCCCGGCGACGCCGAGACGAACCGGTGGGTGTGGCGCGCCAAGCTGCTGGCCGGCACCACGGCAGCGGACGTGGCGGCGTCCATGCTGGAGGCCGCCGGCACCTCGGCGACCCGCCGGGGCCATCCGCTGGAGCGGCTCTACCGGGACGCCCGGTGCGGCTCGCTGCACCCGGCCACCTCCGACGTGTGCGCCGACTGGCTCGGCATCGCCGCGCTCGGCGGTGACCCGGACCGGGACGGCACGGCCCCTCGTTGGTGAGCGGAGACAGCTATCGAGAGGTGGGGACGTGGGCGTACCGGTGATCGCGGGTCTGGGCATGGCACAACCGCCGGGCGCCGCGCAGGCCGAGCTGTGGTCGGGCTTCTTCGAGAAGCACTTTTCCGGCACCACCCGAGCGCTGGCCGAGAAGATCTTCGCCAATTCCGGGGTGACCCGCCGGCAGGCCGCGGTGAATCCCCTGCTGGAGGACGTCTCGGAGTGGCCGACCGAGCGTCGGATGCGCCGCTACCAGGTGGAGGCGCTGCCGCTCGGCAAGGAGGCGGTCGGCCGCGCGCTCACCGCCGCCGGCCTGGACGCCAGTGAGATCGGCCTGTTCGTGGTCTGCTCCTGCACCGGCTACGCGACCCCCGGGCTGGACATCCTGCTCGCCCGGGACCTGGGCATGGCCCGGGACACGCAGCGCATGTTCGTCGGGCACATGGGTTGCTACGCGGCCCTGCCCGGGCTGGGTGCGGCGAGCGACTTCGTCACCGCCCGGGGGCGGCCCGCGCTGCTGCTCTGCGCGGAGCTGACCAGCCTGCACATCCAGCCGCCTGGCGCGCGGGTGGACACCCAGCAGATCGTCTCGCACGCGCTCTTCTCGGACGCCGCGGTCGCCGCCGTGGTCGTGCCCGGCGGCCGGGGGTACGCGGTACGCGAGGTGACCTCGGTCACCGACACCTCCACCGCCGACCACATGACCTGGGACGTCACCGACACCGGCTTCCGGATGGGGCTGTCGCCGAAGGTGCCGATGGTGCTTTCCCGGTTCGTCCGTGACCTGGTGGACGATCTGCTGGCCCGGCACGGGCTCGGCCGGTCCGAGGTGGACGGCTGGGCGGTGCATCCGGGCGGCCCCCGGATCCTCAACGTGGTCGAGCGTGAGTTGGCCCTGCCGCCGACGGCGCTCGCGGCGTCCCGGCAGACGCTTGCCGAGCACGGCAACTGCTCGTCCCCGACGGTCCTGCTGATCCTGGACCGGCTGGGCCGGGCGTCCCCGTCGCCGCGTCGGGTGGTGATGCTCGCGTTCGGGCCGGGGCTGACGCTCTACGCGGCCCTGCTGGAACGCGAGTCCTGACGGGTCGCCGGGGATCGTCCACATGGTTACGCTGCACGCATGGCGTCCGAGGAGCGGATCCGGCGTGTGTTGCTGGCCGGCCTGACCGTGCTGGCGTTGGCGTTCGGCGCGTGGTGGTGGCGGTTCACGGCGCCGGCTGTCGACCCGGTGACGGGCCGGCCCGCCGACGACATCGTGCACTCACGTGTCGATCTCGACGGCGCGACCGGCGAGGTGCTGCCGGGCCGGCCGGCCGGCTCGGATCCGCTCGTCGGCGTGGTTCCACGCGCCGTCCGGGACGGTTCCGATCCGGACCGGTCGGTGGTGATCCGGGTGAACCCCGACGGGGCGGCGCGCCCGGTCCGGGTGTCGCACGTGGTGTGGCGGGAGACGTCCGAGCTGCCGGCGGACGGGCAACCTGTGGTGCGGCAGGTGACCCCGTCGCCGGGCGACACGTACCAGCTGTCGGTGGGCTGCTCCGGCGGCGGGGCCGTAATGATGCGGCTGACCGGCGCCGACTCGGACGACCTGGAACGGGTGCACGACTGCGACGGGACGTTCGACGTCTTCTTCGTGGAGGGCGCCGGCGGGCGGGTGCGGGTGTGGTTCGCCGCGCTGCGGGGCGAGCCCCGGCTCGACGCCCGGCTGGAGGCGCTCTACTGAGGCCGGGTCAACCGCTCAGCCGGGCCAGGTCGGCCTGGTAGTCGCCCGCGGGGCCGAGCTCCGGCACCACCCGGACCAGCGTGCCGCGCCGGTCCACGAGCAGCGCGGCGGCGGTGCCGGGGTGGGCGGCGAGGTGCAGGTAGGAGCGCAGCCCGCCGGCCGGGTCGCCGAGTGGGCGTACCCCGGTCGCGATGGCGGGTCCGGCGCTGCGGCCCTCGGTCACGGTGACCACGGTGACTCCGGCGGGCGCGGTGGCCGCCGCCGTGCCGACCTCCTCGGTGCAGGCACAGGCGTCGACCAGGATGATCATGGCGGGCAGCAGGCTGCGCAGGGGCACCGGCGTGTTGTCGGCGCCGACCAGGTCGAGCGCGGGCAGCGGGCCGACCACCGGCGGGCTGGCCGTGGTGGCCCGGGGGAGCACGGTCGGGCCGCCGGCCCGGTTGGACCGGGGCCAGGTGACGGCGGCCAGCCCGGCGAGCGTGACAAGCATCGAGATCAGTAACGCCAGGAGGGGGAACCCGAGGCGCACCGGGCCGGGGTGACGGGAGCGCCGGGTGCCGCGGCGCAGCTCGCGGCGGATCTGCCGGGCCTCGTATTCGAGCGCCGAGGCGTCGTCCGGCACCACCACCCGGCCCCATTCCGGAGGGAGCCCGGGCAGGCCGTCCGGCGGCCCCTGGCCGTCAGCGTCAGGCACGCCCATCGGACCCCCAGGAACGTCTCGGCGAGCGGACGTCGCGTCCACCCCCAGGGTCCCGCACCGGGGGCCGTACCGCCACACCTGGGCGCGAATGGAGTTGCGGAGCTACCATGGAAGGAGCGCATTGCCCTAGATCCGTACGCTCCGACCGGCCGTACCCGGTAGTCATTTGTTCGTGACGGAGCGTGTTGAAACCATCGACTTGAGCTCCTGTCAAGCCGAAGAAAGACCTCTCACAGGGCCCCTGAGCTGCGCCAACGATCAGGACAGCGGTGAGACATCGGTGCCTGAGCGTGTTACCCTAGACACAGCGAAAGGGGTTTCGAACCTATGGTTTTCAGTGTCGGCGAGACCGTTGTTTACCCCCACCACGGGGCCGCACTCATCGAGGCAATCGAGACTCGGGTGATCAAGGGCGAGCCCAGGGAATACCTCGTCCTGAGGGTCGCACAGGGTGACCTGACGGTCCGGGTGCCCGCCGAGAACGCCGAGATCGTGGGTGTGCGCGAGGTGGTCGGCGAAGAGGGCCTGGGCAAGGTCTTCGACGTGCTCCGTGCACCGCACACCGAGGAGCCGACCAACTGGTCGCGGCGTTACAAGGCGAATCTGGAGAAGCTGGCCTCCGGTAACCCGCTGAAGGTGGCCGAGGTCGTCCGCGACCTGTGGCGCCGGGAGCGGGAGCGGGGCCTGTCGGCGGGCGAGAAGCGCATGCTCGCCAAGGCTCGTGACATCCTCGTGGGCGAGGTCGCACTGGCCGAGAAGAGCACCAAGGACGAGGCGGAGACGCTGCTCGACAAGGTGTTGACCGAGGCCTGATCCGCATCTTTGCCTCTACCCGCACCGCAGCGAACGAAAACCGAGGACCGCGACGTGACCGCGCAGCTCAATCCGCGCGGTGACGTCGCGGTCCTCGTTCCTGCGGCAGGTGCCGGGGTACGCCTCGGCCCCGGTGCCCCCAAGGCGCTCCGACCGCTCGCCGGGGAGCCCCTGCTGGTGCACGCAGTCCGGCGGATCGCCGCCGCGCCGTCCGTGCACACGATCGTGGTGGCCGCGCCGGCCGCCGACGTCGCATCGGTGCGGGCACTGCTCGCGCCGGTGGCGCCGGTGACCGTGGTGCCCGGCGGCGCCGAGCGGCAGGCGTCCGTCGCGGCAGCGCTCGCCGCCGTGCCGGCCGGGCCGGAGATCGTCCTGGTGCACGACGCGGCCCGGGCGCTGACCCCGCCCGACCTGGTCGAGTCGGTCGCTGCGGCGGTCCGCGACGGGCACGACGCGGTGATCCCGGTGCTGCCCGTGGTCGACACGATCAAGGAGGTCGACGCCGCCGGGCGGGTGCTCGGCACCGTCGACCGGGCGGCCCTCCGGGCGGTGCAGACGCCGCAGGGCTTCCGCCGCGCGGTGCTCGATGCCGCGCACCAGGCGGCCGGTGATCCACTCACCGACGACGCCGGCCTGGTGGAGAAGCAGGGCGTCGCGGTGTTCTGCGTACCCGGCGCCGAGCTGGCCATGAAGATCACCCGCCCGTTCGACCTGACCCTGGCCGAACACCTCCTGACCACGGGTTCCTGACGCCCTGACCGTCAGAGATCGGCCGTCGAGCGAGCCCGGCGGAGGCGATCACGAACCACGTACCGCTGGCCCTGGGTGAAGGCGCTTCCCCTGCCCCGCTCGTGATGAGGTATCGCAGCGGGCAGGGTGAGGTGGCCGGCCGACCCCGGAGCGGTAAGACCGAACACCTGATAGCGGCCTTCGGTCCAGCCGTGCTTCCGACTGACTTCGATGATCTCGGCGAGGGTTGCGTCCAGGGTTTCGCCCGTTGTCCGAAGTCGGTTGATCTCACCCACCGTCCAATCGACGTTGTCCAGGCGGAAGAGGATCTTGGCAACCTCCTGATTGATCTGGCGCTGTGAGTAAAACGCCAGGTGCTCCACCGGCTGGAAGGAGCGGCCCGGCTGGCAGACGTACGCGCGTGCCGCCTGGTAGAGCCCCCAGGCGTTCCTGGCGGAGACAACGACGGTGTCGTTGCGCGGCGCGGGGCGCTGCCGGTGCACCTCGGTGACCCGCTCGGTTCGGGCGAGCCAGTGGGCGGCCTGAGGGTCTGCCCACCTGGCGACCTCGATCATCTGGCTGAGCCGGAAGGGCACATCCGTGGTGAGAAGTGAGTCATGGTGCGCGAGCCGGTTGCGGAACATCCGAAGCGCGTTCAAAGCGCTTGCCACGTCATGACGTTTCCCGGACGAGTACGGGAAGGACCGGTGCAGGGCATCCCGCCACAGTTGCTCGTGCTCCGAGCCCAGGAGCGCGACCCAGAAGCCGAAGCTCAAGCTGGCGATGATCTGGTCGCGCGTCTCTTTCCGAGGATGCTCCCGCCGCAACCGGTCGCGAACCTCAGCGACGTTCCGGTCGATGCGGTCCTGGACCGGCCGCCTGATGCCGATCGGAAGAAGGACCCAGGGAATGCCCTTCTCCGGCTCGCCCAGGTGCTCTCGCATCACGCGGTCGATCGCATTGCGCGTGACGACCTCGACGTAGTGGAACGCCTCGAACGAGGCGCCCGTCAAGGCAACGCTCCACTCGTACAGTTCGCACGCCTTGCTCTCGTCGCCACCCGCGGCAGCCAGGTAACTCTGGAACCGGCCGGACGAGATCCAGCGCTTGACGGTACGAGCATGGGGATGCGGCGTCACGAGTCGGATGCTAAGTGTGACGAGGCTCCGGAGGCGCTTCCCACGCCGAACAAGAAAGAGCCCCAGGCGCGTGCACGGAGGCAGAGGCGACACTGGGGCGTACAGGGAAACATTAAGCGCACGCCAGCACCATCGTCAAGGACGGCTACGGGCCCGCGCGTACGCTCGGGTCATGATCGTTCCTCTGGTGGCCGTCGGCACCGACGTGCACGCGTTCGCGGCCGGGCGGCCCTGCTGGGTCGCCGGCCTGCACTGGCCGGGTCAGGACGGCCTGGCCGGTCACTCGGACGCCGACGTGGTGGCGCACGCCGCCTGCAACGCGCTGCTCTCCGCCGCCGGCCTCGGCGACCTGGGGGCCAACTTCGGGGTGGACCAGCCGGAGTGGGCGGGCGCCTCCGGGGTGGCGCTGCTGACCGAGAGCGCCCGCCGGGTGCGGGCGGCCGGCTTCGCGATCGGGAACGTCTCCGTCCAGGTGATCGGCAACCGGCCCAAGATCGGGCCGCGGCGGGACGAGGCGCAGCGGGTGCTCTCCGAGGCGGTCGGCGCGCCGGTCACGGTCTCCGCGGCGACCACCGACGGCCTCGGCTTCACCGGGCGCGGCGAGGGGCTCGCCGGCATCGCGGTGGCGCTCGTGTACGAGGCCCCGGCCGACTGACGCGGCGACCGGGCGCGCCGGTCGCCGCGCCGGGATTCAGTCGACGTCGGTGCAGACGTTGTGGGTCGTGCCGTGGAGCATCGTGATGGTCTTGTCGAAGGTGGGGGTGAACGCCACCCGGAACCGGCCGTCGACGATCCACAGCCCCTTCGGCAGCGAGCCGGCGTTCTCCCGGAAGCCGAGCAGCACCGGACCGGAGACGTACCAGGTCATCGATCCGTCGGTGTGGTAGAAGACGAGCGAGGTGCCGCTCGCGTCCGCGGTGGAGGTGGCCCCGGTCTCCAGGTTCGTCACCCGGTCGATGAGGGCGCCGGTGAACAGCTCCCGCTTGGGTGAGCCGTCCGGGTAGGTCGCCAGGGTCAGTTTCCGCACCTCGTCGACGATCGGTTCCACCCGCACCGCGAACTCGCACCGGGCTCCGGCGGGCATCTCGAACGCCTCCTGGGGCGCCGGCACCCAGGCGCCGGCACGCACGCTGCCGCTGCCGGCGGCGCTCGCCGGGCCGGGCTGGGTCGCGACGACCACCGCCAACACCGCCGCCAAGGCGACGCTCATCCTGCTGACACGCATGATTACTCCGTCCGGGTCACTTGTCGGGGACGGGATCAGCCTCGGCACCGTGACTCACCACCGGCTCACCGTGTCGACGGCGCCGCCGGCCCGTCCGGCCGATGCCCGGGGCCGCGCGCCGAGGTGCCCGACCACGCGCTCACCGCCGGCTGGCAACCGTCGGCCCCGGCTGGCTCGTCCTCGTCGGTATGGAGTTCCGCCTGCTCGGGCCGTTCGAGGCTCGCCACGACGACCGGCCCGTCGAGCTCGGCAGCCGACGCCAGGAGCGCTGCCTGCTCGGGCTGCTGCTGCTCGACGCGGGTGCGGTGGTGCCGACCGACCGCCTCATCGACCTGCTCTGGAACGGTCGGCCTCCGGCCGGGGCGCGCGGAGCGGTGCAGACGTACATCGGTCGGTTGCGGGGCTCGCTGAAGCCGTACGGGGTGCGGATCAGCACCCGAGGTGAGGGCTACGTCGTCGAGGATGGCGGGCATCGCGTCGACGTCGACGAGTTCGGCGAACTGGTCCGGGCGGCAGGTGGCGCCGCGGACCCCGCCGAGCGGGTGCGGTTGATCGACCGGGCGCTCGCGCTCTGGCGGGGGCCGCTGCTCGCCGCCGAGGCGGACGGCGAACTTCGCGACCGCCTGCACGGCCCGTGGGAGGAACTCCGCCTGGTGGCGGTGGAACTGCGCGCCGAGGCGCAGCTCGCGCTGGGCCGGCACGGCCGGGTGATCGCCGAGTTGACGCCCCTGGCCGCCCGGCATCCGACCCGGGAACAGCTGGTGGCCGTGCTGATGACCGCCCTGTACCGGGGCGCGCGGCGGGCCGATGCGCTGCGGCTCTACCGCACGACCCGGGAGTTGCTCGTGGCGGACTTCGGCGTCGAGCCGGGGTCGCGGCTACGCGAGGTACGCCGACGCGTCCTGGCCGGGGACGACCGGCTCGACCGGGTGGGGCGGCCCGCGTACGAGGTGCGGGTCCGCGACGAGGCCCTGCCCTGGAGTGTCGGCGGCCATCCCGCCCTCGACTTCTGCAACACCTTCGCCGGGTGGGGACTCGAATCCCCGCTGCCCGGGGCCGAGTGGTTGCGCGGCTACCGGACGCTTGCCGTCTGGGCCGGGCACGTCGGGCTGGCCGACGAGGTGTCCGTGAATCGCCTGCTGCACCTGGCCCGGCGCGACCCCGACGCGGCGGAGGCGGTGCTCGCCGAGACCCGTACGCTCCGGGCCGCCCTCTACGCCAGCCTGGTCGAGCCGGCCGACCACCGGTCGTTCGACGTGGTCGCCCGGGCCGCCGAGACAGCCGCCCGGAACCTGGTGTTCCGGCGCGAGGGGGAGGGGCGCGGGCGCTGGTGGGTCGCCCTCGCCGCCGGGTTGCGGCTGCCCCTGCACGCCGCCGCGTTCAGCGGCGCCCAGTTGCTCGCCGACGCGAGTCGGTTCACCGTCCGGGTCTGCGCCGACGAACGCTGCGGGTGGTTGTTCCTCGACGAGAGCGGCAGACGCCGCTGGTGCAGCCTCGGGACCTGCGGGGGTCGGGCGGACGCGCCCTGCCGCAGCGCCTGAGCGGCGACGCTTGTCGACGGGAGGTGGGGCGGGGCGGTTACGCTCGCCGGGATGCCGAGTGACGCCACCCCCGACCAGTCCGCCGCCGACGGCTTCCTCCAGCGCGCCCACCTCCTCGCCGAGCTGGGCCGTTACGACGAGGGCATCGGCGAACTGACCGCGTTGATCGCGACGGAGCCCGCACACCTGGGCGCGTTGACCATGCGGGCCCGGATGCAGCTCGCCGCCGACCGTCCGGCCGAGGCGCTGGCGGGGGCCGAGGCGGCGCTGGCGGCGGCGCCGGGTGACGTGCCGGCGCTCGTGGTACGCGGGCTCGCGCTGCTCGACCAGGAGCACTGGAAGGCCGCGGCGAGCACCGCGGACGAGATCCTGGCACTCGGCCCGACCGACCCGTACGCGCAGCGCAGCGCCGCCGCGATCCTCTCCGCCGCACGGAACGGGCAGCCGGCGCTCGACGCGGCCTGGCGGGGGGTCGAGCTGACCCCGGACGAGCCGGAGGCGCATCTGGTGCTCGGCCTGGTCTCGGTCCGGCTGGAGCTGTTCGACCTGGCCGAACGGGCGTACCGCGAGGCGTTACGGCTGGACCCGGAGCTGGCCGGGGCGGGGCAGGACCCAGGCGTGGCCCGGCTGGAGCGCCGCCGCTACGCGGAGACGCTCGAGCACCTGACCGAGGTGGCCGAGATCTCACCGGCCGGGCCGGATCCGGTCCGGACCGCCGACGACGGCCTGCGCCGGCTGGTGCTGTCCGCCGCCGGTTGGTCGCTTGCCGCCACGCTGCTGGCCGCCGGGCTGGCCCCGGTCGCGCCGGGTGTGTCCCGGCTGTTCGCGGTGCTGGTGGCGGTGGGGGTTGGCGTGTTGGCGGGGCTGCCGGCGGCCCGGTCGCCCGGGCTGCGGGACGCCATGTCGCGCGGCCTGGCCCCGGCGGTGTACGCGTCGGCCGCCGGACCGCTGCTGCTGGCCGGGTACGCGCTGACCGGCGGCCCGTGGCCGTTGGTGGCGGCGACCATGGTCACGGTGTTCGCCTGGTTCACCGCGTTCCGCCGGGGGTAGGCGTCAGGGTTTGCGCGCCCAGGTCCAGGCGTAGCCGTCGTCCTCGCAGGCGGTGCCCGCGTCGCAGAGGTCCAGCGGGCGGAACGTGTCCACCATGACCGCCAGCTCGTCGAAGAAGTCCGCCCCGATCGAGCGTTCGGCGGCGCCCGGCTGCGGGCCGTGGGTGAAGCCGGACGGGTGCAGCGAGATCGAGCCCTGCTCGATGCCGGAGCCGCGCCGGGCCTCGTAGTTGCCGCCGGTGTAGAAGAGCATCTCGTCGGAGTCGACGTTGTGGTGGTGGTACGGCACCGGAATGGCGGCCGGGTGGTAGTCGACCTTGCGCGGCACGAACGAGCAGATGACGAAGTTCGGGCCCTGGAACGTCTGGTGCACCGGCGGCGGCTGGTGGATCCGTCCGGTGATCGGCTCGAAGTCGTGGATGGAGAACGCCCACGGGTACATGTGCCCGTCCCAGCCGACCACGTCGAACGGGTGGTGCGCATAAACATGACGCGTCCAGGCTGTGCCGCTGCCGCCCGGGCCTGCGGCCCGAGAGCGGTGCCGGACCAGCACCTCCACTTCCTCGCCGTCGACGAGCAGCGGGGTGTCCGGCCCCCGGACGTCGCGCTCGCAGTAGGGCGAGTGCTCCAGGAACTGCCCGCGGACGGAGAGGTAGCGCTTGGGCGGGCCGATGTGCCCGGCCGCCTCGACGGCGAGCAGCCGGGTCGGCTCGTCACCGGTCGGCACCAGGCGGTGGATGGTCGAGGTGGGGATGACCACGTAGTCGCCGGCCACCGCGTCGAGCACGCCGAACGGCGACTCCACCCGCAGCGAGCCGGATTCCAGGTAGAGGCAGTGGTCGCCGGTGGCGTCGCGGAACAACGGCGAGGGCCGGTCGGCGAGCACGTACGCGATCCGGACGTCGTCGTTGGCGAGCAGGTACCGCCGGCCGAGCACCGGGTCCGCGCCGCTGCCGTCGAGTTTGTGGGTGCGCAGGTGGCGCGGCTTGAGCGGCAGGTTCGGCACCCGGGTGACGGTGGGTGGGGCGTACTCCTCGGCGGCGAGGATCGCGGTCGGCGCGTGCCTGTGGTAGAGCAGCGACGAGTCGGAGGAGAAGCCCTCCTGGCCGACCAGCTCCTCCGCGTAGAGCGTGCCGTCGGGCTGTCGGAACTGGGTGTGGCGCTTGCGGGGCACCTCGCCCACGCTGCGGTAGTAGGGCATTTCGCCTCCCGTTATGTCCCGTTGCCGGCCGGTGGCGTCCGATAATCGGACGCTGTTGTCCGTTCCTCGTAGCGTCCCGTACATTCTTGTCTCGTGTCAACGCAGGTGCCCCGCCTCCTCACCGGCCTGGTGGACGACGCCGCGGTCTTCCCGCCGGGCAACGCCGCGCTGCCCGACGCGGTGACCGCGCACCGCGAACACCGCACGGCCTGGTACGCGGACCTGGTGGGCCCGCTGCTGCTGCCCGCCTCGGAGATCGTCCGCGGCGCGCTGCGCGGCCTGGTGGACCCGGGCCTCGTCATCGGGCTGATCGGCGACACCGGCCTGGACCGGCTCCCCGAGGCGCTGGCCGCCCTGACCCCGGACGGCGTGACCGCCCGGCAGGTCGAGGCGCCGGTCGCCAAGCGCGGCGAGGACCCGCAGCCCGGCGTGGCCCAACTGGCCGCGTTCGCCGGCCGGCTCGACGGCACCGCCGTCTACGCCGAGATCCCGCTGACCTTCGGGCTGATGGGCGCGCTCGACGCGCTCGCCCGGGCGCGCGCCGACGGGCTGCCGGTGGCGGCCAAGTTCCGCACCGGCGGCCTCGCCGCCGAGCTGTTCCCGACGCCTGTCGAGCTGGCCGCGGTGATCTGCGCCTGCCGGGAACGGGACCTGCCGTTCAAGCTCACCGCCGGGCTGCACCACGCGATCCGGCACCGCGACCCGGAGACCGGCTTCACCCACCACGGCTTCGTCAACGTGCTGGCCGCCACGCTTGCCGCCGTCGAGGGCGCCGAGGTGGACGCGGTGGCCGAGCTGCTGGCCGCCACCGACCCGCTGCGCGTGGTCGAGTCGGCCCGGGCCCGGCGCGAGGCGCAGCGCCCGCTCTGGGCCGGGTACGGCTCGTGCAGCATCGCCGAACCACTTACCGATCTGATCCGGCTGGGGCTGGTGAACGGAGGCTATGACCTATGAGCTGGGTTGAGGGGGCGGCGGGGTCGCCGTACGGGGTGACGAACCTGCCGTACGGCGTGTTCCGGCACGGCGACCGCGAGCCGCGGATCGGCGTCCGGATCGGCGAGTCCGTGCTGGACCTGGCCGGCGCCGAGGCGGCCGGTCTGGTGCTGGCCGGCGGCGCGCTGGGCCGGCACACGCTCAACGCCTTCCTGGCGCTCGGCCGGCCGCAGTGGACCGCCGTCCGGGAGCGGATCGTCGAGCTGCTCACCGACTCGGCCCACCGGGCAGCGGTGGAGTCGCTGCTGGTGCCGGTACGCGAGGTCGAGCTGCTGCTCCCGTTCGAGGTGGCGGACTACGTCGACTTCTATTCCTCGGAGCACCATGCCGGGAACGTCGGGCAGATCTTCCGGCCCGGCCAGCCGCCGCTGCTGCCGAACTGGAAGCACGTGCCGATCGGCTACCACGGCCGGGCCGGCACCGTGGTCGTCTCGGGCGCCCCGGTGGTCCGCCCGATCGGGCAGCGGGCCAGCGCGCAGGGCCCCACCACGGGCGCGTCGGTGCGCCTGGACATCGAGGCTGAGGTCGGCTTCGTGGTCGGGGTGCCGAGCCGGCTCGGCGAGCGGGTGCCGGTGGACGACTTCGCCGACCACGTGTTCGGCGTGGTGCTCGTCAACGACTGGTCGGCCCGGGACATCCAGGCCTGGGAGTACCAGCCGCTCGGCCCGTTCCTCGGCAAGTCGTTCGCCACCTCGGTCTCCGGCTGGGTGACGCCGCTCGACGCGCTCGCCGCCGCGTTCGTGCCCGCGCCGGACCAGGATCCGCCGGTGCAGGAATACCTGCGGGACACCCCGCACCTCGGGCTGGACCTGACCCTGTCGGTCGAGTGGAACGGCGAGCGGGTGGCCGAGCCGCCGTTCGCCACCATGTACTGGACCCCGGCCCAGCAGCTCGCCCACCTCACCGTCAACGGGGCGTCGCTGCGCACCGGCGACCTCTACGCCTCCGGCACCGTCTCCGGTCCGGAACGTGACCAGGTCGGCTCGTTCCTGGAACTCACCTGGGGCGGGGCCGAGCCGGTGAAGTTCGCCGACGGCAGCCAGCGGACCTTCCTGGAGGACGGCGACACGGTGACGATCACCGCCACCGCACCCGGCCCGGACGGCACCACCGTCGCGCTCGGCGAGGTCACCGGGACGATCCTCCCGGCCCACTGAGATCCACCTTCTGCAACGACGGCCCCGATCGCACCAGGTGTGCGATCGGGGCCGCTTCCTTGTGCGTTTATCGACGCGGGTCGAGTGCGCCCCGGGCGGTGCCGGTCCGGGACGTACGAGGAAGAGAAAACAGGAGGGACCGAGCATGACCGAGCTGACCGGCGCTGTGTGGCGCACCAGCAGCCGCTCCAACGATCAGGGCCTCTGCGTCGAGGTGGCCACCAATGTGGTCGCCGCGCACGGCGTGGTGGGCGTACGCGACTCGAAGGACCAGGACGGGCCGGCGCTCGCGGTGAGTCCGCCGGGCTGGTCCGCGTTCGTCACGGCGCTGCGGGGCGACGCCTTCCGGGGCTGACGATCCACGGGAACGCCGGCGCCCCGTCCGGGGTGCCGGTGGTGGAATTGTCGCCACGGGGCTCCACGGGACCGGTGCCGGCCCGTACCGTGGATGACACGGGAGGTGCCATGTCGACGGTTACCGTTTCCGCTTTCATCGAGGCGCGGGACGCCCATCTGTGGCGCCTGCTGACCGACCTCCCGGCCCGTGCCGACTGGCTGTCCGCGGTGGGCGCGGTCGAGGTGCTCACCCCCGGTGGGTTCGCCCCCGGCACCACCTGGCGGGAGACCCCGGCCCGGCCGGACGGCGGGGCCCCGCCGGAGGAGTTCGAGGTGGTCGAGGCCGTCGCGCCGCGCCGCCTGGTGCTCGGCTCGCGCGGCTCCGGCGTCGACTACCGGATCACCTGGACGCTGCGCACGGTCGAGCGGCGGCGGCGCGGCTGCACCGAGGTCACGGTCGAGCAGCAGGCGGTGCCGACCCGGCCGTACGGGCGGGTCCTGGCGCTGATCCTCGGCGGCCTGGCCGCCCGGGCGGTGGAGGGCGCGCTCCGGCGTGACCTGGCCGACCTGGCCGTGGCCGCCGGCCCGTCCCGATCCGCCGAGGCCGCCTGAGCCGCTCCGACCGCCCTCGCCCCGCCGGCCGCGAGCCGCGAGCGGGCGGCAGCCGGGAGCCGGGCGACCGGGTCGCGCTCCGGACCTGGCCGGTAGGGTGCCGGGGCGGAGGTGGCGGATGGCGGAGGCCGGCAGGCGGCGGGCCGTGGTGGCGCTGGCGGCGGTGCTGGCCGTCGCGGCGTCGGTCGCCGTGGTCGCCCGGGTGCTCGCGCCGGCAGAGGTCGAGACCGTGGCCCGGGAGCCCTACCCGGCACTGCCCGCACCGACCGCCGGGGTGATCGGGCGGCTGCCGGTGGCGCCGCTCGTCGTGGACGGCCGGCTCCGCGTCTACGCGGGCGCCCGCCAGGTGTACGCGGACCAGCCGGTCACCGGCCGGCACCGGGTCACCCCGTTCTGGTCCTACCGGCGTTGGCCGGCGACGCTTGTCGGGGTGCTCGCCGTGGGCACGACCGTGGTCAGCCGCTGGTCGGACGGCAAGCTGGTGGCGCTCGACGCGCGTACCGGACGGGTGGCCTGGCGTGCCGACGGCCCGGAGCCGGGGTCGACGGCGGAGCCCCGACGCACCTTCGCCGCCACCGTCTGGGATCCGGCCGGCCTGCACGTGGCCCGCGCCGCGGACGGGCGCGACGTGCTGCTCGCCGCCGGTCCGGGCGCGGTCGGCGGGTACGCCCTGGGCGACGGCCGCCGGCTCTGGCACGCCGAGGTCGGTCGCGGCTGCCGGGTCGACGTGGGCAGCACCGCGAGCGGCGAGATGGTCGGGGTGGACACCTGTGCCGGGCCGGACGCGGTGGAGCTGCGGGACGCGACGACAGGTGTGCTGCGGACCCGCTGGCGACCGCCGGACGCGCCGGACCGGCTCGTGGTCACCCCGGTCGGCTGCCGCGCCGGGCACTCCGGGTGCCGTGGCCTGCGTACGGCCGGGCCGGGCGGCGAGGACAGCCGGGGTTGGCTGGTGACGGATCCCGGCGAGCCGACGGCCGCGCCGGGCCTGGACGGTCCGGACTCGGTGCTGGACGGCGAACGGGTGGTGGACACGTCCGGTCCGGTGGTGACCGGACGGTCCGCGCGTACGGGTGAGGAGCTGTGGCGTCGGGCGGACGTTCACCCGGCCCGGGTGCTCGCGGTGGAGCCGGGCCGGGTGCACCTGCTGACCGACCGCCGGGAACTGGTCACGCTCGATCCGTTGACCGGCGCGACCCGGTCGGAGTTCGTGCTCGACGTCGGGCGGGACGGGATCGGCTGGCAGCCGGGCCGGGCGTACGCGGTGAGCGGCTACGTCGCGGTGGAGCGGGTCCGGGAGGACGCCGTCCCCGAGGACGACGACCAGGGCTGGTTCCTGATGGCCGAGCCGGTGTTGCTCGCCGCCACCTGACGCCTCCGGCCGGTGAGGAGGGGCCCCTTCTCGACGCCAGGCGTTAAGAAGGGGCCCCTCCTTAAGCCTCGGCGGCGGCCAGGAAAGCGTCGTTCTCGGCCGGGGTGCCGATGGTGACCCGCACCCCGTCGCCCGGGAACGGCCGGACGATCACGCCACGCGTCTCGCACGCCTTGCCGAACTCCATCGCGCGGTCGCCGAGCGGCAGCCACACGAAGTTGGCCTGGCTCTCCGGCACGTCCGGCACGAACTTGCGTAACGCCTCGGTGACCCGGTCCCGCTCGGCCACCACCAGCGCGCAGCGCCGCCGCACCTCGTCGGCCTGGGCCAGCGCGGCGAGCGCGCCGGCCTGCGCGGCCGTGCTCGTGGAGAACGGGGTGACCACCTTGCGGACGGCGGCGGCCACCGCCGGCGCGGCGACCAGCCAACCGATCCGCAGGCCGGCGAGACCCCACGCCTTGGACAGCGTGCGCAGCACCACCACGTTCGGCCGGTCCAGGTAGTCGAGGCCGTCCGGCACCTCGGCGTCGGTGACGAACTCCCGGTACGCCTCGTCGATCACCACGAGCACGTCGTCCGGCACCGCGTCGAGGAAGCGGTCCAGCTCGGCGCGGCGCACCGCCGTACCGGTGGGGTTGTTCGGGTTGCAGACCAGGATCATCCGGGTCCGGTCGGTCACCGCCGCCGCCATCGCGGCCAGGTCGTGCCCGTGCCCGGCGTCGTTCGGCACCCGCACGCTCGTCGCGCCGCTTGTCGCCGCGATGATCGGGTACGCCTCGAAGGAGCGCCACGAGTAGATCAGTTCGTCGCCGGGCAGGCAGGTGGCCCGCACCAGGTGCTCGGCGAGCGCCACCGAACCGCAGCCGGTGGCGATCCGGTCGGCGTCCACGCCGTAGCGCTCGGCGAGGGCCTGGCGCAGCGCCACCACGCCCATGTCCGGGTAGCGGTGCGACCCGGCGACCGCCTCGGCGACCGCCTCCACCACGCCCGGCAGCGGGCCGTACGGCACCTCGTTGCTGGCGAGCTTGATCGCCTCGGGAAGGCCCAGCTCCCGGGCCAGGTCGGCGGGGCTGCGGCCGGGCACGTAGTTGGGCAGCGCGTCCAGGTCGGCGCGGGTGAGCCGCAGCGCGGGCTGGGGACGTCCGGTCTCGGTCATGGGGATTCTCCCGGGGGGTCGGCGCGGTCGCGCGGGGTGGTGGGGGCGTCGGGCCGGGCGCGGGGGAGCTGGACCACCACGGTCTGCGCCCGCTTGTCGTGCAGCGCCTGGCGCAGCGGTTGGTCGAACAGCGGGGAGACGGCGTCGACGAACTGGAACAGCAGGCCGAGCCCGCAGCAGTACCAGAGCAGCGTGGGCAGGCCGAGGGTGCTCCACCGCCGGAACGCCCGGCCGAAGCCGAGCGGTTGGTCCGTCTCGACCGGCAGCGCGCGTACGCGGGCCAGCCGCTTGCCGAAGGTCTGCCCGCGCGCCGCCATCGACGGCACCTCGTACGCGAACCAGAGCGCGGTGGCGATCAGCAGGATGACGACTTGGAGCCCGCCGGCCTGGTCGTCGATCTGGGGCAGCCCCTCGGTGGAGGTGTCACCGTTCAACGCCCGGCGCATCGTCTCCCGCAGGTAGGGCTCGATCGCCTCGAAGTAGCGCCAGACGAACCATCCGTTGACCAGGACGTTGAGCAGGAACACCACGCCGAAGTCGATCAGGCGGGCCACCAGCCGGGCACCGTACGAGGCGAGCGGCAGCCCGTGCGGGCGCGGGACCGGCGGTCGGCCCGGCCACTGCGGGTAGGGCCAGCCCGGCGGTGGTCCCTGCTGCCCCGGCTGCCCGGCCTGCCCGGGTTGTCCCGGCCAGGCCGCGCCCGGCCCCGGTGGCCCGGACCACTGCTCGGGCTGGTGCGGCTGGCCCGGCCAATGCCCGGGCTGGTGCGGCTGCCCGGGTCGGCCGGGCTGCCCCGGCCCGTGACCGGGCTGCCCCGGCGCGCCTGATGTCGGGGCGTGCCCTGGCGAGTCGGCCGCGCCGGTGTGCGGCGTCGCGCCGGAGGTCGGCGTCGGGGCGGTCGGCTCGGGCTCGGCGGGCGGGGGACCGTCGGGCGGGGTGACGTCGACCGGGATCGGCGCGCCGATCCAGCCCTCCCCGTCCCACCACCGGCGGGTCTCCGGCTCGGCGGGGTCGACGTACCAGCCGGGTTCCACACTCACGGATGTGCCTCGCTGTGCTCGTTCAACGTCACGGTGCCCCCTCAGTTCGCGACTGCGGGGCTCGCAGGCCCGGCTCGCTCCTCACGCTCACGGACCAACCTTAACGACGACCGTGCCGGCGAACTTGTCGTGCAGGCACTGCTGCCAGGGCTTGTCCCAGAGCTGCCAGAACCCGTCGAGGTAGTTGAGGAACGGCACGAGCGACCCGGCGACGAACTCGACAAGCCAGCGCTTGCCGAGCATGCCCCGGGTCAGCGTCGCGCCGGGACTCGCCGGGATGATCCGCAGCTTCATCACCCTCTTGCCGAGCGTCTGCCCGGTCCGGCGGGCGTACTCGACGTGGTAGAGCCAGTAGAAGACGAACAGGAACGCGATGATTCCCAGATCGGCGGCGAGCAGCGGGAAGAAGAAGTCCGCCCAGACCGCCGACGGGTCCGGTCCCTCCGGGCCGCTCTGCTCGATGTTCCCGACCGCACGGAAGATGATGACGAAGAAGATCGGCAGGAAGACGACCATTGCCACGGCCGACGCCACGGCGGTGTCGATCAGCCAGGCCAGCAGCCGGTCGCCGAAGCTCGCGAGCGGCTGCCCGTCCGGTGCCACCGGGGGCGGCGCGAACGCCGCGTACGGGGCGTACCCGGGTGGCGGCGACGGGTAGCCGGGGAGGTCGGCGTACGTCGGCGGGGTGTGCTGCACGGGCACCGTCGGGCCGGCGGGCGGCGCGACGCCGCCGCCCGGGGGCGGGGGCCCGGCGGGCGGCGGCGTCGTGTTCGGGGGAGGCTGGGTCACGCGGACAGTGTCACAGATTGCCGCGCTTCTCCTGCTCCCGCTCGATCGCCTCGAACAGGGCCTTGAAGTTGCCCTTGCCGAAGCCGAGGGAGCCGTGCCGTTCGATCAGCTCGAAGAAGACGGTGGGCCGGTCCTGCACCGGCTTGGTGAAGATCTGGAGCAGGTAGCCGTCCTCGTCCCGGTCCACCAGGATCTTGCGGGACTGAAGCTCCTCGATCGGCACCCGCACGTTGCCGATGCGGGCGCGCAGCTCCGGGTCCTGGTAGTAGGAGTCCGGGGTGTCCAGGAACTCCACGCCGGCCGCCCGCATGGCGTCCACGCTTGCGAGGATGTCGTTGGTGGCCACCGCGATGTGCTGGGCGCCGGGGCCCCGGTAGAACTCCAGGTACTCGTCGATCTGCGACTTCTTGCGGGCCACCGCCGGCTCGTTGAGCGGGAACTTCACCTTGCGGGTGCCGCTGGCGACCACCTTGCTCATCAGCGCGGAGTAGTCGGTGGCGATGTCGTCGCCGATGAACTCGGCCATGTTGGTGAAGCCCATGACCCGCTTGTAGAACTCGACCCACTCGTCCATCCGGCCCAGCTCGACGTTGCCGACCACGTGGTCAACGGCCTGGAAGAAACGCTTCGGCTGGAGGCCGGCGTCGATCATCGGCTGCCGGTCCACGATCGGGCCGCGGGCGACGAAGCCGGGCAGGAACGGGCCGGTGTAGCGGGACCTGTCGACGAGGGTGTGCCGGGTGTCGCCGTACGCGGCGATGGACGCCATCCGGACGGTGCCGTGCTCGTCGCTGACGTCGTGCGGCTCCAGCAGGCCGGTCGCGCCCTGGGCGGTGGCGTGCGCGTACGCGGCGTCCACGTCCGGCACCTCGAGCGCGATGTCGGAGATGCCGTCGCTGTGCGCGGCCACGTGCTCCGCGCCGTCGGCGTCCGGGCGGACCACGCCGGTCAGCACGAACCGGGCCGAGCCGCTCGTCAGCACGTACTGCGCGTGGTCCCGGTAGCCCTGCTCCGGGCCGCGGTAGGCCACGCAGGTCATGCCGTAGGCGGTGGAGTAGTAGTGCGCCGCCTGCTTGGCGTTGCCGACCAGGAAGTGCAGGTGGTCGAGGCCCCGGACCGGGAACGGGTCCCGGCTGATGTCGTGGTCGACGGCGCCGACGAGAACGTCGGCGTCGGTCTCCTCGGTGGGCTGGGGTCGGTCGATCGCCTGGGTCATGGTGGCCTCCCTCGCGTACCGGCCGGCCTCGTGGGCCGCCGTGGTGTGCTTGTCCGGCGAGCATCGCCGGAGCGTCTCGGGTTGGGCAACAGTTGCCGAAATTCCTGGTCAGGTTGTGCATTCGGTATGGTGAACCACCATGAACACTGATCAGGATGTACAGCTCGACGAGCTGGACGCCCGCTTGATCGAACTGCTCGCGCAGGAGCCCCGGATCGGGGTGCTGGAGTGCTCCCGGCGGCTCGGCGTGGCGCGCGGCACGGTCCAGGCCCGGCTGGACAAGCTGGTCGGCCGGGGCGTGGTGGGCGGGTTCGGGCCGGACATCTCGCCGGCCGCGATCGGCTTCGGGGTGACCAGCTTCGTCACCCTGGAGATCAGCCAGCGGCACGGCCACGACCAGGTCACCGCACACCTGGCCGCCATCCCGGAAGTGTTGGAGGCGCACACCATCACCGGCTCCAGCGACCTGCTCTGCCGGATCGTGGCCCGGTCGAACACCGACCTTCAGCGGGTCATCGACCAGATCGTCGCCTCGGAGGGCATCCGGCGCGCCTCCACCATCATCGCGCTGGCCGAGCAGATCCCCTACCGCACGCTGCCGCTGGTCCGCTCCGCCGCCCAGCGGTGAAGGAGGGGCCCCTTCTTAACGCATTCGGTAGAGGCGGGGCCCCCTTTTAACACCTGAGGCCGCGCAAGAAGCGGCGCGACACGCCCCGCGCGAAGCCCGGGGGACCGGTGATCGTCGCTACCGTGTCGGGTGTGAAGGGCCTAGGCGCACGCGGCTGGTTGCTGCTCGGGCTCATCACCGTGGTCGTGCTCGCCGCCACCGGCGTCTGGAACCCCTTCCCCGGCCTGTGGGACTGGGTCGACCGCAGCAAGCCGATCTCCGAGCCGGACGTGGTCTGGCAGCAGCGCGTCGGCGGCACCCCGCGCAGCGTCACGATCGCGGGTGACACCGTGATCGTGGAGCAGCGCACCCGGGTCGAGTCGCGCAACCTCGCCGACGGCACCCAACTCTGGGAGCGCAAGGCCGACTGGTCCGCGGTCGCCGGCAGCGGACGCGAGTCGGTCGTCGCCGTGGGCAAGCTGCTGAACAAGGGGTACGAGGTGCTCGACCCGGTAACCGGGGTGACCCGTCGCCGCGACGATCGCGCGATCGCCGTCTGGACCTACCGCAACCTGCTGCTCGACGCCTACTGCGTGGAGCCGACCGACTGCACGTTGCGGGCCTGGGAGCCGCGTGGCAACGCTCCGTTATGGACCGCCTTCCTGCCCGGCGTACACAGCGGTCTGCTCGCCGACAACCCGGAGCTGCGCGGCACCCGCCGGCTGGACGCGACCCGGATCGACGGCGAGGTGGCCGGGCCGGAGTCGGTCCCGCCGCTGCTGGGTTTCCCGGTCGACGGCCGGGTGCACGTGCTGGACACCGCGACCGGCCGGGTGCTCCAGAACGTCGAGCCCGGCCGCGACGAGCGGCTGTCCGTGGTCGGCGGCCGGCTGCTCCGGATCGCGGCGACCTCCCGCGACGGGAGCTGCTACTTCGTCATCACCGCCGTCGACCCGGCCACCGGCCAGCAGGTGTGGCGGCGGGCCGGGATCAACCTGCGCACCGCGGACTCCGCCGGCTGCGTGCAGCGGGAGGATCCGCAGGGCGCCCGCAATGTGCTCATCGGGGTGGCCCCGGACGGCCGCGAGGCGGTGCTCGACGGGTACGACGGACGGCCGCTCCAGGTCGGCGCGGAGGGTGAGAAGCTGCTCGCCGTCGACGACAGGTACGCGGTGGTGCGCGGCGCCGGCAAGGATTCGCTGCTCGGCCGTGAGCTGTCGGCCGACCGGACCCGGTGGACCCGTCCGGCGGGCAGCAGGAGTGGCGCGGCGCTCACCCCGTACGCGGTGGTGATCAGCGACGAGAAGCCGTCCCGGCTGGTCGCGGTCGAGCCCCGCGAGGGCCGGGTGCTGGTCGAGCTGCGTACCTCGGCGAACGCTCTGGCGGTCGGCCCGAACGGCATGATCATCGGCGAGGGGCGGGAGATCGGGTACGTCCGCTGGGGCGCCGCTGCCGCCGGGGTGTCCCGGCCGGACCAGGGCCCGGTGCCGGCGCCCGACCCGGCCGACACCGGTCGTCCCCCCAGCGACCAGGGCAGTTGCGGGCCGAAGCGGGAGCTCTGCGCCGACGGGAAGTGACGCGCGGTGAGATGGGCGTCCCACGACCCACCGGCGGGTGTCACCGATCGATCGCTCTGCCCTAGGCTTTTCGGTCATGAGCAGTGCCACCGCCTTCTCGTACGCGCCCCTGCTGCCGACCGGTCCGGACCAGACGGAATACCGCCTGGTCACCGACGAGGGCGTGGACGTCGTCAACGGCCCGGGTGGCCGCCGGTTCCTCACCGTCGAACCGGCCGCGCTCACCGCGTTGACCGCCGAGGCCATGCACGACATCGCCCACTTCCTGCGCCCGGCCCACCTGGCCCAGCTCCGGTCGATCATCGACGATCCGGCGGCCTCGCCGAATGACCGGTTCGTCGCGCTCGACCTGCTGCGTAACGCCAACATCGCGGCCGGCGGCGTGCTGCCGATGTGCCAGGACACCGGCACCGCGATCGTGATGGGCAAGCGCGGTCGGCACGTGCTCACCGACGGCGCCGACGCGGAGGCGATCTCGCGCGGCGTCTACCAGGCGTACACCCGGCTCAACCTGCGCTACTCCCAACTCGCGCCGTTGACCATGTGGGACGAGCGGAACACCGGCAGCAACCTGCCGGCGCAGGTGGAGCTGTACGCCGAGGACCCGGACGGGCACCCCGACGCGTACAAGTTCCTCTTCATGGCCAAGGGCGGCGGTTCGGCCAACAAGTCCTACCTCTACCAGGAGACCAAGGCGCTGTTGAATCCGACGCGGATGATGCAGCTCCTGGAGGAGAAGCTGCGGCTGATCGGCACCGCCGCCTGCCCGCCCTACCACCTGGCGATCGTCATCGGCGGCACCTCGGCGGAGTACGCCCTGAAGACCGCCAAGTACGCCTCGGCGAAATATCTGGACGCGCTGCCGACGCGGGGTTCGATGAGCGCGCACGGCTTCCGTGACCTGGAGTTGGAGGCCGAGGTGCTGGAGCTGACCCGCAACTTCGGCATCGGCGCGCAGTTCGGCGGTCGCTACTTCTGCCACGACGTGCGGGTGGTCCGGCTGCCCCGGCACGGCGCCTCCTGCCCGGTCGCCATCGCGGTCTCGTGTTCTGCCGACCGTCAGGCGGTTGCCAAGATCACCCCGTCGGGTGTGTGGCTGGAGCGACTCGAAACCGACCCGGCGCGCTTCCTGCCCGACGTCACCGACGAGACACTGGACACCGAGACCGTCGTCCGCGTCGACCTGAACCGGCCGATGGCCGAGATCCGGGCCGAGTTGTCGCAATACCCGGTGAAGACGCGCCTGTCGCTCACCGGCCCGCTCGTCGTCGCCCGTGACATCGCCCACGCGAAGATCGCCGAGCGGCTGGACGCCGGCGAGCCGATGCCGCACTATCTGCGCGACCACGCGGTCTACTACGCCGGCCCGGCCAAGACCCCGGAGGGCTACGCCTCCGGGTCGTTCGGACCCACCACGGCCGGCCGGATGGACGCCTATGTGGAGAGGTTCCAGGCGGCCGGCGGTTCGATGGTGATGCTGGCCAAGGGCAACCGGTCCGCTCAGGTGACCCGCTCCTGCCACGCCCACGGTGGGTTCTACCTCGGCTCGATCGGCGGTCCGGCCGCCCGGCTCGCCCAGGACTGCATCAAGCACGTCGAGGTGCTCGAATATGCCGAGCTGGGCATGGAGGCGGTCTGGAAGATCGAGGTGGAGGACTTCCCCGCCTTCATCATCGTGGACGACAAGGGCAACGACTTCTTCGCCGATGTGATGAGTCCTAAGAGTGTCCTTCGGATCGGTTCTCGACCCTGACAGGGCAGTCCGCCACGCAGACTTTCTAATATCGCTGGATGTTCCGACCGACGTACCCGATTCGTACTGCGCGGCTCACCTTGCGCCCGGTCACGCTGAATGATCTCGATGATGTGTATTCGTGGCAGCGCCGACCGGACGTCTTCCGCTGGATGCTCGGCGAGCCGCGTACTCGCGAGGAGTCGCGATCGTCGGTGATCGCCATGGCGGGTGAGGACGCGCTACGGGCTGAGGGCGATTGCTTGACGTTGGCCGTATCCACCGACGCCGGGGTCATCGGGACGGTGGAGCTGGTCTGGGGCAGCCAGACCGACCGCACGGCTGAACTCGGGTACGTCTTCCATCCGGATCATGGGGGTCGCGGACTGGCTACGGAAGCCGCTGCGGCATTGCTGCATTGGGGGTTCACCGAGTTCGGATTGCACCGGATCTACGCCCGGTGTCACGGCCGCAATGCTGCGTCTGCCCGCCTGATGGCCCGGCTCGGCATGCGTCAGGAGGCGCACCACGTCGAAAGCTACGTGTTCAATGGGGAGTGGGCCGACCAGCTCGTCTACGCCATCCTGGCCAGCGAGTGGAGCCGACGCCCGCTACGGGGCTATTGAAACTCCTGGTCACTTCTTCGCCGAGGTCACCAAGCCGGTGCTCACCGTCGGCCGCCGCTGACTTCGCCGCCGTACGCGAGGGGCGCCCGGGCCAGGCCCGCGCGCCCCTCGGCGCGTCCGCCGTGCATCGACATCGGTGCGCCTGACCAGCCTCGCGGCCGGGCAGGCGCACCGCCCCCGTCGGATGCCGTCACCGACAACCGGATTGAGTCTGGGCGCAGGCGCTGTCGATCCGCTATCACATCACTATCGCCTCCACGCGGCGTTCGGTGATCGTCGGGCTACGCTGCTGGAAGGTGCAACCGGGCGTACGGGGGTCGCAGATGCGGTTCGGGATCCTGGGCCCGCTGCGGGTGGGCGGCGGCGAAGCCACCGTCACCGCAGGTCGGGACCGGATCGTGCTCGCCATGCTGCTGTTGCGCGCCGGTCGGGTGGTGCCGACCGAGGAGCTTGTCGACGCCATCTGGGAGGAACGCCCGCCGGCCACCGCCCGCGCCCAGCTCCAGATCTGCGTGTCGCGACTGCGGCACCGGTTCGTGGTGCTGGGCCTGCCCGCCGACACCATCGTCACCGACCCCGCTGGTTACGGGATCCGGGTCGGGCCGGACGATCTGGACGCCGAGGTGTTCGCCCGCATCGTGGAGACCGCCCGCGCGGCGGTGAGCGCCGGTCGGGCGACCGAGGCGCGTGAGCACTACCGGGCCGCGCTGGCGCTGTGGCGCGGCCCCGCGCTGGCCGGCATTCCCGCCCGGAGCGTACGGCGGCGGGCGCAGACGCTCGACGAGCAGCGGCTCGCGATCCTGGAGGAGTGCGTCGACGTCGAGCTGCGGCTGCGCCGGGCGGCCGACCTGGTCGACGAGCTGGCCGAGAACGTCGAGCGACACCCGCTGCGGGAACGGCTGCGCGGGCAGTTGATGCAGGCGCTGTCCGCGCTGGGCCGGCAGGCGGACGCGCTCGCCGTCTACCGGGAGGGGCGACGGATCTACGCCGAGGAGTTGGGCATCGAACCCGGCTCGGCGCTCCAGGCGCTGCACCAGCGGCTGCTGGCCGGTGACGACGCCGGGAGCGGGCCGGCGGTCGCGCCCCGGGCCGTTCCGGTGCGCGCCCTGCCCCGGGCCATCAGCGACTTCACCGGGCGGCAGCAGACCATGGCCCGGCTGGTGAAGGAGATCGTGGCCGAGGGCGCCCGCCTGCACCTGATCGACGGGATGGCCGGGAGCGGTAAGACCACCCTCGCCGTGCAGGTCGCGACCGCCGTGCGGGAGCAGTTCCCGGACGCGCAGCTCTTCATCGACCTGCACGGTTACAGCGAGCGCACCCCGTTGACCGCCGCCGCCGCGGCCGGGACGTTGCTCCGGCAGCTCGGGGTGCCCCCCGAGCGGGTGCCGGTCGACCCGGAGGACCGGCTGGCCATGTGGCGCTCCGAACTCGCCGACCGGCGGGCCGCGGTGGTGCTCGACAATGCGGCGAGCGCCCGCCAGGCCGCCGCGTTGCTGCCCAGCGGCCCGGACAATCTGGTGCTGGTGACGAGCCGCCGCCGGCTGGTCGGTCTCGACGACGGGCGTCCCCACTCGCTGCCAGTCCTGGACCCGGACGAGGCGCTGGAACTGCTCGGCCGGGTGGTCGGCGTCGACCGGATCGGCGCGGAGCCGGCGGCGGCGGCCGAGGTGGTCAGGCGGTGCGGCTACCTGCCACTCGCCATCCGGCTGGCCGGCGCCCGCCTGGCGCACCGTCCGCTCTGGCGGGTCGCCGACCTGGCGCAGCGGCTGACCGAGGCACAGGATCCGCTGGCCGAGCTGGCGGCCGGCGAGCGTTCGGTGGGTCATGCCTTCGCCCTGTCGTACGCCCAGGTCTCGGCGCCGGCCCGGCGGTTGTTCCGGCTGCTCGGGCTGCACCCGGGGGTGCGGTTCGACAACCGGGTGGCGGCAGCGCTCATCGAGCTGCCGCTGCCCGAGACACAGGACCTGCTCGACGAGCTTGTCGACGCGCATCTGGCCGAGGAGGTGGAGCCGGGCCGTTACCGCCTCCACGACCTGCTGCGGGAGTACGCCCGCCGGCTGTTGGCCGAGTCCGAGCATGCGGAGGAACGACGGGCCGGTGTCGACCGGCTGATCGAATACCACCTTCAGGTGGCGGCAGCTCTCGCGATCCTCGCCGAGGCCAAGCCGAGCGGCATGGCGAACGTCGTGCTCCCACCGCCGCGTCGTCCCGACCTGGTGCTCACCCAGGAACGGCGGGGCCTGTCCTGGTTCGACGAGAACCGGGCCACGCTCACCGCGTTGGTTCGCCTCGCCGAGTCGGAGGGCCTGCTCGACCACTGCTGGCAGCTCACCCGGGCGTTCTGGTGGTCCAACTTCGTCGGTGGCCACCTCGACGAGCTGGTCGAGACGCACGACGTGGCCCTCCGGGCGGCGACCGTGTCGGGCAACGACGAGGCGGTGGCCATCACCATGAACTACCTCGCCTCGGCGAAGTTCCGGCTCGGCCGTTACGCCGAGTCGGTCCGGCTGATGGAGGCGGTCGTCGACCGCTACCGCCGGCTCGGCCTGCGTCAGGAACGGGTGCAGGCGCTCGGCAACCTCGCCGCCGCGTGTTTCGGCGGCGACGAGTACGAACGCTGCCTGGAGTGCTTGGACGAGGCCCACCGGACCGCCCGCTACCCGGAGGACGCCGGGCTGATGGCGACCCTGTTCAACATGCTCTCGATCGTGCTGCTCTTCCGGGGCCGGTACGACCTGGCCCTCCGGGCGGCCCGCCAGCACGTCCTGCTGGCCCGGGAGGGCGGTGAGTTCCGGCACACCGGGAACGCGATCGGCCACCTCGGCATGATCCGGCACCGCATGGGCGACCTGGGGCCGGCCCGCCGGCTGCTCCGGGCGGCGCTGCGGGTCAAGCGGTCCAGCGCCAACCGGTTCGGCGAGGGGGAGATCCTCAACGAGATCGGCCTGATGGAGCAGGAGGCGGGGCGTCCGGCCGAGGCCGAGGCCCGGCACCGCGCCGCGCTGCTGGCGATGACCGACGCCGGCGACCGGGTCGGGCAGTGCGCGTCCCGCAACCTGCTGGCGCGCGCCCTGCGCGCGCTCGGTGACGTGGACACCGCGCTCGACCTGCACCGGCGGGTGATGACCGACGCCACCCGGCTCGGCCTCCGCTACGAGCAGGGGCGGGCCCTCGACGGGCTGGCCCGCTGCCTGCGCGACACCGACCCGGCGCAGGCCCGCCGGTACGCCGCCCGGGCGCTTGTGCTGTTCCGCCAGGTCGAGTCGCCGGACCGGCGGGCGACCGAGGAGTTGCTGGCCGAGCTGGGTTGAGGGCGGCCCGCTTTCCCTGCACGTCGGCGGGTGGCGGGGCAGGATGGTACGGGTGACGACTCCAGAGGCGACCGGTTACCGGATCGAACGCGACTCGATGGGCGAGGTGGAGGTGCCCGCCGAGGCGCTGTGGCGGGCACAGACGCAGCGCGCGGTGCAGAACTTCCCGATCTCGGGGCGCGGGCTCGAACCGGCCCAGATCAAGGCGCTGGCGCAGATCAAGGGCGCGGCTGCCCAGGTCAACGGCGAGCTGGGGGTGATCGACGCGGACGTGGCCGAGGCCATCGCCACCGCCGCCGCCCATGTGGTCGCCGGCGGTTACGACGACCAGTTCCCGGTGGACGTGTTCCAGACCGGTTCCGGCACCTCGTCCAACATGAACACGAACGAGGTGATCGCGTCGCTGGCGAGCCGCGAGCTGGGCCGGGACGTCCACCCGAACGACCACGTCAACGCGTCGCAGTCCAGCAACGACGTGTTCCCCACCTCGATCCACCTGGCCGCCACCCAGTTCGTGGTGGAGGATCTGCTTCCCTCGTTGACCCAGCTCGCCATGGCGTTGGAGGCGAAGGCGGCCGAGTTCGAGACCGTGGTCAAGGCCGGCCGTACCCACCTGATGGACGCCACCCCGGTCACCCTGGGGCAGGAGTTCGGTGGGTACGCCGCACAGGTCCGCTACGGCGTCGAGCGGCTGGAGATGGCGCTGCCCCGGCTGGCCGAGCTGCCGCTCGGCGGCACCGCCGTGGGCACCGGCATCAACACCCCGCTGGGTTTCGCGGGCAAGGTGATCGGGCGCCTGCGGGACTCGACCGGCCTGCCGCTGTCCGAGGCGCGCAACCACTTCGAGGCGCAGGGCGCCCGGGACGCCCTGGTGGAGACGTCGGGCCAGCTCCGCACCGTCGCGGTCAGCCTCTACAAGATCGCCAACGACGTACGCTGGATGGGGTCCGGCCCTCGCGCCGGTCTGCGTGAGCTGCGCATCCCCGATCTCCAACCCGGATCGTCGATCATGCCCGGCAAGGTCAACCCGGTGGTGGCCGAGGCGATGCGCCAGGTCTGCGCCCAGGTGGTCGGCAACGACGCGGCGGTGGCGTTCGCCGGTTCGCAGGGCGACTTCGAGCTGAACGTGATGCTCCCGGTGATGGGCCGGAACCTCCTGGAGTCGATCAAGCTGATCGCCGCGTCGAGTCGACTCTTCGCGGAGCGCCTGGTGGCCGGCCTGGTCGCGGACGCCGAGGTCTGCCTGGCGTACGCGGAAGGGTCGCCGTCGATCGTCACCCCGCTCAACCGCCACCTCGGGTACGACGAGGCCGCCTCGATCGCCAAGGAGGCGCTGGCCAAGCAGGTCTCCATCCGCGAGGTGGTGATCTCGCGCGGCCACGTCGACTCGGGCAAGCTCACCGAGACCCAGCTCGACGAGGCGCTGGACCTGCTCCGGATGACCCACCCCTGATCAGGGCATCGCCCGACGGCGGGCCCAGCCGAGGAAGCGGTGGAACAGGACGGCCGGGTCGAGCCGGTCGTCCGGGTGCACCCGGTGCAGGTCGGCGGTCGCCTCGTAGAGCACGCCGCAGAGATACACGCTGAGCCCGACCGGGTCGGCGGCGTACTCGACGACCAGGGTGAGGCGTGCGGTGGCGCACGGCCAGGGCGTGCCGCAGGAGCGGCACAGCCAGAGCGGGCGCAGGGGCAGGTGCGGCAGGTCGGACGTGGGCATGCGCGGTCCCTTTCGAGCTGAGTCGGTGGTGACATCGCCGCCCCCGGCCGTGGTGGGACCGCCCGGCCGGGGGAGCGGGCGGTCCCACCGCGACGCCCTGCTCGGGGGAATTGAGCACGGGCGTCGCCTTCACAGTCTGCTGACAGGGCGACTACGCTCGGAAGACTTTGTGCGCGCTGCGCGAGGCATGCTGCGGCGGGTCGCCCAGCCGCTGGCGTGGCGTCGGAGTCGATCAGCGCGGCGCTGGAGGGCGGCTGGATGGCGGACGGGCAGATGACGGCGGCGGCCTTCCTGGTCGCCGAGCTGCGCCGGGCCCGGGTCCGACGTGGCTGGAGTCAGGAGGAGCTGGCCAAGGCGGTCAACTACTCGGCGTCTATGGTCAGCGCGGTGGAGCTGGGTCACCAGCCGCCCACCGCGAAGTACGTGGAGCTGGTCGACCAGGCGCTCGACACCGGCGGTCTCTTCGGTCGCATGCTCACCGGGCTGGTCAGCCTGGACCGCGCCCAGCCCTGGCTGCGTGGATGGCGGGCGATTCTGGCGGAGTCGTGGGCCATGCGGTGGTTCGACCCCCTGCATGTCCCGGGGCTGCTTCAGACCGAGGCATACGCTCGTGCGGTGTTCGAGTCCGACCCCTTGCTCGATCCGGACGAAGTGGAGCGCCGGCTCAGCGACCGGATGGACAGTCAGCAAGTGCTCTATGGCGTGCGTCCGCCCCGACTCATGGCTGTGGTCGATGAGGCCGTGCTGCTTCGGCGGGTCGGTGGACGCAAGGTGATGAGCGATCAGGCGCTACACCTCGCCCGTATCACATCCGAGCATCCGCACGTCCGGGTGCAGCTCGTGCCCAAAACGGCCGAGGAGTACCCGGGTTTGAACGGGCCCTTCATTCTTGCCAGCATCTCCAACGGCAGCGAGCTGGCATTTCTCGGGGGCCAGGTGGGCGGGCAGGAGCTGGATCGGCCCTCTGATCTGATGCGATTGCAGCGGACCTGGGAAGCTACCCTCGCCGTGGCGCTGCCGCCACCGGAGTCGCTGGAACGCTTGAGGGAATTGGCGGAGTCATGGAGTTGAGCCTGGCCTGCTGGCGTAAGAGTCGCCGGAGTGGTTCCAATGATCAGTGTGTTGAGGTCGCATTGAACCTTCCGGGCGCGGTCGGGGTGCGGGACAGCAAGGACCCGGCCGGACCGGTGCTCACCTTCGACCCGTACCCCTGGCGGGTTTTCGTCGCCGCGCCGCCGCGGCGGTAAATGCCTCGCTCGGCTGCCGGGGGTGGCGGGATGATCCGGCCGTGGGTGACGACGGGGTGCTGCTGGAGACCGCGCGGCTGACGCTGCGGCGGTTCACCGTGGACGACGTGGACCGGCTGGTCGCGCTGGACGCGGATCCGGAGGTCATGCGGTTCCTGACCAACGGCGTGCCGACACCGGCCGCGACGATTCGCGACGAGGTGCTGCCCCGGCTGCTGGCGCAGTACGACAGTCGTCCCGGCCTCGGCCGCTGGGCCGCGCTCGACCGGTTCACCGGTGAGTTCCTCGGCTGGTTGGCGCTCGACCCGTCCGACGACGGCGGCGAGGGGGAGCTGGGTTACCGGCTGCGCCGCGCCGCGTGGGGGCACGGGCTGGCCACCGAGGGCGCGCGGGCGCTGGTGCGGCACGGGTTCGACACGGTCGGCCTCCGCCGGGTGTGGGCGCAGACGATGGCGGTCAACGACCGGTCCCGCGCGGTGCTGGCCCGCGCGGGGTTGCGCTACGTCCGCACGTTCCACCTGACGTTCGACGATCCGATTCCGGGTACGGAGCACGGCGAGGTGGAGTACGAGCTGCGCCGGGAGGACTGGCCCGGGGCGCGTCAGGAGTGGGACGCCTTGCGCGCCCGGTAGGCGCTGACCGCGGCCCGGTTGCCGCAGCCGGCGTCGCAGAACCGGCGGGACCTGTTCTTCGACAGGTCGACGAGCACGTTGTCGCAGTCGGGGTGGTCGCACCGGCGCAGCCGGCTCAGCTCGCCCGCCCGAACCAGGTCGGCCAGGGCCATCGCGGCCTCGACCGCCATCCGGGTCGCCAGCGGCGCGTCGCGGGGCACGGCGTGCAGATGGTACGGCTCGCCGTCGTGCCGGATGAGCTGCGGCAGGGCGCGGGACTCGCGGAGCAGCAGGTTGACGATCTCCACCACCTCGTCGGTGTCGGCGTACCAGATCCGGCGCAGCCGGGGTCGTAGCGCGCGGACCTGGCGCAGCTCGGCGTCGGTGTGCTCGTGCCGGCCGCTCCACCCGTGCGCGGTGAAGAACTCGTCGAGCGCGGCCACGTCGGGCAGGCCCTCCCGGCCCGGGCCGGTGGTGTTCACAAGCGCGGCGGCGGCGGCCAACCCGCATTCGGTGTCATGAGCAAAAAGCAACTTGACTCCTGTCGTGGACCACCCCTAGCGTCATCAGCGTAGCGCTTTTCACTCATGACCAGGAGCTGCCGATGCGTGAACGGTCCGGTGCCGGGCTCGGCCTGGCCCTGCTCTCCGCGGTCACGTTCGCCACCTCGGGCACGTTCGCCCGCCCGCTGGTCACCGGCGAGTGGTCGGCGGTGGCCGTGGTGATCGCCCGGGTCGGCATCGCCGCGCTGGTGCTGGCCGTGCCCGCCCTGCTGGCGCTGCGCGGCCGGTGGCCGGTGCTACGCCGAACCGGGTTGACCGTGGTGCTGTTCGGGCTGCTCGGCGTGGCCATGGCCCAGGCGTGCTTCTTCAACGCGGTCCGCTACCTCCCGGTCGGTGTGGCGCTCCTGCTGGAATACCTCGGCATCGTGCTCGTGGTCGGGTGGATGTGGCTGGTCCACGGGCAGCGTCCCCGGCTGCTGACCGTGGCCGGATCGCTCACCGCCCTGGCCGGGCTGGTGCTGGTCCTCGACCTCACCGGCGCCGGCCGCCTCGACCCGGTGGGCGTGCTCTGGGGGCTCGGCGCCGGGATCGGGCTGGCCGGATACTTCGTCATCGCCGGTCGCATCGACGCCGACCTGCCCTCGGTGGTGATGGCGAGCGGCGGCATGGCCGTCGGCGCGGTGGCGCTGCTGCTGCTCGGCGCGGTCGGGATCCTCCCGCTGGCCGCCGGCACCGCCGAGGTCAGCTTCGCTGGGCACCGGATGAGCTGGCTGGTGCCGATCGCCGGGCTGTCGCTGATCGCCGCCGTGGTCGCGTACCTGACCGGGGTCGCCGCGGCGCGGCTGCTCGGTGCCCGCCTCGCCTCCTTCGTGGGGCTGACCGAGGTGATGTTCGCGGTGCTGATCGCCTGGCTGGTGCTGAACGAGCTGCCGAGCGCGATCCAGTTGGTCGGCGGCGTACTCATCGTCGGCGGCGTCGCCCTGGTGCGGGTGGACGAGCTGCGGGCCGGCCCCGGGACGGCGGCACCGGTCACGGCCGAGCCCGCGCTGGCCGGCGAGCGGTAGCGGCCCGACGTGTCGCACGCTCTTCCTGAGGGGGACCGGGGCACCGGACGCCGAGGTGTCCACGTCGGTCGACCTGCCCGACGTGGTGACTGCGTTGACGAGCGCGAATGCCTGATTGCGGACTATTACGGACGTGCATCTGGCGAAACCCGCGTCCATGTTGTGGGATGACTGCCACGTCCCTCAACGAGAGGATCTGATGTGGTGAGCAAGCGCTTCACCGCCGGCGCGGTCGCGGTCGCGGCCTCGCTGGCACTCACGGTGACCGGCCTGGGTGTCCCGGCGACCGCCGCGCCGTCCAGCACCCGGACCTTCACCGTGCTGGCGGAGAGCGGTGTGTCCACCGACGCCGCGATTGCCGCGATCAAGGCGGCCGGCGGCACGGTCGTCTCCCGCACCGACGACGTCGGTCTCTTCCAGGTCACCAGCGACCGGGCTGACTTCGCGAGCCGGGCCACCGCCGCCGGCGCGCTGCTCGGCGCCGCCGAGGAGAAGGCGATCGGCCGTAAGCCGAAGCTGGACCGGGTCGAGCAGGAACACCTGACGACCCCCGGCGCGCGCAAGGGCAAGGCCGCCAAGGGCAAGGCCAAGAAGATGGACCCGCTCGACGACAAGCTTTGGGGTCTGGACATGATCCAGGCCGACAAGGCCCGCAAGATCGAGCCCGGTGACCGCCGGGTGACCGTCGGCGTCCTGGACACCGGCCTCGACGCCAGCCAGCCCGACCTGGCACCCAACTTCAACTGGGCGCTGTCGCGCAACTTCGCGCCGGACATGCCCGACGTCGACGGACCGTGCGAGGTGGCGAGCTGCCTCGACCCGGTCGGCACCGACGACGGCGGGCACGGCACGCACGTGGCCGGCACCATCGGCGCCGCCGCCAACGGCTTCGGCCTCTCCGGCGTGGCCCCGAAGGTCTCCCTGGTCGAGCTGAAGGGTGGCCAGGACAGCGGCTACTTCTTCCTCAACCCGGTGGTCAACGCGCTGGTCCACGCCGGCCGTTCCGGGCTGGACGTGGTCAACATGTCCTTCTACGTCGACCCGTGGCTCTACAACTGCGCCGCCAACCCGGCCGACTCGCCGGAGGCGCAGGCCGAGCAGCGGACCATCATCGAGGCCATGAAGCGGGCGCTGACCTTCGCCCACCGCAAGGGCGTCACGCTCGTCGGCGCGCTCGGCAACAACCACGAGGACCTGGGCGCCCCCCGCACCGACGTGAGCAGCCCGGACTACGGCTCCGACCCGTACCCGCGGCCGATCGACAACGCGAGCTGCTGGGACCTGCCCACCGAGGGCCCGCACGTGATCAGCGTGTCGGCGGTCGGCCCGTCCGGTAAGAAGTCCGACTACTCGAACTACGGCACCGAGCAGACCGCGGTGGCGGCCCCGGGCGGCTGGTTCCGGGACGGCTTCGGCACCGACAGCTACCTCACCGACGCCAACATGATCCTCTCCACGTACCCGAAGAAGGTGCTGCAGGAGGAGGGGTCGGTCGACGAGAACGGCAACATCGTGGCCGGCTTCGAGGAGTCGGTGTTCAAGCAGTGCACCGCCAAGGGCGAGTGTGGCTACTACACCTACCTCCAGGGCACCTCGATGGCGTCGCCGCACGCCGCGGGCGTGGCCGCGCTGATCGTCAGCCGGTTCGGCAAGAAGCAGGGCCGGGACGGCTTCGGCATGGCGCCGGACCAGGTCGAACAGCACCTCTACCGGACGGCGGCCGAGCACGCCTGCCCGGAGCCGCGGCTGCAGACCTACACCAACGAGGGCCGCAGCGCCGAGTTCGACGCGTACTGCGCGGGATCGCTGAACTTCAACGGCTTCTACGGCTACGGCATCGTCGACGCCTACGCCGCGGTGAAGACCCCGCTGAAGCCCAACGCGCGGCCGTAACAGCAATCGGGTACGGAGGAGCCCGGGCGGCGCTGGCCGCCCGGGCTCCTCCGTGCCGTGCCGCCGAACGCGCACGATGGCCCTCCACCGGTGGCCGCCCGGCGTGAAGTTTGTGCAGCCGCCCGCAGCTCCCGGCGACAGCGGACGGGCCCGGTCCATCACACCCGTCACGGACGCCAACCCCGAGCCACGAGGGCGGCGCGAATCTCACGGACCAGGGGCGGAAACTCGCTACGCAGGCGGCGGCCGGTCACGTGCAGCACCAGCCAACCGGCCTCGACGAGCTGGTTGAGTCGGCGGCGGTCCCGGTGCATCCGGTCGGCATCGAGGTGCCACCTACCGTTGTACTCCACGGCCACCCGGAACTCCGGCCAGGCCAGATCGGGATGCAGGACGACGCCTGTCGACACGCGCACCGGATGCTGCGCCACCGGCTGCGGCAGGCCGGCGAACATCAGGCGCACCCGCAGATGAGACTCGGGTGGCGACTGGGCGCACCCGTCGGTCAGGCTGAACACCCAGGACGCCCGGCGGCCACCCGGCCGGCCCGTGTTCCGGGCCGCCTCGGTGGCCAACCCGGACTGACTGACCGCGCCGAGCCGCAACAGCCCGTCGATGATGCCGACCGCCCGCACGGGGTCGGCCCAGACCGCCGTCTCCCAGGCGCAGACCGCGGGCGCGGTGCGGGGCGGGGGACCGTTCGGGTCTGGCGGCTTGGTTCGGTCTGGTGGTCCGCTCTGGTTTGGTGGCTTGGTTCGGTCTGGTGGTCCGCTCTGGTTTTGTCGCCTGATCCGGTCCGTGGGCCTGTTTCGGTCCGGTGGCGTGGCCTGGATCGGTGGCATGGTCGGGTCCGGTGGCCGGTCACGGGGCAGGCCGCGACCGGTTGGCGCGGCGCCGGCGGGGACCAACAGGCCGCTGCATGTGCTGATCATCGGGGCGTGGTGCACCCGGACGCCCGGATGAGAATCGGCCCGGACCATGGCCGGCAGGAGGACGTGCACGTCGTCAGTGAAATCGGCGGCATGTTCGACGCCGTGCAGGTAGGCCGCCGACGGGCCGGCGATCAGGGTGCCGGGCGGCATGCGGAGCAGGACGGCCCGGCAGGCCAGGGCGTGGTCGCGGTCCAGGCGGGCATCGGCGTAGACGTCCTGCCGGAGCCGGACCCAGGACGCGCCCCGGAGATGGTGGCGGGACAGCAGCCCGCGCCGGACCGCGTCCGAGCCTCGGAAGACCTGCCATGCCAACTGCGGCGGTCTATGTGGATGAGGTGGCATGCGACAAGCGTGAGGGCGGGCCGGCACCCACCGACACCCCTGTGGACAAACGCGCCTCGCCTCGGTCGCCGCCCCTGTGGACAACCCACCAACCGGCCGCTGAATGTGCTAGGGCTCCGCGCCCCGCCCGCGTCGTCATTGGAAGATCGACTCCATTTCGCCGAGGTGGCGTGATCGGGCTGCTTTCGACAGCGCCACTTCGCCGAGCTGGCGGGTGGTGGTCGGTCCGCAGGTCGTCCCGTGAGCCGGATGACCTACGGAGGAGGACACGGGCGTGTGAGCGAGCAAACGTGGCGTCGCCTCGCGTGCTCGGGTGGTTCGCTGCCCGGCGCTGCCCGGCGCTGCCCGGCGCTGCCCGGCGCTGCCCGGCGCTGCCCGGCGCTGCCCGGCGCTGCCCGGCGCTGCCCGGCATGGCAATGCGGGCACTGCCCGGCGCGGCACTGCCTTGCACTGCACTGCACTGCAAGGCACTGCACTGCACTGCAAGGCACTGCACTGCTCGGCACTGCACTGCACTCCACTGCTCGGCTCGGCTCGGCTCGGCTCGGCTCGGCTCGGCTCGGCACGGCGCTGCGCGGCCGGCACGGCCTGGCCGGAGCAGGGCGACGGCGATGATCAACTCCATTTCGCCGAGGTGGGGCCATCCGACCGTGCGGATGCCGCCACTTCGCCGATGTGGTGCCGGACCCGTCGGATCGGTCGGGTCGGTCGGGTCGGTCGGGTTGGTTGGGTCGGTCGGGTTGGATGGGTGCGGGGGGGCACTGGCTCGGATGGATCGGGGCGGCCTGACGCAAAGCCTGCCGAACGGGGTGCATCGAGATGATCAACTCCATCTCGCCGAGGTGGCGGTATCCACCCGGCCCCGATAGCGCCACTTCACCGAGCTGGCGCCCGAGTACCCGAGTGCGGAAGTGCCCGAGTGCTGGAGTACTGGAGTGCTGAAGTGCTGGAGTGCTGAAGTGCCCGAGTGTGGGAGCGGGACCTCGCGGCCGTGGTGGCTGGGCGGCGGGCAGCAAATGACTCTCGCGCCTCCGCGGGCGAGGTCAGGAGAGGGCGGCGGCGACCGCCTCGGCGGCGGCCGTGACCTGGGCGCCGACCTCGGTCACGTCCAGCGGGGTCAGCGACACCACGCCGACGCTGCCCTCCAGCCCGGGCACCCCCAGCACCGGCGCGGCCACCCCGTACGCCCCGGACTGGAGCTCCCCACTGGTGCTGACCGGCCCGGGGTCGCCGGCCCGGCCGGCCAGCACCGCCCGACCTGCCGCGCCCCGCTCCAGCGGGTGCCGGGAGCCGGTCCGGTACGCCACGTGGAACGCGGTCCAGCTCGGCTCGACCACGGCCAGCGCGACCCCTTCGCCGCCCTCGACCACGGTCAGGTGCGCGGTGGCTCCGGTCCGCTCGGCGAGCCGGCGCAGCGCGGGCAACGCCCCCTCGGCGAGCAGAGGCTGGGCGCGTCGAGCCAGGTGCAGCACGCCGACACCCAGCCGGAGCCGGCCCGCGCCGTCGCGCCGGAGCATGCCGTGCCCGGTCAGCGCGCCGACCAGCCGGTAGACCGCCGCCCGCCCGATGCCCAGCCGGTGCGCCGCCTCGGTGACGGTCAGCCCGCCCGGTGCGTCCGCGACGAGGTGCAGCAGCCGCAGACCCCGGTCCAGGGTCTGTGCGGTCTCTCCCGGGCGTGCCTGCGCGTCCACAGCACGCAGCGTACGACCCGGCTCCGGCCAACCGGGAAATGTGCGGACGGCTACCCTTGTGAGGTGACGCTACGCCTGTATGACACCGCCACCCGATCGGTGCGGGACTTCGTCCCGCGGGAAGCCGGCAAGGTGGGGGTCTACCTGTGTGGTCTCACGCTCCAGGCGCCTCCGCACATCGGCCACCTTCGCTCCGGCGTCAACTACGACGTGCTGCGTCGCTGGCTGCTGAGCACGGGTTTCGAGGTCACCTTCATCCGCAACGTGACCGACATCGACGACAAGGTCCTGGCCAAGGCCATGGAGCAGGACCGGCCGTTCTGGTCCATCGCGTACGCGAACGAGCAGATCCTCACCGCCTCCTACCGGGCGCTGAACGTGCTCCCGCCGACGTACGAGCCGCGGGCCACCGGGCACATCCCGGAGATGCACGAGCTGATCGCCCGCCTGATCGACACCGGGCACGCCTACCCGGCCACCGACGGCTCCGGCGACGTCTACTTCGACGTGGCCTCCTGGCCGGCGTACGGCTCGCTGTCCGGGCAGTCCCCGGCGGACATGCAGCCCGCCGGGGACGCCCCCGACCGGGGCAAGCGGGACCCGCGTGACTTCGCGCTCTGGAAGGGCGTCAAGCCGGGCGAACCGGCCGACGCCGCCTGGCCGTCCCCGTGGGGTCGCGGCCGGCCCGGCTGGCACATCGAGTGCTCGGCGATGTGCTGGCGCTACCTGGGCGCCGAGTTCGACATCCACGGCGGCGGGCTCGACCTCACGTTCCCGCACCACGAGAACGAGATCGCCCAGTCGCAGGCCGCCGACCTGCCGTTCGCCCGCTACTGGGTGCACCACGGTCTGCTCGGCATCGGCGGCACCAAGATGGGCAAGTCGCTCGGCAACACGCTCGACCTCGACTACGTGGCGTCGCTCGGGGTGCGCCCGGTGGAGCTGCGCTACTACTACGCCGCCGCGCACTACCGGTCCCGCATCGACTACTCCGAGGACGCGCTGCGGGAGGCCGCGGTCGCGTACCGGCGGATCGAAGGTTTCGTGCAGCGGGCGGCCGAACGGGTCGGCGCGGGCCGACCCGGTGGGCTGCCGGCGGGTTTCGTGGTGGCGATGGACGACGACCTCAACACCTCGGCGGCGCTCGCCGTGCTGCACGAGGTGGTCCGGGACGGCAACACGGCGTTGAGTGGCGGCGACGATGTGACCGTCCGCACCACGCTGGCCGCCACCCGGGCGATGCTGGATATCCTCGGCGTCGACCCCCTGGATCCGGCCTGGACCGGCGGCGACCGCGCGGGTGACCTGCGCGGTGTGGTGGACTCGCTTGTCGCGCTGGCCCTGGAACAGCGCGCCCAGGCCCGCGACCGCAAGGACTGGGCCGCCGCCGACGCCGTCCGCGACCAGCTCAAGCAGGCCGGCGTGGCGGTCGAGGACACCCCCCAGGGCCCGCGTTGGACTATTGGAGAGCAGGACTGATGGCCGGCAACTCACAGCGCCGTGGCCGGCGACTGACGCCGAAGGCAGGCGCCCCGAAGGGCACCGGTGGCAAGAACAAGGACGCCCTCGCCGGCCGGGGTCGCACCCTGCCGGCCGACGAGCGGCCCTGGCACAAGGCCTACTCCGGCACCGAGAAGCTGCCCCAGCGCACCGCCTGGAAGCAGGACAAGGAGCGCCGTGCCGCCGCCGAGGAAGGGCGCGCGCCCAAGATCGGCCAACCCGGCAGCAAGGACACCACCTGGGGCAAGGGCGGCGGTCGGGGCGTACCCACCGTCAAGGGCCGCAGCGGCGGCGGGAAGCCCGCCGGTCGGTCCGGTGGGCCCCGGGTCGCCCCGGGCCGCAAGTCGAACCCGGCGAAGGACAGCCCGGAGTTGCTCGTCGGGCGCAACCCGGTGCTGGAGTCGCTGCGCACCCAGGTGCCGGCGACCGCGCTCTACACCGCGCAGGGCATCGACGTCGACGACCGGGTCAAGGAGATCGTCCGCACCGCCGCCGACCGGGGCATCGCGATCCTCGAGGTCGGCCGCGCCGAGCTGGACCGGATGACCGGTGGGGTGCTGCACCAGGGCGTCGGCCTCCAGGTGCCGCCGTTCGCCTACGAGCCGTTCGACGACCTGGTCGCCGCCGCGCTGGAGCAGGCCGCCCCGCTGCTCGTCGCGCTGGACGGCGTCACCGACCCGCGCAACCTCGGCGCGGTGATCCGGTCGGCCGCCGCGTTCGGCGCGCAGGGTGTCTTCGTACCCGAGCGACGTGCCGCCGGGATCACCGCGACCGCCTGGCGGACCAGCGCCGGCGCGGCCGCGCGCGTGCCGGTCGCCCAGGTCACCAACCTGACCCGGTCGCTCAAGGCGTGCAAGGAGGCCGGCTTCGTCGTGGTCGGCCTCGACGCCGACGGGCAGACCGACCTCTACGACCTGGAGGCCGCGGCCGGCCCGCTCGTCGTCGTGGTCGGCTCGGAGGGGCGCGGGCTGTCCCGCCTGGTCGGCGAGACCTGCGACCTGACCGTCAGCATCCCGATGGTCTCCGACGTCGAGTCGCTCAACGCCAGCGTCGCCGCCGCGGTCACCCTCGCCGAGGTCGCCCGCCGCCGGGCCGCCGAAGCCTGACACCGCAGACGAAAAGGGGCGGTCCGCCGTGACGGACCGCCCCTTTTTTCGCGTACGTCAGATCCGCTTGCCGGTGGCGGCGTTGAAGACGTGGTTGCGGCCGGCACGCGGCTTGACGAACACGGTGTCGCCCATGTTCGGCATGCTGCGCCGGTCGGTGCGGACCACGAACCGCTCGTTGTGGCCCTCGAGCGCGGCGTGGCCGTAGATGTTGGCGTCGGAGCCCAGGTCCTCGACCAGCTCGACCACGACCGGCATGCCGCCCTCGGACGGGCTGACCAGGTCGCAGTCCTCCGGCCGGAAGCCGACGGTGACCTTGCCGTCGCCGCCCTCGGCGCGGGCCGCCGCGATCTGCTCGCGGCTCAGCGGAATGGTCATCTCGGCGAACGCGCCGCCCTGCTCGGTCAGCGGCACCGTCTTGATGTTCATGGCCGGGGAGCCCATGAAACCGGCGACGAAGACGTTGGCCGGGGTGTCGTAGAGCGCCCGCGGCGTGTCCACCTGCTGGAGCACACCGTCAAGCATGACCGCCACCCGGTGGCCCATGGTCATGGCCTCGACCTGGTCGTGGGTGACGTAGACCGTGGTGACGCCGAGCTTCGCCTGGAGCGAGGCGATCTGCGTACGGGTCTGCACCCGGAGCTTGGCGTCGAGGTTCGACAGCGGCTCGTCCATGAGGAAGACCTGCGGCTCGCGGACGATCGCGCGGCCCATGGCGACACGCTGGCGCTGACCGCCGGAGAGTGCCTTCGGCTTGCGGCTGAGGAACTCCTCCAACTGGAGGAGGTTGGCCGCCTCCTTGACCCGCCGGTCGATCTCCGCCTTCGAGGTCTTGCGCAGCTTCAGGGCGAACGCCATGTTCTCGTACACCGTCATGTGCGGGTAGAGGGCGTAGTTCTGGAAGACCATCGCGATGTCGCGGGCCTTCGGCGGGAGGTGGGTGACGTCCCGGTCGTCGATGTAGATCGCGCCGTCGTCGACGTCCTCCAGACCGGCGAGCATCCGCAGGCTGGTGGACTTTCCGCAGCCGGACGGGCCGACCAGGACGAGGAATTCCCCGTCACCGATCTGGAGGTCGAGCTGGTTGACGGCGGGGCGCTCGGTGCCCGGATAGATCCGGGACGCCTTCGCGTAGGTGACCGTAGCCATGATGGAGCGCTTCCTTTCACCGGCAGGAACGTGCCGGACGATCCGAGTGGAAGGAGCGACCGGCACCCAGGGTGCCGGCCCGACGGCGCGTCACCCGGGCAGCCGGAGCCGGCCCGGAGTGTCGTCCGTGTCACTGCACCGTAAACGGCTTTCGCGTTTGTGCCAAGGCGAGGAGCAGCGGGTGGGACAGCAGGGACGGACATTTCGGTCAGCGAGGCACGGCGAGGCATCAATCTCCCGGTTTTCGAAGCGATTCGACGACGATCCATCGGCCGATCCCGGTCGGGAAGGTGACGTTTTCCGTGGTCGGGAGCACTGCCGGGCGGGATTTCCGGTGGCCAGTCGCTATGCTGAGCCCGTCACACGCGCCCCTGTAGCTCAGCTGGCCAGAGCACTCGCCTTGTAAGCGAGATGTCGCCGGTTCGATCCCGGCCGGGGGCTCCAATTCCACAAGGCGTTCCCGGCCGATGGCCGTCGACGGTCAGACGGCCGTGTCCTGGGCGGCGCGGTCGTCGGCGGCGACGCCTGCGGTGACCGGCGCGGGCCGGAGACCCTTGACGAGCAGATAGACGCCGAGCGAGAACTCCCACACCGCGATGGGCAGGGCCGCGACCGCGGTCACCGGCGACAGCCGGTCCCACAGGTCGAACAGGACGCCGAGGTCGGCGGCCACGAGCAGGGGCGCCCCGGCGAGTCCGAGCAGCGGAAGAATGCGCGGGACCAGGCGCGACTTGTACAGCAGGGAACCCAGCAACAACGCGTTCACGGCCGGGATGAGGCTCTGGCTGAGCAGGAACATCGAGTCGTAGAGCGCGACCAGCGCCTGCCCGGTGACAAGCGCGTCCGCGCCGGCTCCGGCCCGCCGCAGGGCCACCACCGTGAGGAGGCTCGCGACGCCGACGAAGATGCCGGCGGCCTCCAGCACCCGAGCGGCGACGAAGCCCAGCGCCCGGGCCTCGCCGTACCGTTTGAGCACCGGGAACAGCGCGACGGCGGTGCCGATACAGGCGAGCGCGACGATCGTCTCGAGCAGGCCGCCGAGGGCGACCGGGGTCTCCGACCCGCTGCCGAGGAGGTAGTCCGCTTCGCGTACCGGGGCGTACAGCGTGAGGGTCGGTATCGAGACGAAGGTGAGCACGTAGCTTCCGCCCGCCACCAGCGAGGTCTTCCGCAGCGAGTCCATCCGGGCTCCTCCCGTGACTGTCGATCAATCGACGGTGATGATGCGGTTACCCTCCTGCGCATCGGGGTGTCGGCGAATCGGCCGCTCGGACAGTCCTCGGCGACGACGGCACCGGGCAGAACTGGGAGGCGTGACGTGGGCGCGCGAGGTGACGGGGTGTTAAACGGGGGCCCTTCCTATACCGAATGCGTTAACAAGGGCCCCCTCCTTACATGAGTCGGGGGGTGGAGGAGTCGAACCGGGCCATGTTGCGGGCCCGGGACGCGATGGACCGGGCGTACGCGCACCCGCTGGACATTCCGGCGCTGGCCCGGATCGCGCACGTGTCGCAGGCGCACTTCATCCGGACCTTCCGGGCCACGTTCGGCGAGACCCCGCACCGCTACCTGCAACGCCGTCGGGTCGAGCGGGCCATGTCGATGCTGCTGGAGACCGACCGGGACGTCACAGACATCTGCCTCGCCGTGGGCTTCGCCAGCCTCGGCACGTTCAGCCGGACGTTCCGGCAGGTCGTCGGCGAGTCGCCGAGCGACTTCCGGCGGCACCGGTCCGCCGCGGCGAACGTGCCGAGCTGCTTCGCGAAATCCTGGACCAGACCGAGCAGTTTTGGATAAGCAGCAGGTCAGGGGCTTGCTCTAGCGTTCGTGGCATGACGATGACTTCGATTTCCCGCTCCCAGATCTACGTGCTCGACCAGGACGAGGCGCTCGACTTCTATGTCGGCAAGCTGGGCATGGAGGTGAACACCGACCAGGATCTCGGCTTCATGCGCTGGTTGACGGTGAACGTGCCGGGCGACCCCGCGCGGGAGATCCTGCTGGAGAAGCCCGGCCCGCCGGCGCTGGACCCGAAGACCGCCGAGCAGGTGCGGGAGCTGCTCACCAAGGGCGCCGCCGGCGGCTTCCTGTTCCTCACCACCGACGACGCGCACAAGGCGTACGCGGATCTGGTCGCCAAGGGCGTGGACGTGACCGACGAGCCGACCGACCGGCCGTACGGGATCGACTTCGGCATCCGCGACCCGTTCGGCAACCGGATCCGGATCGGCCAGATGCACCCGCGGGAGCAGTGGGCGAACGGCTGACCGCGGGGCAGCGGGCATCGGGAGGGGCGACTAGGGTCGGCCCTCCCGATCCATGGTGAGGTGACAGATGCCCAGCCGGCTGCTGTTCCTGGCCCGACACGGCGAGCAGGACGGGGCCGAGGTGGAGGGGAACACCGGCCTCTCCGCGCGGGGCCGGCGGCAGGCGGCCCTCCTCGGCGAGCGGCTGAGCGGGGCGCGGATCGACGCGGTGCACCACGGGCCGCTGCTGCGGGCCGCGGAGACCGCCGAGTTGGTCGTCGCCGCGCTTCCCGGCGTACCCGTGCACTGCTCCGACAGCGTGGGTGACCACCTGCCCCACGACACGGATCCGGCCGGCCTGCCGGCGGCGTACGCCCGGATGTTGGCCGGCTACGACGCGGCCGAGCGGGCCGACGGGCCGCGCCGGACGGCGGAGGCCGTGGCGCGTTTCGCGGCCGTGCCGGCCGAGGGTGACGTACGCGAGCTGGTGGTGACGCACAGCTTCCTGATCGCCTGGTTGGTGCGGCACGCCCTGGACGCGCCGGAGCGGCGTTGGCTCGGCCTGGGCCTGCACAACGCGGGGTTGACCGTGATCCGCTTCAGTGCCGGCGGCCCACCGAACCTGATCGCGGTCAACGACGTCGCGCACCTGCCGCCGGAGCTGCGCGGCACCGGCATGCCGCCGGACTTCGTCTTCTAGCCGGTCGCGCGGGTGAGCAGGCCGACCACCTCGGCGGTGGCGGCCGGCGGGGTGGCCTGCGGCGGGCAGTCCACGTACGAACTCGTGGTCGAGCCGATGGTGAGCCGGTAGTTGAAAGCGTCGGCGCACATGGTCGCCGGCACGGTGACGGCGGCCTCGGCGGTCAGCCGGGGGTCGGCGGTGAGCTGCCGCAGCCGGTCGAGTTCGGCCTCGGTGAGTTGGCCGTCGCGGGCGGTGCCGGACCGGTCGGTCCTGGTCCAGCTCCCGTCGGGCCGCACGGTGATGGTGTCGGTGAGCCCGACGATGCCACCGGATTTCACGAGCGTCACGTTGACGCCGGGCGCGGGGGCGGGCGTGGCGACCGGGCCGACGGGCGCCGGTGTGTCGGCACGGGCGCAGCCGGCGAGCGGGGTGAGGATGACGGCGACGGCGGCCGCCATGGCGGGGGCTGCTCTCATACCGATCGGACGCGCGACGGGGCCACCTGGTTCCCACCCACCGCGCCTCCCTCATCCGTTCGGTCAGTGTCTCGGACGGGAAACCGCCGATCTCTTTCACGCCCTTCGATGTCTCAGCTATATCTACATCAGTGACTACCCCCGTCACAACTTCCTTCCAGGAGGGCCCGTGAAAAGAACCGTCGCCGCCGCCAGCGCAGCGCTGCTCACCAGCAGCGTGCTGGCCTGCGTCACCACCACGGCGCACGCGGCAGCACCTAGCGCCGCAAACCCCGAGCCCGCCGCCGCGGCCCGGGCCGACAGCCTGCTCCGTGCCAACCCCGGTGCCGTCCAGGGCGCCAGCGGGGAGGCGTACCAGGCCGTCCGCACCAAGGTCGACCCCTCCGGGGCGGCCCACACCCGATACTCCCGCACCTACCACGGCCTGCGGGTCTACGGCGGTGACTTCGTCGTCCACACCGCCCCGAACGGCACCATGGCCGGCACCTCGGTCGGCCTGTCCGCCCCGCTCACCCTGGGCACCACCGCAAAGGTCGGCGCGGCGGCGGCCAAGGCCAGCGCACGCAAGGCGTTCACCGGCAGCCTCACCTCCGTCGGCGCGCCCGAACTCTTCGTCGACGCCACGAGCGGCAAGGGCCGGCTGGCCTGGGAAACCGTCGCCACCGGGTGGAAGGCGGACAAGCAGACGCCGTCGAAGCTGCACGTCGTCACCGACGCCACCACCGGCAAGGTCATCGGCTCGTACGACGAGATCGAGTCGGTGCTCGGCAGCGGCCAGGGCATCTACACCGGCTCGGTGAGCATCGACACGACGCTCTCCGGCAGCACCTACCAGATGATCGACCCGTCGCACGGCAACGGCCGCACCTGCGACATGAACAACGGCACCTCGAGCTGCACCACGTTCACCGACGCCGACAACGTGTGGGGCAACGGCGCCAACTCCAACCGGCAGTCCGCCGCCGTGGACGCCCACTTCGGCGCCGCGAAGACGTTCGACTACTTCAAGAACGTCCACGGGCGCAACGGCATCTTCGGCAACGGCCAGGGCGTGCCGAGCCGGGTGCACTACGGCAACAACTACGTCAACGCGTTCTGGGACGGCGCCCAGATGACCTACGGCGACGGGTCGGGCAACTCCCGCCCGCTGGTCTCGCTCGACGTGGCCGGGCACGAGATGAGCCACGGCGTCACCGAGGCGCTGTCCGGCCTGAACTACTCCGGTGAGGCCGGTGGCCTCAACGAGTCGACGAGCGACATCTTCGGCAACATGATGGAGTTCTACGCCGCCGCGCCGAGCGACCCGGGCGACTACCAGGTCGGCGAGAAGATCAACATCAACGGCAACGGTACGCCGCTGCGCTACATGTACAACCCGTCGCTGGACGGCTCGTCCGACTCCTGCTGGTCCACCAGCACGAAGAACAAGGACGTGCACTACTCCTCCGGCGTCGGCAACCACTTCTACTTCAACCTGGCCGAGGGCACCGGCTCGACCGCGTACGGCACGTCGCCGGTCTGCGGTTCGGCACCGGCGGTCACCGGGATCGGCCGCGCCAAGGCGGAGAAGATCTGGTACCGGGCGCTCGACGTGTACTTCACCTCGAACACCACGTACGTGAACAACACCACCCCGTCGAACACCGCCCGCGCGTACACCCTGCGGGCGGCGACCGACCTGTACGGCAACTGCTCCACCGAGTACAAGACCGTGCAGGCGGCGTGGACCGCGGTGAACGTCGCCGGCAGCGACGCGCCGTGCAGCTCCACCGGCAACGACTTCTCCGTCTCGCTCTCCCCGACCGCCGGGTCGGTGACCGCGGGCGGTTCCGTCTCCGCCACCGTCGCCACGGCCACCACCAGCGGGTCCGCGCAGACCGTGACGTTCTCCGCGTCCGGCCTGCCGAGCGGCGCCACCGCGTCGTTCAGCCCCGCCTCGGTGACCTCCGGCGGCTCGTCCACCCTCACCATCGCCACCAGCTCGGGCACCCCGTCCGGCACCTACTCGGTGACGGTCACCGGCAGCGCCACGTCGGGCACGAAGACCGCCACGTACTCGCTCACCGTCAGCGGCGGCAGCGGCGGCTGCACCGGCGCGGGCCAGAAGCTCGGCAACCCGGGCTTCGAGACCGGCACCAGCCCGTGGACCGGCACCACCGGCACGATCGGCTCCTACAGCGGTCAGTCGGCGCACAGCGGCACCCGGTTCTCCTGGCTGAACGGCTACGGCTACCGCAGCAACGAGAACATCGCGCAGTCGGTGAGCCTGCCGTCGGGCTGCTCGACCTATAACTTCAGCTTCTGGCTGCACGTCGACTCGGCGGAGAGCACGACGAGCGTGCAGTACGACAAGCTGACCGTGCAGGTGCTCAGCTCCTCCGGCTCCGTGCTGGCGACGCTGGCGACCTACTCGAACCTGAACAAGGCCACCGGCTACAGCCAGAAGTCCTTCTCCCTGGCCTCCTACGCCGGGCAGACGGTCACGCTGAAGTTCACCGGCACCGAGGACGTCTCGCTGCAAACCTCGTTCGTCATCGACGACACCGCGGTCGACGTCTCCTGACCTGACCGCCCGACCCCGGGGCCCGGCAGCCACCCCACGCGGATGGTCGCCGGGCCCCGCCCGTTACGGTCGGAGTCATGTCCGACGCGGAGCTGACCGTCACCGTGACCGGCCCGGTGGCGACCGTGGTGATCCGCAACCCGGCCCGCCGCAACGCCATGACCCCGGCCATGTGGCGGCACCTCCCGGTGCTGCTCGACGGCCTGGAGGCCGACCCGACGGTACGGGCGCTCGTGCTCACCGGCGCGGACGGCACGTTCTGCGCCGGTGCCGACCTCGGTGACCTGGACGAGCTGCTGGACGCCGGTGACGGCAGCATCGCGGTGGCCGCCGAGGAACGGCTCGCCGCGTTCGGCCGCCCCACCGTGGCCGCGATCGAGGGCGCCTGCGTCGGCGGCGGCTGCCAGCTCGCCGTCGCCTGCGACCTGCGCCTCGCCGCGGCGGACGCCCGCTTCGGCGTACCCCCGGCCCGGCTCGGCCTGGTCTATCCCGCGCCGACCACCCGCCGGCTGGCCGGCCTGGTCGGGCCGGCCGCGGCCAAGCACCTGCTCTTCACCGGCGACCTGGTCGACGCCGAGCGGGCGCTGCGGATCGGCCTGGTCGACGAGGTGCTGCCGGCCGGCGCGCTCGCCGGCCGGGTGGCGGCGTTGACCGCCACCATCGCCGGGCGGTCCCGGCTCACCGTGACCGCCGCGAAGGAGATCGTCGACGGCCGCGCCGACGCCGACCGGATCGCCTGGTGGCACGCCCAGGTGCGGGCCAGCGGCGAGGCCCGCGAGGGGGTGGCGGCGGCAAACGAGCGCCGCCCCCCGCGCTTCCGCTGGACCCCGCCGGGTTGATCGTCGCCCGCCCCCGGACGCCCGCCCGGCCGGGCCGTAGCGGTGGGTGGAACGGCATGGACGTCAAATGCCTGCCGGTCCGTCGTCGTCATCGGGCCCGCCTTGTCGAGCCGAGATCGTGGCATCCGAGCTTCGGGGGGAGTGCGCGGCACGGCTCTCGCTGACGTGTGACAGCAACTCGTCGACCGACCACTGGTCGTAGGCGTGCTCGCCGTGTTTCACGGCGAGCACCCGGCCGTCGGGGGCGATCAGGAAGTCGGCCGGCAGCCCGAGTCGCCCGCCGTGCGGTGTGCGGGACGGCAGGCGCTCCCGGCCACGCAGGACGTGCCAGGTGCCGCTCGCCACGGCGCGCAGGATCGCTGCCCAGGCGCGTGGGTCGAGCAGCGATCGTCGCGCGGACTCCACCCCGAACTCCCGGTAGAGCCGTCGGTCGGGGTCCGCCACCACGGCGAACGGCAGGTCGGCGACGTGCTCGCGCAACTCGTCGGCGGGGGAGTGAAAGAGCACCACCTCGCGTACGCCGGCCGCCTCGATCTCGGCGTGCCGGCGCGCGATCGACCGCAGGTGGAGGTTGCAGACCGGACAGCCGGCGAAGCGGCGGAACTGGAGATGGACCAGGCGGTCGGCGTCCGGCAGGGCGATCTCCTCGCCGGTGACGCTGGTCAGGTGGCGTGCGGTGACGACGTCCATGCGCGCTCCCGTTGTAGGCGTACGACGTACTCCTACAACCGTAGGCGTATCTTGTACGCTGTCAAGGCCATGCCCCGTCCTCGTTCGCTGACCCCGGTCCAACTCGCCGACGCGGCGCTCGCGGTGCTCGACCGGGACGGTCTCGCCGGCCTCACCATGCGGGCGGTCGGCGCGCAGCTCGGCACTAGCACGATGGGTCTCTACCGCTACGTCGCCGACCGCGACGAGCTGGAGGCGCTGGTCGTCGAGCGGATCCTCGACCGGGTCGACATGCGCCCACCGGTCGACGTTCCGTGGCCGGACGGCATCCGGGATCTGGTCGACCGGGTGCGCTCCGCGGTCGGGGCCCACCCGGCCGTCGTGCCGTTGCTCCCCGCCCACCGGCACCACTCGCCCGGGATCCTGCGCTGGGGCGAGGCGGTGCTCGCGGTGCTGACCCGGGCCGGCCTCGCCGGCACCCGCCGGGTGGTCGCGTTCCGGGCCCTGCTCGGCTATGTGATCGGGGCGATCCAGATGGAGCACCTCGGCGCACTGGCCGGCCCCGCCACGGCGGTCATCGCGGCGCTGCCCCGTGACGAGTTCCCCCTGCTGGCCGAAACCGCGCGCGCGGCCGGCGCGGTCGGCCCGGACGACGAATTCGGCGGCGGGCTGGACCTCCTGCTCGACGGGATCGCCCGCCACCTCGACCGGTGACGGGCGCCGCGCCGAGGCGCGGAGGGTGAGGGCCGGCGGGCGCCGCGCCGGAGGCGTACCCCCGGCACCGCCCCCTGTGCCCGCCGGCCGTCCGTCACCGCGCCAGCGCGACCCAACTCGGGGTCGCCGGCTCCCGCCGCAGCGGCATGCCCGCCTCGGCTGGGGTCCGGTCGCCCTTGCGCTGGTTGCACGGGTAGCAGGCGGCGGTGGTGTTCCCCCAGGTGTTCCGGCCACCGCGCGAGCGGGGCAGGACGTGGTCGATCGTGGTGGCCGGGCCGTCGCAGAAGGCGCACCGGCGGCCGTCCCGGGCCAGCACCCCGGCGCGGGACCAGGCCGGGCCGGCGCGGAACCGCCAGCGGGTCACCACGTACCGGACGAGGCGGACCACCCGGGGCAGCGGGAAGACGCCGATCAGCCGGTCCGGCTCGGCCTCGTGGATCTCGGCGACCCGGCGGCAGAGCATCCGGATGGCGTGCTTGACGGTGACCCGGTGCAGCGGGCCGAGGTCGGCATTGATGACGAGGACGGCGTCCACCGGGCACTCCCTTCCCGATCGGTGGTACGAAAAAGCCGCCCGGTCCATGGGGACCGGGCGGCGACGACGTGGGCGCGTGACGCGCGTCAGTCGAGCCTTCCGGACCATGAGCAGCCGGAGCTGAACAGCCACGACGGCATCGTGGTGGCGTATCGCAGCGCCATGGACGGCTCCCGGAACGGTGGTTGACCTTGCGCGCTCACGGTAGATCGACGCCGGAGACGCCTGCAACGTATTTCGATTCGCGGTCGGAGGGTGGCTGCCGTCCGACCCGACGCGCGGCGGTGCTCACCGTTCGACGTCGCCGCCTACCGACGAATCATCGGGAACGGCCGGCCAGCAGGCCACGCGGGCGGACCGAGCGGACCGGTTCGGCCGCCGCCCCCTCGGCGCGCAGGATGTGGTTCGCCGCGATGATCCCGGTCGCCGCCGAACGCTCCATCAACGCGCTCGGGAACTCGGTGCGGATCCCGTCCCCGGCCAGATACAGCCCCGCCGCGTCGGTGCGTACCCCCGGACGGCCGGCGTGGCTACCAGGCGTGAACGCCGGCGCCTGCGCCTCGACCCGGGCGCGCAGTTCGCGTACCCGCAGGTCGGCCACCTCCGGCCAGAGCCCGGTCAGCTCCCGCAGCATCCGCGCGGCCAGCTCGTCGGTGGGCACGTCCGGCTCGCAGGCGTACGCGTGCAACTCCACCACCGAGCCGCCGGTGCGCTCCGCCCAGCGGCGCGGCTCCGCCTCCAACCGGTGGTAGAGCGTCACCGAGTCCAGTGTCGGCTGACGCGACACGCCGCTGAACACCGCCCGGTCCGCGCGGACGTCTCCGTCCATCCAGTAGCGCGCCACCGCGTACGGCGGGCCGGGCCGACCGAACGCGGGCATCCGCGCCACCAGCTCGGGTGCCGCCGCGCCCAGGCCGGGGGAGGCCGCGACAAGCGCGGCGAGCGCCGGCGGGTCGACCGCGAGCACCACGTGCCCGGCCATCCAGGAGTCACCGTCCGCGCCGGTCACCCGCCAGCCGTCCGGGGTACGGTCCAGCCGGGCGGCCGGCGAGCCGGTCAGCACCCGGCCGCCGTGCTGCTCCACGTGCCGGGTCAACGGCCCCCAGATCGCCGTCAAGTAGTCCTCGTCCGGGCAGTCGAAGGCCAGCCCTTCCGGGTTGCCGAGCAGATAGAAGTGGAACTGGGCGATCATCTCGGCGGCCGACATCTCCGCCTCGTGGTTGAAGAACGAGTGCGAGAAGACCTCGAACAGCATCGCCCGGGCCCGGTCCGGCAGCCGCAGCGAGGCGAGCAACTCGTCCGCGGTCCGCTCGTCGAACTCCGCGTAGGTGCGCACCGGGTCGTAGGTGAGCAGCGGGAGCGCCGCGTCCCGGTCCATCGCGCGCAGGTCCGCCAGGCGCACGCTCGGGCTGCGCAGCAGCAGCGCCAGCAGGTTGGCCGGCGGGGCGGGAGGCAGCTTGCCGAACTCCTCCGTCGGCCACCGCGCCGACAGGATCGGATAGCCCTTCACCGGCTTGAGGAACCCCAACGTCGGATCGACCCGGCGCAGGATCGACCGCCAGTTCCAGTACTGCCGGAAGAACGCGTGGAACCCGTGCTCGTTGCGCTGCACGCCGTCCGGCAGCGCCTCCGGCCAGGCCCCGAGCCGGCCGCCGAGGTGCGGCGCGGCCTCCAGCACGGTCACCGCCACCCCGCGCTCGGCCAGCACCACCGCCGCCGACATGCCGGCGATGCCACCACCCACCACGAGCGCCGACACCGGTCGCGGCACCCGGGCCGCGCCACCGCCGCCCGGGTCCACCACATGCTCACGTACGCCGATGAGCCGGCCGACCTGTTGCGACAGCCCCACGCCCCACCCTCCGCTCCCCAGGCCCCCATCCTGCCCCCGCCTTTCACGGGAGGCAGGGGCGGGGGCGGTCGGAGGGGGGCCAGACGTAGTCCAGGTCGGGTGGGGTGTCGGGAGGGAAGAGCGGGGTGTAGTGGATGGGGTCCTTGCGCAGCAGGGACGAACGGTGGCTGCGGTGCAGGTCGTCACGGCCCAGCCAGGGCGGAAGGTCACCGGCGGCGGCCAGCTCGTCCTGGGTCCGGATCGTCGTGACGCCGCAGGCGGCGGCGAGATCGGTGGCGAGCGTGCCGGCGCAGGTGTCGGCCCGGCCCGGCTCGCACCACACCGCGCACATGTCCAGCCCGTAGCGGGTCAGCGCCTCCTCGTACCCGGCCCACATCTTCACGGCGGGATGGTTGCGCCAGCCGTAGTCCGGCCGGGTCAGCCCGCGCAGCACCTGGATGGCCTCCACCCGCTGCTTGCCCAGCCGCTTCTGGTCCAGCGTCCGGGCGCTGGCCAGGAAGTCCGGATACGGCAGGAACGTCTGCATGGCGCTGCTCTACCCGCGCCCGGCCGTGACATGCGTTCAAGATCGGGGGCTGCGCCGGCCGCGAGCGGCTGGCTACGATCCGGGCATGGCCGAGCCCCTGCGCGACCGCGCGCGCCGCGCGACCGGGTGGCGGTTCCGGCCGAACGGGGACGAGCTGCCGCACTACGTGGTCTGCGGCTCCGACCCGCTTGCCTACTGGGTGGTGCGGGCGCTGCTCGCCACCGATCCGACCGCCGGTCAGGTCCGGGTCACGCTCGTGGTGCCGGAACGCCGCCGCTCCGACGGCCCCGACGGGCGGGATGTGCCGGGGGTACGCGTGGTGACGGCGGACCGGCTGGACGAGGCCACGTTCCGGCGGGCCGGGCTGGCCGACGCGGACGGGCTGGCCCTGCTGTACCAGGACGACGTGGGCAACATGCACGCCGCGCTCTGCGCCCAGGCGGTCGAGCCCCGGCTGCGCCTGGTGGTGCGGATGTACAACACCAATCTGGCCGACGGGCTGCGTCAGCTCTTTCCCGATTCGGCGGTCATCTCCGACGCCTCGATGGCCGCTCCCGCATTCGTCGCCGCCGCGCTCGGCGAGTTGGCGCCGACCCACTTCCGGCACGCCGGTCGCACGCTCTACGTGGCCCGTCGCGCCGACGTACGCCCGCAGGACGTGGTCTGCGGCCTGGCCGTCACGACCGACCCGGAGCTGGTCCGGGTGTTGCCGGCCGACGAGGTCGCGGCCGACGTGGTGCTGGCCGAGGCGACCGGCCGCCCGGCGGGCACCGAGCTGGCCGCCCGCCGGCTGGTGCGGGCCCGGCGGCGCCGCCAGCCGGTGGCGGTGGTGCTCCGGGCGGCCCGCAGCTTCGCCACCCGCAAGATCGGCATCGCGGTGCTGGTGCTGCTGGGGGTGATCGCGGTACTCGGCTGGTTGAACGCCCGGGCGGCGGGCGTCACCTGGGGCGAGGCGCTCTACCTCACGCTGGTCACCACGCTCAGCGGCCAGGATCCGGACGTCACCAAGCCGGCCGCCGCCCAGGTGATGCAGGTGGTTCTCAACCTGGCCGGGCTGGCGCTGATCCCGCTGATCACCGCCGCCGTGGTCGACGGCATCGTCAACGCCCGGCTGGCCCTGCACTCCGGCCGGATCCAACCCGACCGCTCCGGGCACGTGGTGGTGGTCGGGTTGGGCAACATCGGCACCCGGGTGATGGCCCAGCTGCACGACTTCGGCGTCGAGGTGGTGGCGATCGACAAGGACCCCGACGCGCGGGGCGCCGCGCTTGCGCACCGGCTGGGGGTGCCGGTGATCGTCGCCGACGCCGGCCTGGAGGAGACGCTCCGCGCCGCCTCGGTCGACACCAGCCAGGCGCTCGTGGTGGTCTCCACCGACGACGGGGCGAACCTGCGTGCCGCGCTCATCGCCCGTTCCCTCGACCCGGATCTGCGGGTGGTGCTGCGGTTGTTCGACGGCGACTTCGCCGAGCGGATCCAGCAGGCGTTCGGGATCGGCATCTCGCGCAGCGTGTCCTACCTGGCCGCGCCGTCGTTCGCGGCGGCCCTGCTGGATCGCGCGGTGATCGCCACCATCCCGGTCGACCGGCACGCGCTGCTGGTCACCGAGGTGCCGGTGGTGGCCGACTCGCCGCTTGACGGTCGTCCGCTCGGCGCGGTCGCCCGTCCGGGCGAGGTGCGCCTGCTCGCGCACACCCGCACCGGGCAGAAGGCCGACTGGTCGGTCGACCCGCGGGTGGTGCTGCGCGCCGGCGACCGGTTGACGGTGGTGGCCCGCCGGGCCGGGCTGACCGCCCTGCTGCGGGAGACCACACCCGGACCGCTCGCCGCGCCGTTTCCCCGCCAACCTGATGAGTAACCTACGGCGCTAGTTCCAAGGTAGTGTGGAAGTCATGGGTGCGGTCTATGAAGAGCTTCCCTTCAGCGAATTCCTCCATCATCCGGCCGCCACGGCGGACCGGCTGGAGAAGGTGCGCGCCCTGCGGTTGCGCCGTCGGGGTGCCGGTGACCTGGCGTTGACCCGCGCCGACCAGTTGGAACGGGACGCGGTCGTCGTCGATTTCACCGCCCGACTACTGGCCGGCATGGTTCGTACCGGGCCGTTGGCGGCCGTCCGTCGAGTGTTGGGCGAGGCCCTGCCCTGGGTCGCCTTCCTGCCCGACGAGGACGTCGACCAGTTGCTCGCTGAGCTGACCACGGTCGCGCAGGGCGCCGCCTCACTGGAGAATCTGTCGCCCGTCGCGGTCCTGCTGACCCAGTGGCGGCACACTGCCGAGGTGCACGCCGATCCCGTCCTGCTCGAGCACGTCGGCGGGGAGCCCAGCGGAGACTTCGGTCCGGTGCCTGCGCCGGACGCGCAGCCGTGAGCCCGAAACGGGGCGATCGGGCGGCGCCGCCGGCCGTCGCGGGCGAGTACGAACTGCGCTTCGCCGACTCGGCCGCTGCAGAGGGCTGGGAGCATCTGGCCCGCCAGGTGCCGACGAACCTGCGCCGGGCGTTCGAAGCGCTGCGGGCGGACCCGCGATCCATGGCGAACCCCGACCGTCATCACCGACTCAAGGGCTTGTTGGCGACCAGCCACTGGAAGGGCCAGGCCCTGGAACGCTGGCAGTACGAGGTGACCGGCGGCGGCCGGATCTGGTATCTGATCGACGACGAGCGCCGCACGGTCTGGCTCACCTATGCGGGCACCGGCCATCCACGCGCGACCGAGTGAGCAGGGTCAGGTCGCGCGGGCGGTGTGGCGGACGGCGTACCAGGCGGCGCCGAGGGCGAGCACGCCGAAGCCGGCGAGGACGCTTGGCAGCGGCAGGCTGGCCGCGAGCACCAGGCACCCGACCAGTCCCAGCGCGGCGAGCAGCGACGGGCCGAGCGTCAACGCCGAGGCGTTGGTGATCGCGTAGTAGACGAGCACGGTGAAACTGGAGAAGCCGATCGCGCCCCGGACGTCGGCAAGCGCCACCACGACGATCACCACGGCGGCCACGGCCAGCTCGGCGCGGTGCGGCACCCGGTGGCGCGGGTGCACGGCGGCCAGCGCGCCCGGCAGGTCCCGGCGGCGGGCCATCGCCAGCGTGGTTCGCCCGATGCCGGCGAGCAGGGAGAGCAGCACCCCGGTCACCGCGACCGTAGCCCCGGCCCGCACCAGCCAGGCCAGTCCGGGCCGGCCGGCCGCGGTCACCACGTCGACGAGCGGGGCCGTCGAGGCGGCGAGCCGGCCGGGGCCGAGCACGCCGAGCGCGACCACGGCGAGCGTCAGGTAGATCGCCAGCACCGCGCCGAGCGCCAGCGGCACCGCGCGTCCGATGGTGCGTTCCGGGTCGCGGACCTCCTCGCCGAGCGTGGCGATCCGCGCGTAGCCGGCGAAGGCGAAGAAGAGCAGGCCGGCGGCGGTGAGCACGCCGTGCGTCCCGACGTCGGCGACGCCGGTGAGCCGGTCGGTCGCGACCTGCGGCGCGCCGGTCACCGCCACCACGGACAGCACGGTGAGCACCACCGCGACGAGCACCCGGGTGGCGGTCGCGGTCTTGCCGATGCCGCGCAGGTTCACCGCGGTCACCGCCACGACCGCGCCGACCGCGACCAGCCGGGCCTGGCCGGGCCAGAGGTACGCGCCGACGGTCAGCGCCATCGCCGCGCAGCTCGCCGTCTTGCCGACCACGAACCCCCATCCGGCGACGAAACCGGCGAACGGGTGCAGCCGCTCCCGGCCGTAGACGTAGGTGCCGCCGGACTCCGGGTAACGGGCGGCGAGCCGCGCCGAGCTGATGGCGTTGCAGAACGCGATGAAGCCGGCGAGCGCGAGCGCGACAAGCAGGCCGGCGCCGCCGGCCGCCGAGGCGGCCGGAGCGAAGACCACGAAGACGCCCGCGCCGAGCATCGAGCCCAGACCGATGACCACCGCATCGGGTACGCCGAGCCGCCGCGCCAGCCGTTCCACAGAGGCAGCCTAGGGGCGCGCGGTGAACAGCGGGTGCCGTCCTCGGTCGGCGGACCGATCCGAGCCGGTCGGCCGCCTTACGAAGTCGGCGCGGACGAGCCGGTCGGCCGCCTTACGAGCCGGGGCGGCGCCGGGTCGGTCGGCCGCTGCTCAGTCCGGGGCGGACCAGACCACCGGCCGCGCCCACTCGCCGAGCCGCCGGGGCAGCGGCAGATCGTCCCAGGGCACCCGGCGCAGCAGCCGGTCCAGCAGCAGCCCGAGCAGCAGCCCGGCGACCGAGTCGGTGAGCCAGTGCCAGCCCAGGTAGACGGTGGTGCAGAAGACGATCGCCGGGGGCGCCACCCGGACCACGGTGATCAGCCGGGGCGGGACGGCGCGGCCGACCGTGCGCAGCAGCGGGGCCAGCAGCAGGGCGAGCACGCCGTACCAGACGATCGCGTTGGCCACGTGCCCGGACGGGTACGACTGGGCGAAGCGCACCGGCAGTTCGTGCTGGAACAGCGGCAGCGTCTGCTCGGGTGGCAGGAACGGCTCCTTCACGCTGGCGCTCGGCGCCGGTCGTGCGGTCCACACCTTCAGCGGACCGATCGTGCAGAACGTCAGCACGAACGCCGCCACCGGCGGAAGCACCGCCCGCACCGCCCGCAGCCGCAGCGCCAGCAGCACGCCCAGCCCGGCCGCCAGCAGCGTCAGCGGGGTGCCCTGGCCGAGCAGGTTGAACGCCATCGCGATCCAGCGGGCGACGGTCGGCCGGTGCGCGGCGGACCAGTCGGCGACGGCCCGGTCGAGCCCGAACAGGTGCCCTGCGGCAAGTGTCACGGTCAGCGCCACGAGCGCGGCGAGCAGCAGCCCGTCGCACCACCACCCGGCCGGTCGGACGGGCCGCAGCCGCAGGTCGCGGCGTACCCCTGAGGTCTGACGCACGCGCACACGCTACCGGCCGCCGACGGCGGCCGGGGCAGCGGCGGTTGTGTGCCGAGCCACGAAGGGAGGCGTTCCCCGGCGGTCACCGGTCACACTGGTGGCCGTGCGGATCACTTCGGCCCTCGTCGACCCGGCGCTGCTCGACCTTCCCTGGTCGACCCCGCTGGCCGAGTGGCCTGCCGAGCATCTGGTGGCGCTACCCCAGGGCATCTCCCGGCACATCGTCCGGTTCGTCCGGCTCGGCGGCTTCGTCTACGCGGTGAAGGAGACCGGGGAGCGGGTCGCCGAGCGCGAGTACGACCTGCTGCGGGCGCTTGAGCGGATCGACTTCCCGTCGGTCGAGGCGATCGCGATCGTGGCGGACCGGCAGACCGACGACGGCGAGCCGCTCGACCCGGTGCTGATCACCCGGCACCTCCAGTTCTCCCTGCCCTACCGGGCGCTGTTCTCCAACACGCTGCGCCCGGAGACGATGAACCGGCTGCTGGACGCGCTGGCCGCGCTGATCGTCCGGATGCACCTGACCGGTTTCTTCTGGGGTGACTGCTCGCTGTCGAACACGCTGTTCCGGCGGGACGCGGGCGCGTTCGCCGCCTACCTGGTGGACGCCGAGACCGGGGCGTTGCACCCGTCACTCTCCAACGGCCAGCGCGGGGAGGACCTGGAGATCGCCCGGGTGAACATCTTCGGCGAGGCGCTCGACCTCCAGGCCGCCGGCCTGCTGCACGAGTCGATCGACCCGGAGGTGGTCTGCGAGGAGGTGGTGCGGCGCTACGAGCAGCTCTGGCACGAGATCACCTACGAGCAGCAGGTCGAGCGCGCCGCCCGGCACGACATCGAGGGCCGCATCCGTCGCCTCAACGAGCTGGGCTTCGACGTGGCCGAGGTGGCGCTGTCGACCGTCGACAACGGGCGCTACCTGGTGCGGCCCAAGGTGGTCGACGCCGGCTACCACACCCGGCGGCTGCTGCGGCTGACCGGTCTGGACGCCGAGGAGAACCAGGCCCGCAAGCTCCTCAACGACCTGGACGCCTACCGGGTGGAGAGCGACCTGACCGACGAGCAGCAGGCGGCGCACCGCTGGCTCACCGAGGTGTTCGAGCCGGTGGTCCGGGCGGTGCCCGCGCACCTGCGCCGCAAGCTGGAGCCGCAGGAGCTGTTCGCCCAGATCATCGAGCACAAATGGCTGCTCTCCGAGCAGGCCGGCCGGGACGTGGGGATGCGCCGGGCGGTGCACTCCTATCTGGCCGACGTCCTGGTGCACCGCCCGGACGAGCAGGCCGTGCTCGGCGTCGAGGTGCCCACCGCCTGACTCACTCCACCCACTCGCCGGCGCGCATCACCCGGACCACGTTCAGTTCGTCGTCGAGCACCACCAGGTCGGCGCGCAGGCCGGCCTGGAGCGCGCCCACCCGGTCGCCGAGGCCGAGCGCGCGGGCCGGGGTGGTGGCGGCCATCCGGACGGCGTCGGGCAGCGCGACGCCCGCGCCGACCGCGTGCCGCAGCGCGGCGTCCATGGTGAGCGTGCTGCCGGCGATCGCGCCGTCCCGGCTGAGCCGGGCCTCGCCACCGGCCACGGTGACCGCCTGGCCGCCCAGCTCGTACTCGCCGTCGGGCATGCCGGCGGCGGCCATCGCGTCGGTGACCAGGGCGGCCCGGTCCGGGCCGGCGACCGAGGTGGCGAAGCCGAGCATGCCGTCGTGCAGGTGTACGCCGTCGGCGACCAGCTCGCACACCACGTTCGGGGCCTCCAGCAGCGCCACCACCGGGCCGGGCTCGCGGTGGTGCACCGGACGCATCCCGTTGAACAGGTGGGTGCCGACGCTCGCCCCGGCGGCCACCGCCGCGCGGGTCTGCGCCCAGGTGGCGTCCGTGTGCCCGACGGCCGCCACCACGCCGTTCGCCACCAGCAGCTCGATCGCCGCGGTGGCGCCCGCACGCTCGGGGGCCAGCGTGACCATCCGGACCGCGCCGCCGCCCAGTTCGATCAGCTCGGTCAGCTCGTCGGTGGACGGGTCGCGCAGGAACTCCGGGTTCTGCGCCCCGCAGCGGTCGGCGGACAGGTAGGGGCCCTCGAAGTGGAGGCCGGCGAGCACGCCCGACTCGACGAGCGGCCGGAACGCGGCGGTGGCGTCCCGCATCAGCGCGAACGGGGAGCTGACCAGGCTGGCCAGCAGCGTGGTGGTGCCATGGCCGAGGTGGAACGCGGCGGCCTGCCGGGCGGCAGCCGGGTCGCCGGTGGTGAACGTGTGGCCGCCGCCGCCGTGGGTGTGCATGTCCACGAAGCCGGGCACGATCCAGTGTCCGTCGCGCACCGACGGATAGTCGGCGACCGCGCTGATCCGGCCGTCCCGGATCTCCACGCAGCCCTGCCGGATGACGCCGGTCGGGGTCACCACCTTGCCGGTCACGCGCCGGGTCATCAACTCTCCTTCGCCAGGGTGTCCAGGGCCAGCAGGGCGGCGCCGAGGCAGCCGGCCTCGTCGCCGAGGGCGGCCGCGACCAGGCGCGGCTCGCGGTGGAACGTCAGCCGCTCGCGCAGCGCGTCGCGCAGCGGGTCGAACAGCCGGGGACCGGCCTGGGCCAGCCCGCCGCCGATCACCACGGTAGCCACGTCGTACAGCGCCTGCCCGGTGGCGAGCCCGTCGGCGAGCGCCTCGACCGCCTCCCGCCAGACCGCACCGGCGAGCTGCTCGCCGGCCGCCGCCCGGTCGGCCACCTCGGCGGCGGTCGTCGGCACCCCGGCCAGCTCCGTGTAGCGGCGGCCGATCGCCGAGGCCGAGGCCACCGCCTCCAGGCAGCCGGCCCGGCCGCAGCCGCAGCGCGGGCCGCCGGGGCGTACCAGAATGTGTCCGATCTCCCCGGCGGCGCCGTGCGCGCCGGCGGCGGCCGACCCGTCGACCACGTGCGCGGCGGCGATGCCGGTGCCGATCGCGACGAAGAGCACGTGCCCGGCGTCGCGGCCAGCGCCGAGCCTGGCCTCGGCCAGGCCACCCACCCGCACGTCGTGGCCGAGCGCCGCGGGCAGGCGCAGGCGCGCCCGCGCCAGGTCCCGCAGGGGTACGTCCCGGAAGCCCAGGTTCGCCGACCAGACCGCCACCCCGTGGGCCTCGTCGACCACCCCGGGCACGGCGATGCCGCAGGCCACCGGCGTGAAACCGCCGGCGCGGGCGGTGGCGGCCAAGCCCTCGGCCACGTCGAGGACCGTCCCGACCACGGCCTCCGGCCCGCGCTGGGCGTCGGTGGCGTGCCGTTCGGTGTGCACGGTCGTGCCGTCCGGCCGGACCAGGGCGCACTTTATCCCGGTGCCGCCCACGTCCAGCGCGACGACGACCTCGTCGCGCTCGATCACGCCAGAACCACGGAGCGGGTCAGGTGGCGGGGCGCGTCGGGGTCGAGGCCGCGGCTGGTGGCCAGCGCGACCGCGAAGCGCTGGGCGAGGATCAGGTCGGCCATCGGGTCGACCGGGTTACGGCCGGCCGCCCAGCTCGTCAGCACGGTGTGGCAGCCGTGCGTGCGGCTGTGCACGAACGCCGCGCCGGTGGCCGCCACGTCCTCGGCGAGCCCGTCCGGGATCCCGCCGAACGCCCAGACCAGCCGGCCCGGCGCGCCGATCGAGATGGGACCGTGGCGGTAGTCCATGGCCGGGTACGCCTCGGCCCAGAACGTGGCCGCCTCGCGGCACTTCAGCGCGGCCTCCTGGGCCAGCCCGACGGTCCAGCCGCGACCGAGGAACGTGACCTGCTCGATGCGGGCCGGGTCGATCGGCAGCGGCGCCCGGACGGCCACCTCGGCGTCGGCGGCCAGCCGGCCGAGGTCCTCGCCGAGGTGGGCGCGGAGCAGCGCCAGCGCGGTGGTGGCGAAGCGGGTCTGCACGACGGAGCGCTCGTCCGCGAAGGGCAGCGCGACCGTGGCGTCGGCCAGGTCGACGGCGGGCGAGGCCGGGTCGCCCACCAGGACCGTGGTGGGGATCTGCCCGCGCAGCGCGGCGAGCAGGTCGAGCACCTCGGTGGTGGTGCCGGAGCGGGTGATCGCGATGAGCCGGTCGTAGCGGCGGCCGGTCGGGAACTCGCTGGCCTGGAAGGCGTCGGTCTCGCCCTGGCCGGCGGTTTCGCGCAGCCCGGCGTACGCCTCCGCCATGAACCACGACGTGCCGCAACCGACCACGGCGACCCGCTCACCGGGGCGCGGCAGGCGCTCGGCGACGGTCGGCGCGAGCCGGGCCGCCTCCCGCCAGCAGTCGGGTTGGCTCGCGATCTCCGCGTGCACGTACGCCATCACCACTCCTCGCCACGGGAGACCTTGCGCAATACGGCGCGATCCGGCCTTCTTTCGCGCGTCATTCTGCGCGAAGTGAGGTGGGCGTCGCAACCGTCTCCCCGTTCGCGCAGAACAGGGTTTTGCGCAGACCCAGTTTCGCGCACTACTGTGCACGCAACCGATCACCGTACGTGCACAGGCAGGGGAGGCCCCCGCGGTGGACCGCTACGCGCGTTGGAACGCGCTGCTCGAGATGCTCACCGACAGCGGCCGGGTCAGCGTCGAGGAGGCGGCCGAGCGGCTGGAGGTCTCCCAGGCGACCATCCGGCGGGACTTCGACCAGCTCGCCCAGCAGCAGATGATCACGCGGACCCGGGGCGGCGCGGTCGCCAACGGCGTCTCCTACGACCTGCCGCTGCGTTACAAGACCGCCAAGCACTCGGCGGAGAAGCAGCGGATCGGCGCCGCCGCCGCCGCGCTCGTGTCCCCGGGCACGGTGGTCGGGCTGAACGGCGGCACCACGAGCACCGAGGTGGCCCGCGCCCTGGCGGTCCGGCCGGATCTCAACACGAGCGCCGAGGGGGCCCAGCTCACCGTGGTCACCAACGCGCTGAACATCGCCAACGAGCTGCTGGTGCGCTCGCGGATGAAGGTGGTGGTGGCCGGCGGCGTGGTCCGGCCGAAGTCGTTCGAGCTGGTCGGGCCGCTGGGCGGGGCGTTGCTGCGCGAGGTCACCCTGGACGTCGCGCTGCTCGGCGTGGACGCGATCGACCCGCAGCTCGGCGCCGCCGCGCACCACGAGGGCGAGGCGGCCATGAACAGCCTCATGGTGGCCCGCGCCAAGCGGGTCGTGGTCATCGCCGACTCGTCCAAGCTGGGCGGGCACGCGTTCGCCCGGATCTGCTCGGTGGACCGGGTGGAGACGCTCGTGACCGACTCCGGAGCGTCACCGAGCCTGGTGCAGGCGTTCCGCGAGGCCGGCCTGCACGTCGTCTGCGCCTGAGGGTTAAGGCGGGGGCCCCGCTTAACGCCTCCGGTAGAGGCGGGGCCCCCGCTTAACACGCCGACCCTGCATACCGGGTATTGCCTTCGCGTGCATACCGCGTATGGTGTCGCTGTCGCCTAACTTATCGGGGGAGGTCAGCTGTGTCGGCTGTCCTGGAGATCGAGGGTCTCCGTAAGACGTACCGGAGCCGGAAACGCGGGGTCCGCCACGCGCTCGACGGCTTCGACATGCGGGTCGAGGCCGGCCAGGTGCACGGCTTCCTCGGCCCGAACGGTTCGGGCAAGACCACCACGCTGCGTACGCTGCTCGGGCTGATCCGGCCCAACGGCGGCCGGATGGCGATCCTCGGCCAGGAGCTGCCGCGGGCGCTGCCGGCGGTCGCCGGGCAGGTCGGCGCCATCGTGGAGAGCCCGCAGTTCTTCCCGCACTTCTCCGCGCGGGACACGCTCGGCCTGCTCGCCCAGGCCGGCGAGCTGCCGAAGCAGCGGGTCGACGAGGTGCTGGAGCTGGTCGGGCTGCGCGACCGGGCCGGGGAGCGGGTGAAGACCTACTCGCTCGGCATGAAGCAGCGGCTCGCCGTCGCCTCCGCGCTGCTCAAGGAGCCCAAGCTGCTGATCCTGGACGAGCCGGCCAACGGCCTCGACCCGGGCGGCATCCGGGAGATGCGCGGGCTGATGCGCAACCTCGCCGAATCCGGCATGACCGTGGTGCTCTCCAGCCACATCCTGGGCGAGATCCAGCTCATCTGCGACTCGGTCACCATCATCTCGCTCGGCCGGCGGGTCGCTTTCGGGCCGGTCGAGCAGGTGCTCGCGGCGCACTCCCAGGGCTCCGTGCGGGTACGCCTGGAGGCGGTCACCGACCTGCCCCAGGCCGTGGAGACGCTCACCCGCTCCGGGATCCGCGTCGCCAGCGAGCCCGACCACCTGATGCTGTCCGGCGTGGACAAGCCGGCGGTGGTCAGCCGGCTCCTCGCCGAACAGGGCCTCTACGTCAGCGAGCTCACCCCGGTCGCGGTCGACCTGGAGAGCGTCTTCCTCGAACTGACCGCCACCGCGCCGGTCCCCGGCCAGCACCGTCAGGTCGATCAGTCCGCCAAGGTCGACCAGACCGGCACCGCAGGAGGTTGGGGCGCATGAGCCTGTTCGTCACCGAGCTGCGCCGGCTCGCCAAGCGCCGGCTCACCCGGCTGCTGTTCGTCCTGCTGGTGCTCGGGCTCGCCACCGTGGCCACCGCGTTCAGCTTCTCCAGCCAGAAGCTCTCGCCGGAGACGGTGGCCGCCGCCCAGGCCGAGTCCGACCGCCAGTACCGGCAGTCGGTCCAGGACTGGCAGCGCACCGTGACCGAGTGCGAGGCCGCCCAGGCCCGCGGTGAGCAGACCGAGGACCGGTACGGCCCGAACTGCGGCAAGGACTACCAGCCGCAGCCGGAGATGTTCGACCCGAAGTGGAACCTGCCGTACCAGTTCGACTTCCGGGCCGAGTTCCCCACGTTCATCGCCGTCTTCGCCGGTGCGGTGGCGCTCTTCGCGTTCATCGTCGGCGCCTCCTTCGTGGGCGCCGAGTGGAACACCGGCGGGATGATGAACCTGTTGCTGTGGCGACCGAAACGGCTCGCCGTGCTCGGCACCAAGCTGGCCGCGCTGCTCACCACCATGCTCGGGCTGAGCGTCGTGCTCGGCGCGTTGTGGACCGCCGCGTTCTGGCTGATCGGCACATCCCGCGGCACCACCGCGAAGATGACCGCCGGGGTGTGGCGCTCGATCGGGCTGGACGGCCTGCGGGCGGTGGCGCTGGTGCTCGTCGTCGGCGCGGTCGCGTTCGCGCTGGCCTCGCTGGGTCGGCACACCGCGATGGCGCTCGGGGCGGCGGTGGCGCTCTTCGCGGTCAGCGAGATCGGCATCCGGATCGCGGTCGGCGTGCTGTCGGTGCCGTTCGGCGAGCGCTACGTGCTCTCCACGTACGCCCAGTCGTGGTTCATGAAACAGGCTGAGTTGTTCGACTACGACACCTGCCAGTTCGCCAGGGGCGCCTGCGATCCGGCCAGGTACGTGGTGACCTGGCAGCAGTCGGCGGTGGTGTTCGGCATCGGCGCCGCGGCGGCTCTGGTCGGTGCGTTCTGGACGATGCGCCGGCGGGACATCTCCTGACCCGCGGTCCGCGCCGCCGTAGCTCTGCGACGGCGGCGCGGACCGCGCGGGGCGATGCGGTCGAGGGCGGCCCTGGTTACGCTGGGGTTCCCCTCGGCCGGCGCGTCTCCCGCGCCGGTCCTTCTTCGTCGGAGAGGAGCGCCATGTCCGCCGACGCCACGGACCGGACCGCGGTGGAGCGGCCCGACCCGTCCGGACCGCCGGAGGGTACGCGCCGGACGGCCGTCCCCCCGCCGCGCACCCCGTCCGAGCCTGCCGGCGAGACCCCGTCCGAGCCGGCCGGTGCCTCTTCGCCCGAAGCCGGTGATGACGCGGCCGGTGCGGACGCGGCCGGCGACGACGACGCGACCGGCCCCGCCGAGGCGGACGCGGCCGATGGGCTGACCGAGCGGGAGCGGCGGATTCTCACCTTCGAGTCCCGGTGGTGGAAGCACGCCGGCGCCAAGGAGCAGGCCATCCGGGACACGTTCGGCCTGTCCGCAACCCGCTACTACCAACTGCTCAACGGGTTGCTGGACCATCCGGCCGCGCTGGCCGCCGAGCCGTTGCTGATCGGCCGGCTGCGCCGGTTGCGCTCGTCGCGGGCCCGCAACCGGCGGCGTTGACGGGTCTCACTTCTCGTAGGTGCGCAGCCCGTTGCCGATGGCGAAGAAGGTCGGCGCCCACTCGCCGATGAAGATGCCCCAACGGTCCGCCCGCGCCATGCCGGCACGCTCCAGGCTCTTGGAGAGAAACCAACTGGTGAACGAGAGCCCGATGCTGACGAAGCCGGCGAGGTAGGCGTGCTCCGCGCGGATTCCCGACTCGTGCAACCGCTCCAACATGTCGACCCCCTGTCGTGGTCCGTCCAACCCGAAGCTACCGACTGACCTTTGCCGGTGACGCACAGTTGTCAGAATGCGTCGGCGCTCCTTCCGGCGTGAGCGCCCTCACCCCGGAACGGACCGGTCGGATGACAACGCAGCGTGAGCCGGAACACCCCGGGGGTACGACCGGTCGACCCGCTCCGCCGTACCGGCAATGAGTGCCCAAAGGGGTGGACGCGCGCCGGAGCGGCCGGCAGACTCCGGCTCGTGACGGGTGCGGTACGGCTGGAGCCGGTGGACGAGCGGAACATGGAACCGTTGCTCTCCGTAGCGGCGGCCGAGGCGGAACCGGAGGATGTCATGCCTCCGGTGGACGCCCCGGCCGGCTGGTCGCTGGCCCGCCGGGACGCCTTCCGCGACTTCCACCGGGCCAGCTTCGGCGGGCTGGACGGTCCGACGCGCACGCTGATGTTCGCGATCGTGTCCGGCGGTGAGGTGGTCGGCATGGTGCGGATGACCCGCCGGGACGAGCCGGGGACGGTGGAGACCGGGATGTGGCTCGGCCGGTCGGCGCGAGGTCGGGGCCTGGGCGCCGCCGCGCTGCGGGAGTTGCTGCACGCCGCCGCGGCGGCCGGCATGCACACGGTCGTGGCCGACACGACGCCGGACAACGCCGGGGCCATTTCCGTGCTTCGTAAATGTGGCGCGGAACTGCGGGAAGAGGGCGGGAAAATGCACGCCCGAATGTGTCTTGATTCCGCCCTGCCGACCCGCTGACACCACCCGTCACTTCTCGCCTTTCCCCTGTTCACATCTGCTGCGTCGCGACGTTTCGCCCCGGCTGTGGCGTGTTTCGGGCATGCTCTGACGGGTACTGCCGGCCGGGTCCGCTGATGCGGGGTACACGGTCGCAGGCCGCCTTTGCTGATCCCTGGCAATTTCGTTCCGGGCCTGCTCCGGCGCACGAGGTGTCTCTTCCGCCGGGGAGCGAAGGAGAGCTGATGAAGAGCGGAGCTCGGATCGCCCTGGCGGTCGGTTTCGGATATGTGCTCGGTCGGCGCAGGAAGCTGCGTACGGCGCTCACCCTGGCCGCCGCGGTCGCCGCCGGCCGGGCCAGCCAGAACCCCGCCGGCCTGAAGCAGATGGCCACCGGCCTACTCGGGTCGAACCCCCAGCTGAGTAACCTCGGCAAGCTCGGTGCGCCGCTGGTCACCGCCGGTCGGGCCGCGGCGACCGCCGCCGCCGGCAGCGGAATCGACGCGGTGAGTGGTCGGCTACGGGGCGGCGCGGACGCGCTGCGCCGCCGGTCCGGCGGCCAGTCCGCCGACGGTTCGCTCGGGCCGCGGTCGGCTCCGGACGAGGAACCGGAGCTCGACGAGCAGCCGGACGCCGGTTATGACGAGACCAACGATCAGATCGACGACGAGGACCGGGACGAGCAGCCGGCCCCCGTACGCCGTTGGCGGGGGCGGTGACCATGTCCACGAGCGACCTCGTCGGGCGCGCCCGCGACCAGATCGGCGGCGAGCTGCGCAATCTCGTCTCCGCGATCGGTGAACGTGCCGTGCAGGTAGTCACCGAGCGGGTCACCGGCGTGACCGGTCGGCTCAGCGAGTACGCGAAGCAGGGCGGTGGACCGGGCCTGGTCGCCGCGGCCACCGGCGCGCAGAAGCTCGCCGACGGCCACTCCCCGCTGACGGCCGTGTTGCATGCCGGCGTGGCCGGCGGTAAGGAGAAGCTGATGTCGGCGTTCGGCGGCGGCAAGGGTGGCAAGGGCGGCGGCAAGAAGCTCAAGGTCACCAACATCGTCGAGACCATCGAGGTCGGCGTGCCGGTCCGGGTGGCCTACAACCAGTGGACCACCTTCGGCGACTTCCCGAGCTTCATGAAGAAGGTCGAGCAGGCCGACTGCGACGAAGACGAGAAGATGACCTGGAAGGCGCAGGTCCTGTGGTCGCACCGGACCTGGGAGTCGACGATCGTCCGGCAGATCCCGGACCGGCTGATCCACTGGCGGTCCACGGGCGACAAGGGCTCGGTCGACGGCACGGTCAGCTTCCACGAGGTCGGCCCGGAGCTGACCCGGATCCTGGTGGTGCTTGAGTACCACCCGCAGGGCCTCTTCGAGCACACCGGCAACCTGTGGCGGGCGCAGGGCCGTCGGGTCCGGCTGGAGCTGAAGCACTTCGTCCGGCACGTGATGACCGAGACCGTGCTCGACCCGGACTCGGTCGAGGGTTGGCGGGGCGAGATCCGGGACTCCCAGGTGGTCAAGGACCACGAGACCGCGCACCGCGAGGATCAGGAGCGGGGCGGTGGTGGGGAGCCCGCCGGGCGTGGCCGCCGCCGGCCGTCGCAGCGCCGCCGTCCGGTCGAGGAGCAGGAGTACGACGAGTACGACGCGGGCGAGGACTTCGACGACGAGGAGTATGACGAGGAGCCGGAGGAGCTGCCGCCGCCGCGCCGCCGGCAGCCCGAGCGGACTCGTCGACCGCAGCGCGACGAGCGGCCGGCCCGCGAGGAGCGGGCCCGTCGTGCCCCCGAGGCGCCCCGCCGGCCGGTGGTCAGGCGTCGCCGGGAGGAGCGCGACGAGTGAGGGTGGCGACGGCGGGCGGTCCGGCTCGCCGTCGCCCTCGTCAGTGGGGGTCGAGGTTCTCCAGCAGTGACGGGTCGCGCCGGATCATCTCGGCGAGCCGGGCCGCCGGGTCGGTACCGACCGGGTCGTGTCCGGGGTCGACCACCGTCTTCACCGACATCGGCCAGGCCGGCGGCGGCTTCGGCGCGGGCACCGGACCCACCGTGACCGTCGGTCCGGCCCAGGAGACCCGTAACGGGTACGCCTGGTTGCCCCGCTCCACCCGGACCGTCACGGCGAGCCCCGGGTGATCGGCGACGACCCGCCGGAGCGCCTCGGCGACCTCCTCGACCGGGTCCCGCCGGGGCGGCGGTGGCGTCTCCCCGCCGCGCAGCCGGTACGCGCCGTGCCCGGCCCGAGGGTCGGTCGGTTCGACCATGTCCGGCCCGGTGGCGTAGGGCTCGGCGAGGTCGGGCCCGGCGCCGTAGGGCTCGGCGAGGTCAGGCCCGGTGGCGTAGGGCCCGACCAGGTCAGGCCCGGTGAGGTCGGGTCCGGCAAGGTCCGGCCCGGTGAGGGCCACGCCCCGGTTTGCCCCCTCGGCCGGCTCCCCGGGCAGCGGGGCCCGGCGGCGCTGCGCCTCCTCGCGCCGGGCCAGCCGGGCCAGTGTCTCGTCCAGATCACCTCTCATCGCGTCCACCCCTTCGATGACCACGGACCGAACCGACGGATGGTTCAGCGTTCCCGGGACCGGGTCGCCCGGTCAAGCGCCCGGTCCAGGACGACCAGCAGGGCGTCCCGTACGGAGAGCCGGTCCCGGGCGTCGAACTGCACGAGCGGCACGTGCTCGGCGATCGCCAGCGCCCACCGGATCGACGGCAGGTCCAGGGCCAACCGCCCGTCGAACGCGTTGACGCCAACGGCGAACGGCAGCCCGGCCCGTTCGAAGAAGTCGATCGCCGGATAGCAGTCGTCGAGCCGGGCGCTGTCCACCACCACAAGCGCGCCGAGCGCGCCCCGGGCCAGGTCGTCCCACATGAAACCGAACCGGGCCTGACCTGGCGTACCGAAGAGGTAGAGCTTCAGGCTGCGGTCGATGGTCACGGAGCCGAAGTCCATGGCGACCGTGGTGGTGGTCTTGCCGGCCACTCCGCCCGGATCGTCGACGCCGATCCCGGCGGTGGTCATCTCCGCCTCGGTGGTCAGCGGAGCGATCTCGGAGATCGCGCCGACCGTGGTGGTCTTGCCGACCCCGAAGCCGCCCGCGATGAGGATCTTCACCGGGATCGGCGGGCGGGGCGCGGGTACCCGGCTGACGATCGGGGCCGGTTCCCCGGGCGTGCCCGGCGGCCGGTAGGGCAGTGGTGGTCCGGCCGGTGGGGGCGGTGTGGCCCGGCCGATCAGTGGGGCAGGGTTGCCGTAGCGGGCGGGGGCGCTGTTCGCGGCCGGCCCGCCCTGGGCGGCCGCCCGCCAGTCAGGAGATCGCACGAAGTCCATCAATCACTCGCAGGATGAGGTCGGGATCGAGGGCGTCGTCGCCGTCCGCGACGTGCACGTCGAGGTGGCCGGCGGCGCGTAGGTCACCGACCAGCACCCGGGTCACCCCGAACTGCATCCGGGTCCGGGCGGAGATCTCGGCCACCGACACCGGCTCGACGCAGATCGCGACGATCGCGGCCAGTTCCGGGGCCAGTCGGGCGGTCACCGCCCACGAGACGCTGCCGGGCCGGGCGGTCACCTGGGTCTCCAGGCTGATCGCCGGGTCGCCGTCCACCCGGCCGGCGGTGAGCACGAACGGCCGTAGGCCGGACGGCTCCCCGTCGTCGGCGTCCGTGCTCGGCGTCGGCCGGGTGGACGCACGCAGGAAGGGGCGGATCCGGACGCCGTGTTCCGGCTCCGGATCCTCGTCGGCGGCCCCCGGGATCATTGCTGAACGGCGTTCTTCAGCTCGGCGATCAGGCGGGGGCTCAGCGCACCGCCGGCACGGCCGGCGAAGAGCGTCATCTCGTACGCCACGGTGCCCAGGTTGGCGGTCCGGTCGGCGACCACGCCGAGGACCGAGCCGCTGCTGATCGCGCTGATCAGCAGGTAGCCCTCGGCCATGTCGACGATGACCCGGTTGAGCCCGCCCAGCGCGTACCAGCTGGCGGCGCCGCCGGCGAGGCTGGTCATACCGGAGACCACGGCGGCGAGCCGCTCCGCGTTGGACCGGTCCTTGATCGCGGACATGGCCATCAGGAGTCCGTCCGAGGAGACCGCGATCGCCTCCATCACCCCCGCCGTGCTGGAGGTGAACGAGTCGAGCAACCAGTTGAAGGTGCGCGCCTCGGGGCTGAGGTCGCCGTTGATGCTCTGTTCGACGTTGTCGTGCAGGAACGGGCTGGTCACCGTGATGGATCCTCTTCGTAGCGTCGGTCGGGACTCACTTCGCGCAGAGCACGGGCGACGCCCGCCTCGAATTCGGTGATGAGGTTTCGGACCTCGACGGGGTCGCCGGGGTCGGAGCTGGCCGGGGGCGGGGGCGCCACCGCCGAGACGGACAGGTTCGCGCCGGGTACCCGCCGGCTGAGCCGGGGTCGCTCCGGTGTCGCTTCGGCCGGCGTGATGTCGTCCTCGGCCCGGCGTACCCCGTCCTGGAACGCCTCCACCAGGGCGCGGACCGTGGCCGGGTCGTCCGGGACGCCGATCAGCGGCCCGATCACCGGCCCGGCCGGTGCGGCCGGCGGGCCGGCCGGCAGGTTCGCGCCGGGGACCCGTTTCCGGATCGGTCGGGTCCCGGGCGGCCCGGCCGGACCCGCCGCGCTCGACGGCCGCGCGGCGGACGGCCGTTCGGCCGGCGGGACCGGTGATCCGCCCGGCGGGAATCCGGCGGGCGGCGGCGACGTCGGCCGGGCCGGGCCGGCGGGTGCCGTCGGGCGGGCCGGGCCGGCGGACGGCGTCGTGAAGGCGGGGCCGGCGGGCGGGGGCGTGAAGGCGGGGCCGGCGGGCGGGGGCGCGAAGGCGGGGCCGGCGGGCGGGGGCGCGAAGGCGGGACCGGCGGGCGGCGGCGCGAAGGCGGGGCCGGTCGTCGGCCCGGCGGCCGGGGGAGCGGCCGGGGTCGGGCCGACGACCGGTGTCGGCGGAGTGGTGCCCGCGGGGAGCGCGGCCGGGCCGGCGGGCAGCGTGGTGGGTGGCGCGGTCGCCGCGGTGCCGAGCGGGCCGGTCGTTTCCGGATCGTCGGCGGGCTCGCCGAAGGCGTTCCACGAGTCGCCGCTGGTGATGCTGCGGGTGGCCCGGCTCAGCAGCTCCGCGTCGAAGCCGACCAGGTCGGCGGACGCCGGCGGGACGCCGGCCGCGCGACCCGTGCGAGCGGGTTGCGGACGCCGCTCGCCGGCCGGCACGACGGCCCGGGCCACGGCCGCGTCTGCCGGCTCCGGCCGGCGGACCACGAGCGAGGCGGCCGGGATCTCCACGCCGGCCGTGACGCCGCCGCCAAGCGTCGCCGTCAGCCGTACGTTCCAGCCGTGCCGGCGGGCCAACCGGCCCACCACGAAGAGCCCCAACACCTCGGTCGGCGCGAGGTCGAGCCGTTCCCGCCGGGTGAGCCGGGCGTTCTCCTCGACGAGCCGTTCCTCGGTGAGGCCGATGCCGTGGTCCACCACGAGCAGCCGGGCGCCTACACCGGTCAGCTCGCCGGAGACCACGACGCGGGTGTGCGGGGGTGAGAAGGCGGTCGCGTTCTCCATCAGCTCGGCCAGCGCCAGCACCAGGTCGCCGGCGATCGCGGGCGCCGCGGAGACACCGGGCGGCACCTGCACGTCGACCCGGGTGTAGTCCTCGATCTCGCCGAGCGCGAGCCGGACCACGTCGGCCAGTGGAACCGGCGCCACGTGATCGTCCGAGCCGGTGGCGCCGGAGAGCACCACCAGGCTGCCCGCGTTGCGGCGCAGCCGGCTGGAGATGTGGTCCAGCCGGTAGAGGTGCTCCAGCCGGCCCGGGTCGGCCTCCTGCCGTTCCAGCCGGTCGATGAGCGCGATCTGGCGGCCGACCAGGTTCTGCGTACGCCGGCCGACGTGGCCGAACATCTGCGCCACGTTGCGCCGGCCGGCAACCTGCCGCTCGACCAGCCGGGCGGCGGTGTGCTGCACCCGGTCGAACGCGCGGGCCAGGTCGCCGATCTCGTCCCGGGCGTCGACGTCCACCGGGTCTAGGCGCACCGGCGGCACCGACTCGGTCTCGTCGTCGGCGACCCGGGTCAGCTCCGCCTCGGCGACCCGGGCGACGCGCTCGGCGGACTTGGTGAGCCGGCTCAGCGGCCGGGACACGGTCCGGGCGACGGTCATGCTCAGCAGCACCACCAGGAGAAGGATCACGGCCGCCGCCACGGCGACCAGCCAGGCCGCGGTCAGCGCCTCCCGCTCCTCGGTACGGGTCTCCGCGATCACGTCCGCGACGATCTTCTTCTCCACGAACTGGCCCAGTGTGATCATCGAGCGGACCGAGGGGAAGAGCGTGTCCAGCGGCACCCGTGCGATCGAAAGGACCGGATCCTGCGCGCTGTCCTGCAGGAAGGTCTGGTTGGTCCGGGCGGCCACCGCCGCGTCGTCGAGCAGCGCCAGCTGCAACTGCTCCGGCGTGATCAGTTTGCGGAACCGCTCGTTGTCCACGTTGAGCGTCGCGACGCAGGCGATGTAGGAGGCGGAAATCGTCGGGTCACCGTTCGCGCGGACCAGGACGATCTGGGTGGCGCACGAGCTCAGCGCCTCGTCGGTGTGCAGCAGCGCGTCCAGTGCGAGCACCTGCCGCCCGGCCGACGTGTCGGTGTCCACCCGGAACGGCAGCCGAAGCGACTCGATCAGCGCCAGGTCGACCCGGGAGAAGGTGTTCAAGATCTGTGCCGGGATGGCCCGTCCGTCGAGCGTTGCGGCACGGACGTCGGCGAGCTCGCGTACCCCCTCGATCGCCTCGCTGACCGGCGTCGGCAGCGGTTCGGCGCGCAGGTCGGCGACCCGGTCGTCGACGGTGGCGGACTTCTGGAGCAGCTCGGTGCGGCTGACCCGACCGAGCAGCAGCCCGATCGAGAGCAGTCGTTCCTGCTGGAGGTCCTGGACCAGGCTGCCGATCCGGCTGGCGACGCGTACGGTCTCGGCGGTGTCTGCCGCCCGCTGCGCGGCGGCCACCCGATCGACCACCACCGGCACGGCCAGCCCGACCATGCTCAGCAGCGGAATGATCACCAGCAGGGCGAGCTTGCCCCGGATCCGCAGCCTAGTGAGCAGCATCGAAGGGCCTCCACCGCTCGGCCTCGGGAGCCGTACCGGCCCGGACGGGCAGGCGGTCGGCGTCCCGGACAGGTAGGCGGTCGGCGTCCCGCGCGGGGGCCGGTGGGTCCGGGCGGACCGCCGGGGGCCGCGCGGCCTCGGCATGCGTCGGGCGCTTCTCGGCGGGGCGGCGCCGGAACAGCGTCACGGCCAGCCCCACCAGCAGCGCGGTCGCCACCCCGGCCGCGACCCGGGCCAGCAGCCGGTCCCGGTCGAGTGCGTCCAGCCGCTTCGTCAGCAGCGCGTCGAGCTGGTCGAGGATGACGGTGCGGAGCTGCTTGGCGGCGGCCTGGGCGCTGATCCCGGCGGCGGTGAGCTGCTGGGGATTCGGCGCGGCCTGCCCGCCGCCCGCCGCGGTGAACGCTTCGAGGGACCGCTGATAGGTGTCCAACGGGGTGAGCACGTTGGCACCCAGGTCGGCGCTCTCCGTACTGTCCACCGCCGCGCGGAGGTCGGCGACCAGGTCGTTGGCCGGGCCGAACGCGGCCACCCGGAGTTCGGCCAGCTCGATGCCGGTCTTCGTCCGCTCGGCTGCGGGTCGGGTGGCGGCCAGCCGGACCAGGTCGGCGAGCCGGCCGGCGAGCACCGTCGCGGTGGGCAGCGCTCCGCCGATGCCGTCCTGGAGGAAGAACGTGTCCGACTGCGGGTCGCGGATCAGGCCGGAGCTTTCCCGTACCTTCCGGTAGAGGGCGAGCAGCAGGTCGGCGGCCTCGCCGTACGCCTGGTAGGCCGCCTCCGGATCGGTGAGTTCGCGCTCCGGCATCCCGTCCAGCTTCGCCCGCAGCCCGGCCCAGCGGTCGTGGGTGCGCAGCTCGTCGCCGACGGCGTCGTCCACGCTCGCCACCTCTTCGATGGCGGCGCTGAGCGCGGCGCGGGAGGCCGGCGCCTGGGCGACGGCCGTGGACTGGACCTCCACCAGCGAGTCGGTGAGCGGCCCGAGGGCGCGCAGGTAGCGGACGCCGAGTCGTTCCCGGGTGGCCAGGTCGTGGTCGTCCGCGGTGTTCCCCTCGGCGAGCGCGAAGAGCAGGCCGAGCGGGGCGACCAGCACCAGCGCCAGCAGCAGGGGCAGGACGCGGCCCGGCACGGAGGGCCGCCGACGGACCCGCGGCGCGGGGACGGTCATGGTGTCTCTCCTCCGGCGACGGCGACGGCGGGGCGATCGGTGCCGCGGGAGGTCGCCGTGAGCAGTCCCGTGCACCGGACCGGAAAATTAGTCGAACCGGGCGTGGCTGGAACCGTGGTCACGGAGTCGGCTTCACGTCAGTTCGTCCTCGGGTGACCGATAGTAAATTGTGGCCACACGCAGCGTCGGATCGGGCCGCCGAGACGTGGCATCGACGATGGTTTGCAACCGTAGATGTGATTTCACGGGATGCGAATACATCCCGCTGGGATGCTCTGGACCTTCTGCGGACGACGTCCGGTACGCACCGAACGGCGCAGCTGAATGGACGTACGGCGGATCTCAGGGAACGCTCAGCGGACGGCCCGTACCGTGTGCCACATGAGATCACCGCTGCCCGGCGCGCGGGCCCGGCGTGCCCTGTCCGGCCACCCGCGCCGGCTCGTCGCCGCCGTGGTGGTGGTAGTCCTGGTCGCCGCCGCGCTGGTCTGGGTGGCCCGGCCGCAGGGCCCGGACTTCCGGACCGAGCCGGCCCTGGTGACCGTCCGCTCGGGCCCGGACGGGGACGAGCCGGTCGACCTGGACACCACGCTCTACCTGCCCGACGACGCCTCCGGCGACAACCGGGTGCCGGCGGTGCTGCTGGCGCACGGCTTCGGCGGCACCAAGGAGTCGGTTCGCTCGGACGCGGAGGACCTGGTCGCCCGCGGCTACGCCGTGCTCACCTGGACCGCTCGCGGCTTCGGCCGCAGCGGCGGCCAGATTCACCTGGACAGCCCGGACTACGAGGTGCGGGACGCGCAGCGGCTGCTGGACCGGCTCGCCGCCCGTCCGGAGATCCGCCTCGACTCGGCCGGCGACCCTCGGGTGGGCGTGGTCGGCGGCTCCTACGGCGGCGGCCTGGCCCTGCTGCTGGCCGCGCAGGACCGCCGCGTCGACGCGATCGTCCCGATGATCACCTGGAACGACCTGTCCCGGGCGTTCCTGCCGGAGAACACCGGCAAACCGCCCACCGAGGGCGTGTTCAAGAAGGGCTGGGCCGGCATCTTCTTCGGCGGCGGCGGCAACGCCGGCTCGGGCCCGGCCGGGCTGTCCGGCGCCACCGCCGCCGCGCCGGAGGGCGCACCCGCCTCGGCCGGGCCGGCGAGCCCGCAGCCGGGCGCCGGACCGGGCAGCGGCTCCGGCCGGGCGCCTGGTGGCGCCGCCGACCCGTCCTGCGGCCGGTTCGCCGCCGACGTCTGCGCCGCGTACCTGCGCATCGCCACCACCGGCCAGGCCGACGCCGCCGCGGTCGAGCTGCTGCGCCGCTCGTCGCCGGCCCCGGCGCTGAACCGGATCAAGGCCCCCACCCTGCTGGTGCAGGGCGAGGCGGACACGCTCTTCCCGCTCACCGAGGCGGACGCCAACGCGCGCGGCATCGCCGCGGCCGGCACCCCGGTCCGGGTCGCCTGGTTCACCGGCGGCCACGACGGCGGCGCCGGGCCGACCTCCGACTCCGACCGGGTGAAGTTCCTGACCGCGCAGTGGCTCGACCACTACGTCAAGGGCGAGGGGGCGGCACCGGGCGACTCCTTCACGTTCTCCCGGATCGCCGGGTTCGACGCGCTCGACCGGGGTCTGGTGGCCACCGGCTACCGCACCGACGACTACCCGGGCGTGACCGGGCAGGAGCGTCGCGACGTGGCGCTCACCGGCCCGGCCCAGCCGGTCGCCGTACCGCCGAACGGCAACCCGGCGGCCATCTCCACGATCCCGTTCGCCGGCGCGCTCGGCTCGCTGCTGGACGGCGTGGCCGGCGACATCCCCGGCCAGCACGCGCGCTTCGAGTCGGCGCCGCTCGACGACCCGGTCGACGTGGTGGGCGCACCGACCGTACGGATCCGGGCCGCCTCGGCGACCGGCGAGGCGGTGCTCTTCGTCAAGCTCTACGACGTCGACCCGCAGGGCGCGGCCGCGCTCCCCGACGGCCTGGTCGCGCCGGTGCGGCTGACCGGCCTGCCGGCCAGCCTCGACGCCGCGACGCCGGTGACGGTCACGCTGCCGGCGATCGTCCGCCGGGTCGAGGCCGGGCACCGGCTGCGGCTCGTGGTGGCGACGTCGGACCAGGCGTACGCCACGCCTGCCGAACCGGTCGTGCACACCGTGGCGCTCGGCGACGGCCCGCTGGTGCTGCCCACCGTGGACGCCGCGCCGATCCCCACCTCGGCCGCGATCTGGCGCTGGGTGCTTGTCGGCCTGCTCGCCGCGATCGCGGTCGGGCTCGTCGTGGTCGTCCTGCTCGCCCGCCGCCGGCAACGCCGCCAGGACCGCTCCGTGCACCCGGAGTACGCGGGCGTGCCGCTCGCCGTGCGCAACCTGCGCAAGGAGTACGCGGACGGCTTCGTCGCCGTTTCCGAGGTGGACTTCGAGGTGCACCCCGGCCAGGTGGTCGGCCTGCTCGGGCCGAACGGCGCCGGCAAGACCACCACGCTGCGGGTGCTGATGGGGCTGACCCAGCCCACCGCCGGGGAGATCTACGTGTTCGGGCACCGGCTGGTGCCCGGTTCGCCGGTGCTCTCCCGGATCGGCGCGCTCGTCGAGGGGCCGGGTTTCCTGCCGCACCTGTCCGGGCTGGACAACCTGAAGGCGTACTGGCGGGCGACCGGCCGGCCGTGGGCGGACGCGCACTTCGACGAGGCGCTGGAGATCGCCGGCCTGGGTGACTCGGTGCACCGGCGGACGAAGAAGTACAGCCACGGCATGCGGCAGCGGCTCGCCATCGCCCAGGCCATGCTCGGCCTGCCCGAGCTGCTGGTGCTCGACGAGCCGACGGACGGGCTCGACCCGCCGCAGATCGCCGAGATGCGCCGGGTGCTCCAGCGCTACGCCACGGACGGCCGGGCGGTGCTGGTCTCCAGCCACCTGCTGGCCGAGGTGGAGCAGACCTGCACCCACGCGGTGGTGGTGAACAAGGGGCGGATCGTGGCGTCCGGCCCGGTCGGGGAGATCGTCGGTGAGTCGCCGAGCGTGCTGTTCGAGGTGAGCGACCCGGATGCCGCGCGTACCGTGCTCGACCGGCTCGACGGTGTGCGGGTGCTGCCCGACGACGACGGTGGGCTGGTGGTCGACACGAACGGCACCGCACGCAGCGAGGTGGTGGCCGAGCTGGTCCGGGCCGGCATCGGGGTGGACCGGGTGGTGCCCCGGCGTCGCCTGGAGGACGCGTTCCTCGCCCTGGTCGGCGAGAACTCTCGGGGAAGCGGTGACCGGTGATGGCGGGTTCTCAGGTGGCGTCGAAGGGCAGTGGTGGGGCGGCGGTCGGTTACCGGCCGTCGGCCACGCTGCCGTTCGGGGCGGAGTTCCGGCGGCAGGCGTCGCGTCGGCGTACCCAGTTGGCGCTGGGGTTCATGGTGCTGCTGCCGCTGATCATCCTGATCGCGTTTCAGTTCGACTCCGGGAACGACGACGGCGGCGGGCGGGGCGAGTTCGCCAGCCTGGCCGACCTGGCCACCGCGGGCGGGCTCAACTTCACCCTGTTCTCGATCCTGGTGTCGGCGTCGTTCCTGCTGGTCGTGGTGGTGGCGCTGTTCTTCGGTGACACGGTGGCCAGCGAGGCGAGCTGGGGCAGCCTGCGCTACCTGCTGGCCGTGCCGGTGCCCCGGGCGCGGCTGCTCGCGGTGAAGCTGGTGGTCGCGCTCGCGTACTCCGGGTTGGCGTTGCTGCTGCTCGCGGGCACCGCGCTGCTCGCCGGCACGCTGCGGTACGGCTGGGAGCCGCTGAGCAGCCAGGTCTCCGCCGAGTTGGCCCCGGTCGACGGGCTGCTCCGGTTGCTCGGGGTGCTCGGCTACCTGGCGGTGGTGCTGCTTGTGGTGGCCGGGCTGGCGTTCCTGCTGTCGGTGACCACCGATGCCGCGCTCGGCGCGGTCGGCGGTGCGGTGCTGCTCTGGATCCTGTCCAGCATCCTCGACCAGATCACCGCGCTGGGCGGGCTGCGCGACCTGCTGCCGACCCACTACAGCAGCGCCTGGCTGGGGTTGTTGTCCACGCCGACGCAGACCGACGACGTGGTGCGGGGCGCGATCTCGGCGATCGTCTACGCGACGCTGTTCTGGGGGCTCGCCTTCTGGCGGTTCACCCGCAAGGACATCACCAGCTGAGGTGCAAGGCGGGGGCCCCTCTTAACGCTTCCGGTAGAGGAAGGGGCCCCGCTTAACGTCTCAAGCCCATATCATGGGAGCGTTCCCATGAGATTGTCCCGCCAGCAAGGAATTGATTAACTTCTATTCCTGCGCCCGCCATCCTGGACGTCGCCACATATCGCCCCAGGAGGTATCCCATGGTTCCCACGCAGTTGAAGGGCCCCGTGCTCTCCCTGTTCCGCATCGTCGTCGGCCTGCTCTTCATGCTCCACGGCGCGGCGTCGATCTTCGGCATACTCGGCGGCAACCCGGTCACCGGCGAGGCGATCCCGGTCGGCACCTGGCCCGGCTGGTGGGCCGCGCTGATCCAGCTCGTCTGCGGCGCGCTGGTGCTCGTCGGCCTGGGCACCCGCCCGGCCGCGCTCCTCGCCTCCGGCTCGATGGCGTACGCATACTTCGTGGTGCACCAGCCGCACGGCCTGCTGCCCATCCGCAACGGCGGCGAGGCGGCCGCGATGTTCTGCTGGTCGTTCCTGCTGGTCGCGGTGCTCGGCCCGGGCACCTGGGCGCTCGACGCCCTGCTGGCCCGCCGCCGCGCGGCCGCCGAGACCCCGTCGACCCCGCGCGCCTCCGTCCCCGCCTGAGCCGTACATCCGCGATCTTCGTACGGGGTCCGCCCCTCAGGGGGCGGTCCCCGTACGTAGGTTCGGGCCGGCACGCGCTGCAGCGTGGCGACCTCGTCGACGCTGGTAAGCGTGGTGGGGCAGGTGGGTTCTTGCTCTCCACGAAGGAGCTGGCGGATCTGTGCGAGGTGGGCAGCCGGTCGCCGTCCGGCAGGCCATCACGATCCTGATCGAGACCGGCGGGTTGTACGGCCATCAAGGGCTCGGCGTGTTCGTCCGGACCCCGCTGCCCCATGCCTGACGAGGTGCGTTACGGCCTCAGCGCAGCCGGCGAAGGTGGGACCACCTTGTCGAGTTGTCGCTCGAGGCTGAGCGGGTCGTCGAAGAACTCGACGTCGCTCACAGTTCGGAGCTCGGCGACGATCGCTGCTGGCCAGTCACGCGCCGAGCCGTCGAGCGCAGCGACCCGGGCTTCTCGGGCGATCTTCGACAAGCCGAAGACGTGGTAGCAATGCTCGGCTGCCTGATCAGGGTCACGGAGACCGACGGCCTGGACGTAGGCCGCTTTGCCGTCGTTGGTGACCCGTAGCGTCACCGAACGGCTGCGACCCGACTCAAGCGGGATCGGAGCGTCGCGCTGGAGTTCGCGCGTGCGCCCGGCCCAGGTGGTGACCCGGTCCGTCACCCGGTCGACAAACCTCATGCCCGTCGGATGCGGAGCGAGCCATCGAAGCTGGTCGGCGCGGAGCGACGCCTGGGCGACGTCAAGGACCAACTTTCCCAGATCATCGGCGCCCCCGAAGGCCGTGATTTCACCGGGTGCTGCCTCAACCCCGTTGATCTCACCGTCAGCCATGATCTCGGCGAACGCCGCAGCCGCGCGACCAGCGAGCAGATTTACTCCAGCCATCGTCAACAGGGACGCTGCGGTGGCGCGATCGGTCACCCGGTAGCCGGAGCCCATGGGCTCGACCAGAACCCGTACGCCGTCGCCGTCGCCATAGGTCAAAGGCAGGTCAACCAGCAGGCCGTCGCCGTACGGGTGGATGACGGTGTTGTCATTGACAGCCCGGAGGACAGCACCGATGACGGTCGTGGCGTCCACGATCATCCCCCTCACGGCTCGCGCCAGATGAAGTCGTCCCCGATAGCAATGAAGCACTCTCCGGCGAACGCTTCCAGGATTGCACGATAAGTGCCGGGTGCGACTCTGGGCTGAAGTGGAACGGCGGGAATGTCGTCTGGTTCGTACGCCCCCTCATCTCCGCCACCGGGCTCGTTCCGGTGCTTGTGAGTGCCGGAAAAGGGACGATGCGGTGTGTTGACGCACAATCGGCGCGCGGAGAAGCCCAGCCGACCATCGCCGGCAAGATACTGAAGCGCCGGCTCGCTCGGCTTCAGCTCGTTGACCGTCATACGAAGCCTGCACGGCGTGAGCGCCCTGAGAGTGGTGTCAACCCGGAGGACGCCTTCCCTGACGACCCGGTTCCTGGTGGCCCAGGTGACACCCCCCACGGTCACTGCCTGCGCGAGCGGTGAAAGCAAGGTGCCGAGGTTGGCGGCCGTCATCAAGTCCGACACCTGGCGACTCACGATCGCACCCCTTCCTGCCGTCTGGTGACGACGTGAGGTCACCTCGCTCCGTGCAGGGTCGGACACTATCTGAGACGGTCTTCGTGGCGTGGTTCCGGCGGGGCGTGTCGGGTCGCTACCTGATCTCGACGGGAGAGTGATACCCGCCTGCTGGGGCGCTCAGAGCGGGTTTACCGGAACGTCGGCCGTAGAAGGCGGGCCGCTCGGCGCGGCGGGTTCCGTGGTCGGCTCGGGGTCGCGGCGCTTCCAGGCGCTGACCCCCAGCCGGCCGGTGTTGCCCAGGTCGATCGGACCGTCCAGCGCGACCGGGTACGCCGGCCGGCCGCTGACCGGGGCGACGTCGAGCTGCCTGCCCTCGGTCGCCACCACTGTCGCGTCGGTGACGGTGTTGCGCCAGAGCAACGCCGCGCCGGCCCGCTCGCCGGGGCGCAGCACGACCCGGGTGGGTGGGGCGTCGAAGCCGGAGGTGATCCCGGTGGCGCCGGGGACGATCCGGACCGTGATCCGGTCCCCGTCGGCGTCCCGGAGGCGGACCGCCGGATAGCCGCGCAACTCGTACGGCTGATCTCCGCAGTTGACCAGGTCCAGGCCCATGGCCCGCAGCCCCATCGCGGCGCTCACCCCGGTTTCGGTGATCCGGATGCCCTCCGGCGTGCACGGCGGGGTGGGCGAGGCGGCGGGGGCGGTCGGCTGCGGGGGCAGCGGGTCGATCGGCGCCGGCGCCCGGGTGCAGGCCGCCACTAGCGTCAGCGCCGCGAGAAGACCGGTGCCGACTGCCGCGTTCCGCATCCGGCGATCATGCCACCCGTGTGGCCCACTGCGTGGGACCCCCGGGTGGCAGCTGCGTGAGCAGCGCATAGACTCGGCGGCACAACTGCATACCTCATCCAGAGGGGCTGAGGGATACGGCCCGACGACGCCCCGGCAACCACCCGCCACGCTCGACGACGAGCGACCGCGGGCAGGTGCCAATTCCGTCCCCGCCGCACCCGGCGATGCGGGGAAAGATGAGAGGAACCTCTCGACATGACGTCGACCCTTCCCGCCGTCTCCGGCATCGACACCACCCGCAGCCCGGCCCGCGCCCTGGTCTGTCGCGCCTGTTCCGCGCGCTACCCGCTGGCCGCGCAGCACGCCTGCTACGAGTGTTTCGGCCCGCTTGAGGTCGACTACGACACCGCCGCCCTGGCCACCGTCACCCGGGCGCAGATCGAATCCGGCCCGAACAGCATCTGGCGCTACGCCGCCCTGCTGCCGGCCGGCCAGGACCCGGCCACCCGGGTCACCCTCGACCCGGGGCTGACCCCGCTCGTGTCCGCCGGCAACCTCGCCGCCGAGCTGGGGCTCACCGGCCCGCTCTGGGTCAAGGACGACAGCGCCAACCCCACCCACTCGTTCAAGGACCGTGTCGTGTCGGTGGCGCTCACCGCCGCCCGCGCGCTCGGCTTCACCCGCTACGCCTGCGCGTCCACCGGCAACCTGGCCAACTCGGTCGCCGCGCACGCGGCCCGGGCCGGCGTGCCGTCGGTGGTCTTCATCCCCAGTGACCTGGAGCAGGGCAAGGTCGTCACCACCGCGGTCTACGGCGGTGACCTGGTCGCGATCGACGGCTCGTACGACGACGTGAACCGGCTCTGCGGCGAGCTGGTGGAGACCGACGAGTTCGAGGACACCGCGTTCGTCAACGTGAACGTCCGGCCGTTCTACGCGGAGGGCTCCAAGACTCTCGGGTACGAGGTGGCCGAGCAGCTCGGCTGGCGCATCCCGGCGCAGGTGGTCATCCCGATGGCCAGCGGCGAGCTGCTCACCAAGATCGACAAGGCGTTCACCGAGCTGGTGGAGATCGGCCTGGTGGAGGCGCCGGCCGGTGGCTGGACGGTGTTCGGCGCCCAGTCCGCCGGCTGCAACCCGATCGCCACCGCGCTGCACGACGACCGCGACACCATCGTCCCGGTCAAGCCCACAGGCATCGCCAAGTCGCTGAACATCGGCGACCCGGCCGCCGGGGTGTACGCGCTGGAGGCGGTCCGCCGCACCGGCGGCTGGATGGAGTACGCCGACGACGACGAGATCCGCGCCGGTATCCGGCTGCTGGCCCGGACCACTGGCGTGTTCGCCGAGACCGCGGGCGGCGTGACGGTGGCGGTGCTGCGCAAGCTGGTGGAGTCCGGCAAGCTCGACCCGACCGCCGAGACGGTGGTCTTCAACACCGGCGAGGGCTTGAAGACCCTCGACGCCGTGGCTGCCGCCGCCGGCCCCACCCACCGCATCAAGCCCAGCCTCCGCGCCGCCCGCGACGCCGGCCTCCTCTCCTGACCTCCTGACCCGTCCGACAAGGCGTCGATCAAGGAGTTGGCGTCAGCGGCAGTGGCCGATCCGGACGCGAACTCCTTGGTCAACTCGCCGCGGTGGGCCGTCCCGGCCGCTGGCGGACTCGCCCGGGTGGGGGATCGGGGACGACCAGCGGGTGACGGGGGATGTGCGGGGAGTGGCAGGAAACCACCCCCGAGGACTTGACGGCAGGAACCGGACGGCGCAAGATGCTCGGTGCGGGAGGGCATCCGCCGGAGACTTTTCGAAGTTTTGCGACCCAACGCCGGAGGCGTTGTGCGGACGTCCCTCCCGACCAACCTCGGACAGGGCCAGCGGAAATCCGCTGGCCCTGTCACCGTTCCCGGGCCAGGATCGCCGCCATGGGCCTGACCGTCACCCCGCTCGATCCCGCCGACCGACCCACGCTCGACGCGGCGTACCGGATCGCGGAGGCGGCCCGCGCCATCGACGAACCGGACCTGCCGCCGACCTGCCGGCGGCGGTTCGAGGCACTGCTGCGGCACCCGATGCCCGGCATCGACGGGCGCTGGGCCGTCGCCCGCCTCGACGGGGTGCCCCTCGGCTGGCTCCGGCTGCACCTGCACACGCTGGAGAACACCGAGAACGCCAGCGTCGAGCTGGTGGTCGACCCGGCCCACCGCCGTCGCGGGATCGGGCGGGTGCTGCACGAACACGGCCTGCGCCTGCTGCGGGAGCACGGCGGCAAACGGCTTGTCGGCTCCACCGCCGCCGCGCTGCCCGGCCAGGAAGAGCGGGAATTCCCGGGCGCGGCGTTCGCCGCCGCCATGGGCGCGAAGGCGGCGAACGCCGACGTCCGCCGCCGGCTCGACGTGACCGCGCTCAACCGGTCCCGGCTGGCCACGCTGTCGGCCGAGGCCCGCGCGGCGGCCACCGGCTACCGGACGGTGCACTGGCGCGACCATGTGCCCGAGGAGTACGCCTCGGACGTCGCCCACCTGGAGGGCCGGCTGCTGCTCGACGCGCCCATGGGGGAGCTGGCATGGGAACAGCAGAGGATGGACGCGCAGCGGAAGCGGGGCGTGGAGCGGGCGCTCGACGCCCGGGGCATGCGCCGCTACAACACCGGCGCGGTGCACGAGGCGTCCGGCCGGCTCGTCGGCTGGAGCCAGCTCAGCCTCGACGCCAGCAGCACCGAGCACGCCTGGCAGCAGATCACCATCGTCGACTCCGGCCACCGCGGCCACCGGCTCGGCCTGCTCTGCAAGACCACCAACCTGGCGTACGCGCTGGACCACGAACCGGCGCTGCGAAACGTCGACACCTGGAACGCCGCCGCCAACGCCCACATGATCGCGATCAACGAACAGCTCGGTTTCCGCCCGGCGGCCGGCTCCGTCGACTGGCAGTTGACCATCTGAGTTGTGACACGCCCCTACTGATCTGGTGCCTTTCTGTTGCATGATGGCGGGCATGACGGAGACCCCGCACCCCCTGTACGACAGGCACGCCGAAACCCTCGACCGGGCGCTGACCGCGATCACGGAGCGCGGGTACTGGTCCGCCTATCCCGAGTCGCCCAGCCCCCGGGTGTACGGCGAGACCGCAGCCGCCGACGGCAAGGCCGCCTTCGAGGCGTACCTGGGTGGCGACTTCCCGCTCGACCAGGCCGCTGACGGCACCACCGTCGCCACCGAGGCCAGCCCGTTCGGGGTGTCGCTGGACGTGCGCTACCCGCACGCCGGCGCCGACGAACTGGTGGCCGCCGCCACCGCCGCGCTCCCGGCCTGGCGCGACGCCGGCCCGAAGGCCCGGGCCGGGGTCTGCCTGGAGATCCTCGACCGCCTCCACCGGAACATCTTCGAGCTGGCCAACGCCGTGCAGTTCACGAGCGGCCAGGCGTTCGTGATGGCGTTCCAGGCCGGCGGCGCGCACGCGCTGGACCGCGCCCTGGAGGCGGTCGCCTACGCGTACGCGGAGATGACCCGCCATCCGGGGACGGCCGGCTGGGAGAAGGCCGCCGGCAAGGGCGACCCGCTGCGGATGACCAAGACGTTCCACGTGGTGCCGCGCGGGGTGGCGCTCGTCATCGGCTGCAACACGTTCCCGACCTGGAACTCGTACCCCGGGTTGTTCGCCTCGCTCGTCACCGGCAACCCGGTGCTGGTGAAGCCGCACCCGCGGGCCGTGCTGCCACTGGCGATCACCGTGCGGTACGCCCGCCAGGTGCTCGCCGAGGCCGGCTTCGACCCGAACCTGGTGCAGCTCGCTCCCGAGGCCGCAGGCGAGAAGCTCGCCTCGACGCTGGCCCTGCACCCGGCCGTCAAGATCGTCGACTTCACCGGCTCCACCGAGTACGGCGACTGGCTGGAGGCGAACGCCCGGCAGGCCGCCGTCTACACCGAGAAGGCCGGCCTGAACACGGTGGTGATCGACTCCACCGACGACTTCGCCGGGCTCTGCCGCAACCTCGGCTTCACGCTGACGCTCTACAGCGGTCAGATGTGCACCACCTCGCAGAACCTGCTGATCCCGCGCGACGGCATCGACACCGACCAGGGGCACAAGAGTTTCGACGAGGTGGCCGCCGGCATCGCCGGCGCGGTCGGCAAGCTGACCGCCGACCCGGCCCGGGGTGTCGAGCTGACCGGCGCGATCGTCAACGACGGGGTGCTGGAGCGCCTCGACGAGATCGCCAAGGTCGGTGAGCCGGTGCTGGAGTCCCGCACCGTCGAGCACCCGTCCTTCCCGGGCGCCGTGGTGCGTACGCCGACCGTGGTCAAGCTGGACGCCGGCGACACCGCGACCTACGGGCGGGAGTGGTTCGGGCCGATCTCGTTCGCCATCGCGACCGACTCGACCGAGCACAGCCTGCGCATCCTGCGCGAGACGGTGGGGGAGAAGGGCGCGTTGACCGCGGCCGTCTACTCCACCGACGAGGCGGTGCTGGACGCGGCCGAGGCGGCGGCGGTCGACGCCGGGGTGCACCTGTCCTGCAACCTGACCGGCGGCGTCTTCGTCAACCAGTCGGCGGCGTTCTCCGACTTCCACGGCTCGGGCGCGAACCCCGCGGCGAACTCCGCCCTGACCGACGGCGCATACGTGGCAAACCGCTTCCGCGTCGTGCAGTCACGCCGCCACGCGTGAAAGGCGGGGCCCCTGCTTAACGCATTCGGTAGAGGAGGGGCCCCCTTTTAACACTCCACCGGGGTCAGGCCGGGCGACGCATCTGGAGTTCGCGCAGGGTGGGGATGCGCGGGTGCGGGACGCGTACCCCGGTGTCGGTGAAGCCCAGCTTCTGGTAGGCCCGGCAGGCGCGGTCGTTGCCGACCACCACCTCCATCATCAGCTCGGGCCGCCCGCACGCCCGGGACCAGGCCGCCACCTCGTCCACGAGCGCGGCGAGCAGCCCGGTGCCCCGCCGGGCCGGGGTCACGTAGACCGCGTAGACGAGCGTCAGGCCCGGCTCGTCCGGCGCGGCCGTGCCGCCGGCGTGGCCGACGAGGCGACCGCCCGGGTCGGCGACGAACTGGGCGGTGTGATCGCCCCGGGAGACCGCCGCGACCCGGGCCGCGAAGTCCGCGTGCGGCCGGGCGGCGGCCTCGGCGACGGTCTCCAGGAAGGCCAGCGGGGCGTCGGCAAGCATCTCCAGCCGGAGCGCCCGCATCCGGGCGGCGTCCTCCGGGCGGATCCGGCGGACCGTGGTCGGGGCGGGCGCGCTGGTCATGCCGCATACATACCGGACCGGTCCGGTGATGGCGCCGCCGGGTGCCCGGCGCGGTCCGGAATGCGCCCGATTTGTGGTCGTGCGCGGTCGTCACTCCTCGTGTAGCGTGCGATTTCGGTCACCGATTCAGCGGCCGTCGCCGATCGCCGAAACGGTGCGCCGCCGGTGCCGGTCCGCCGGTCTCCGGGTCTTGGGACGCCGCGCAGAGTGAGGAAGTGCACCGTGGCACAGGGCACCGTGAAGTGGTTCAACGCCGAAAAGGGCTACGGCTTCATCGCCGTCGACGGCGGGCAGGATGTCTTCGTCCACTTCTCCGCGATCGAGATGGACGGCTACAAGGCGCTTGAGGACGGCCAGCGGGTCGAGTTCGAGATCGCCCAGGGGCAGAAGGGTCCGCAGGCCGAACGCGTTCACGTCATCTGATCATCGGCGGTCGCCCCCGCGCGGCCGAACCATCCCCCGACCGGGGCTGCGGTGCGGCCCCGCACCGTGGAAGATCATGAGCCGTTCCAGCCGTCGCCGCTGAGGAGGGCCCATGTCCGAGCTGCCCCCGTCGGGTGCCGAACCGGTGCCCCCGGTCGACCCGACCCGGCCCCCGTCGCCGCCCGCCGACCCATGGGCCCCCGCCGACCCGTGGGCCGGCCCGGCCGCCGACCAGCCCGGCCCGGCCGCCGCCGACCCGTGGCCCGGCCCGGCCGCCGCCGACCAGCCCGGCTCGTACCCGGCCGTGCCACACCAGCCCGGCTCGTACCCGGCCGTGCCACACCAGCCCGGGTACGGCCTGCCCTCGGGCTCCGGGCCGCAGGGCACCCCGCCGGGCTGGCCTGCACCGCAGGGCACCCCGCCCTCGGGCTCCCCGCCGGACGGCGCTCCGCCGTCGGCCTTCGCGCCGGACGGCACTCCGCCTGGCTGGTCCGGGCCGCAGGGCACTCCGCCTGGCTGGTCCGGGCCGCAGGGCACTCCGCCTGGCTGGTCCGGGCCGCAGGGCACCCCGCCCGGGTGGTCCGCGCCGCAGGGCGCTCCGTCCGGCTGGTCCGCGCCGCAGGGCGCTCCGCCTGGGTGGCACTGGCCGGCGGCCGGGGCGCCCGGTTCGGCGTACCCCGGTCACCCGATGCCCGGGGCGGCGTACCCCGCGTGGCCGATGCCCGGCGGTCATCCCGGCTGGTATCCCGGTCTCGACCCGCAGGACCCGCTTGTCACCCCGCCGCACGCGGGGGTGGGGGGTTGGTTCGCGCGGTGTGCCGGCGCGGTCCGGCGGGGCTGGCGGCACCTGGTGCCGATCATGCTGCTCACCCAGGCCGTACCGGCTGCGGTGATCTCCGTCGTCTCGCTGTTCCTCGTCCCCACCGATCAGATGGCGGCCGGTCCGGACGGCGCGCCGGTGCTGCCGGACGGTTACCTGGAGCAGACGCTCGCGTTCTACGGCGTGGTGCTGCTGGCCACCCTGGTCTTCGGCCCGCTCCAGGCTGTCGGCTGGGCCGCCGGCACCTGGGTGGTCGCGCGGCAGGCGGCCGGTGCGCCGGTGGGTCTGGGCGGCGCGTTCCGGTACGGGGCGCGCCGCGCGCTCGGTCTCTGGGGCTGGACGATCGTCGCCTCGCTGCTGATCACGTTCGGTGCCTGCTTCTGTCTGCTGCCGGGCGTGTACGCCGGGTTCGCGGTCGCGTTGTTCGGGCCGGTCCACCTGTTCGAGCGGCAGGATCCGATCGGCCGGTCGTGGCGGTTGTTCCATCGGAGCTTCGGCATGGTGCTGGGCCGGGTGGCGCTCGTGGCGTGCGCGCTGCTCGCGGCGGCGGTGCTGGACGTCGTGGTGGGCGCGGTGAGCGGCGCGGTGTTCGGTGCCGATCCGACGACCGCGCCGGGCACCACGGTCGGGGCGGTGGCGCTGGCCGTGGTGGGTGCCGCGCTCGCCGCGCCGGCCTACCTGGCGCAGCTCGTCGGGCTGGTCGTCGCGTACGCCGAGCAGCGGGCGCAGGAAGGCCCGGTGAACGCGGCCCGGCTGGCGGCGGAACTCGGCTGACCGGCGCTGTCGTGCTTGCACTCGGCTAGGGAGAGTGCTAAACAAGTCATTGGCACTCGCGTACGGTGAGTGCCAATGGTCGGGGCGGTAGGGCCACGGCCGCACCGGTGTCCGAAGGGGCGCCGGAGTGGCACGGGGCCGGTCGTCGCGGGCTGTCCGGCCCGACCGAGGAGGACGTCGTCGTCGCCAGGTGGCGACGTCCCCAAGGTGCGTACACCAGACGGCCCACCCGGGCATCCGGGTGGCCCGTGAGTGTCCAGGAGGACAACGCCGTATGGCCAAGATGATCGCGTTCGACGAAGAGGCGCGCCGCGGCCTCGAGCGGGGCATGAACCAGCTCGCCGACGCCGTGAAGGTGACGCTCGGCCCGAGGGGCCGCAACGTCGTGCTCGAGAAGAAGTGGGGTGCCCCCACCATCACCAACGATGGTGTGAGCATCGCCAAGGAGATCGAGCTCGAGGACCCGTACGAGAAGATCGGCGCCGAGCTGGTCAAGGAGGTCGCGAAGAAGACCGACGACGTTGCCGGTGACGGCACGACGACGGCGACCGTCCTGGCCCAGGCTCTCGTCCGTGAGGGCCTGCGCAACGTGGCCGCCGGCGCCAACCCGATGGCCCTGAAGCGGGGCATCGAGGCCGCCGTCTCCAGCGTCTCGGAGGAGCTGCTCAAGCTCGCCAAGGACGTGGAGACCAAGGAGCAGATCGCCTCCACCGCCTCCATCTCCGCCGCTGACCCCAGCGTCGGTGAGATCATCGCCGAGGCGATGGACAAGGTGGGCAAGGAAGGCGTCATCACCGTCGAGGAGAGCAACACCTTCGGCCTGGAGCTTGAGCTCACCGAGGGCATGCGCTTCGACAAGGGCTACATCTCCGCCTACTTCATGACCGACCCGGAGCGTATGGAGGCCGTCTTCGACGACCCCTACATCCTGATCGTCAACAGCAAGATCTCGTCGGTGAAGGACCTGCTCCCGATCCTGGAGAAGGTCATGCAGTCGGGCAAGCCGCTGCTGATCATCGCCGAGGACCTGGAGGGCGAGGCCCTGGCCACCCTGGTGGTCAACAAGGTCCGGGGCACCTTCAAGTCGGTCGCCGTCAAGGCGCCGGGCTTCGGTGACCGCCGCAAGGCCATGCTGACCGACATCGCCATCCTCACCGGTGGCCAGGTCATCAGCGAGGAGGTCGGCCTCAAGCTGGACGCCGTCAACCTCGACATGCTGGGCCACGCCCGTAAGGTCGTGGTGACCAAGGACGAGACCACCATCGTCGACGGCGCCGGTGACGCCGACCAGATCCAGGGTCGGGTCAACCAGATCCGGGCCGAGATCGACAAGAGCGACTCCGACTACGACCGGGAGAAGCTGCAGGAGCGTCTGGCCAAGCTGGCCGGCGGTGTTGCGGTGATCAAGGTCGGCGCGGCCACCGAGGTCGAGCTGAAGGAGCGCAAGCACCGCATCGAGGACGCCGTCCGCAACGCGAAGGCCGCCGTCGAGGAGGGCATCGTCCCGGGTGGTGGCGTCGCGCTGGTGCAGGCCGGCAAGACCGCCTTCGACAAGCTGGACCTGGCCGGCGACGAGGCGACCGGCGCGCAGATCGTCAAGATCGCGCTGGACGCCCCGCTGCGGCAGATCGCCGTCAACGCCGGCCTCGAGGGTGGCGTCGTCGTCGAGCGGGTGCGCAACCTCGACCCGGGTCACGGCCTCAACGCCGCGTCCGGCGAGTACGTGGACCTGCTGGCCGCGGGCATCATCGACCCGGCCAAGGTGACTCGTTCCGCACTGCAGAACGCCGCCTCGATCGCCGCGCTGTTCCTCACCACCGAGGCCGTCGTGGCGGACAAGCCGGAGAAGACCCCGGCCGCCCCGGCCGGCCCGGGTGGCGGGGAGATGGACTTCTGAGTCCAGCTTCACCAGTACGCCGAGAAGGGGCGGGCCGCGTCAGCGGTCCGCCCCTTCCGCGTACGCGCTCAGGTGGGCAGCGGGCGTTGGTTGCGTCGCTTGTGCGCCCGGTCGTAGGGCGGCAGCAGCCGCCTGGGCTCGTCCACCGGCTGCCGTGACTCCTCCTCGGCCGGCTGGTCGGCGGCGGCCTGCTCGGCGTCGCCGAGGTCGAGTCGATCGGCGATCCGCTCCCCGGTCGGTGCGAAGTCGTCGGTCCGTTCGTCATCCGTGGTCATGCGCCGCCTCCTCTGCTCCTCGACGGTAGGGCCGATCGGTCACCAGGGCGGCCGAACGGCGTTATGCCCCATTTCGGGCTGCCTGCACCGCCGCGTACGCATCGACCAGGCCCGCGCCGACCGTGTCCCGGGTGCCGCCGCACGTCCCGCCGGCCGGCACCGTGGCCGGGGTGGCGGTCTCGGTGAGGATCCGCCGGGTCCGGTCCAGGTCCCCGATCAGCGCCGGGTTCGCCGACCACATCAGCGCCACCACACCCGCCACCTGCGGCGTCGCCATCGAGGTGCCGTCGAGGGTGGCGTACCCACCGCCGGGGAACGCCGACGGCACGGCCGCGCCGGGCGCCACCAGGTCGGGTTTCGCGACGCCCCCGGTCGGGCCCCGGCTGGAGAACTCGGTGAGCCGGCGGGAACGGTCGACCGCGCCGACCGTGAGCACGTCCGGGTACGGCGCCGGCGGGTCGTTGAGCGAACCGCAGGACGGGCCCTCGTTGCCGGCGGCGGCCACCACCAGGATGCCGGCGGCGGCGAGCGCGGCGGTCGCCGGACGCAGCGCACCCGCGTCGCACCCCTCCAGCGGCGGGCAGCCCCACGAGTTGGTGAGCACGTCCGGCGCGCGTTGCGGCCGACCGTCGGTGAACGGGTCACCGCCGGGCGGGAACGGGGCCAGCATGAACTGGAGGCAGTCGAGATAGCGGGCCGGGTTACCGAGGTTGCGGTCCAGGTTGACGCAGCCGACCCAGCTCGCTCCCGGGGCCACCCCGATCCCGCCGCGCCCCACCGCGCTGCCGAGCGTGTGGGTGCCGTGGCCGCCCCGGTCGGCCGGCGCGCGGCGGTGCTCCCACGGGTCGTACCAGGAGTCGTCGCCGCCCCGGAAACCGGCGGCAAGCGCCGGGTGCCCCCCGTCCACGCCGGAGTCCGAGCTGCCCACCACCACGCCGGCGCCGGTGACGCCCAGCTCCGACCAGACCCGGTCCGCGCCGATCAGCGACACGTTCCAGGTCGGGCCGGTCGGCGCCGGAGTGTCGCCGCGGGCCGGCGGCGCCGCCGCGGGCAGCGGGCGCGGACGCTGGTCCACGAGGACCCGGGCCACCTCGGGGCGGCCGGAGAGCCAGGCCCGCACCGCCGGGCCGCCGTCCGTCTCGATCGCGTTGACCAGGTAGTAGGGCGTCGGGTCGAGACGCAACCGGGTCAGCGTGCGGCGCAGGTCGCCCTGGGTGCGCTCGGCGGTCGCCACCAACCGCCGGTAGACCTCGGCGGCCCGGGCGTCCCGACCGGCCCGACCGGGCCCGCCGGCCGGGAGGCCGCTCAGGTCGGCCTGCTCGCGCAGCACCACGAACAGCCGTTCGCCGTACAGCCCCGGCTGGCCGGGCACCACGTACACCACCGCCACGGCGGCCAGCAGGGCCCCGGCGGCCAGCCCGGCCACGCCCCGCCGGGGAGCGCGGGCGTGGGGGCGGGCGAGCAGCACGCCGTACCCGACGGCGAGCAGGACCGCGACGGCGAACGCGGCGCCGGTGCCGACCGCGACCCAGAACGGCACGTCGCGGCCGGTGGCCAACAGCAGGCTGATCTCCTCCGGGTCGGTGAACGCCAGCGGACCGGCCAACGCCAGGCCGACCAGCCAGCGCACCGGGGCCGGCCCGGCCGACCGGCCGGCGTGCCGGGCCGCGGCCTCCAGCGCGCCGAGCACGAAGCCGAGCGGCGGCAGCAGGACCAGGCCCGGCAACTGGGCGCCGGACTGCCCGGCGCCGGCTGCCAGCAGCGCCAGCGTCACCCCGGCGACCAGGCCGCCGACGAGCACCAGCCGGGCCGGCCGGACCGTGGTCCCACCGGCGAGCCCGGCCCAGAACCGGGGGCCGAGCAGCACCCCCGCCAGCACGCCGAGCGCGGCGGCGGCCAGCGCGGCGAGCAGCGTCTCCAACGCCCCACCCAGCGCGCCCACCCAGGTCCAGGGCAGCAGCGCGGCCAGCCCGGCGGCGATCGCCAGCAGCGCCACCGCGCCGGGCCGCCGGCCGCCGCGGGTCTCACCCTCCGCATCCGAACCCGGGGGTACGCCGGGCGGCGCGTCCGGCGGGACCGGCCGGCGGCGGGCGAGCCGGTCGACGGCGAGCGCGAGCAGCACGGCGGTGACCGCCAGCGCGGCCAGGTACGCCTCGTGGTGCACCGGCGGCAGCGTCCGCAGCAGCGTCGCCGCGCCGAGCGCGACCGCGCCGCCGGTCCACGCCCGCCCGGCCGCCCGCACCGCCGGGGAGCGGGGGGCCAGCGCCAGCGCCAGCGCGGGCCCGCCGACGAGCAGCATGGTGACCACGGCCACCACCGGCCAGGTCGCCACCGCCCGGTCCATCCCGAGGACCAGCAGCACCTGGTCGACAAGCCAGCCGGTGACCTGGCCGGGCACGGTGACGAGCACCGCCCAGACGCCGGTCGCCACCGCCGCCACGACCGGCCACGGCCCGGCCTCGCGCGGCGGTGGCGGGGGTACGGGAACAGCGGGCGGGCCGGTCAGCATGGTCATCACGGTACGGCCGGGACGTGTCGTCGTGGCGGGGGGACGGCTACCGTGGACGGGTGCGTGACCCCAACGTCTCCCGATCCGTGGCCGGACAGCTCTCCGCCGAGCGCCGCGCCGACGACCTGCGCCGGCTGCGCGCCGAGCGGTTCGACGTGCTGATCATCGGCGGTGGGGTGACCGGGGCGGGCGCCGCGCTCGACGCCGCGTCCCGAGGGCTGAAGGTCGCCCTGGTGGAGGCGCGCGACTACGCCGCCGGCACCTCCAGCCGATCCAGCAAGCTGATCCACGGTGGCCTGCGCTACCTGGAGCAGTTGGAGTTCCACCTGGTGCACGAGGCGCTCACCGAACGCGGCCTGCTCGCCACCCGGCTCGCACCGCACCTGGTCCGCCCGGTGCCGATCCTGGTGCCGCTGCCCACCTCCGGCGGCGTCCGCGACCTGCCCCGACGTGTCCTCCGCCGCTCCTACTACGGCCTCGGCGTGGCCGCGTACGACGCGTTCGCCGGGGTGTTCGGCGGCGGGCGCGGCATGCCGATGCACCGGCACCTGACCCGCGAGGGCGCGCGCCGGATCTTCCCCAGCCTGCGGCCGGACGCGCTGGCCGGGGCGATCCGCTACTACGACGGCCAGGTCGACGACGCCCGCCTGGTGGTGACGCTGGCCCGCACGGCGGCCAGCCTCGGTGCGACAGTGGTCAACAGCGCCCGGGCGGTCGGTCTGATCCGCCAGGCCCGCGAGGTGACCGGCGTGCGGGTGCGCGACCTGGAGGCGCCGGCCGGCTCGCCGGATGCCGAGTTCGAGGTACGCGCGCGTACCGTGATCGCCGCGACCGGGGTGTGGAGCGACGACATGTCGCGGATGCTCAACGACGTCGGGCTGCGCCCCGGCCTGCGGGTGCGGGCCTCGAAGGGCGTGCACCTCGTGGTCCCCCGGTCGGCGATCGTCGGCGAGACCGGGCTGATCCTGCGCACCCCGACGAGCGTGCTCTTCGTCATCCCGTGGGGCGGCCACTGGATCATCGGCACCACGGACACCGACTGGCAGCTCGACCGTTCCCACCCGGCCGCCACCGCGCGCGACATCGACTACCTGTTGGAGCAGGTCAACCTCGTGCTGGACCGGCCGCTCACCACCGCCGACATCGAGGGCGTCTACGCCGGGCTGCGCCCGCTGCTCTCCGGCGAGGCGGACTCCACCTCCAAGCTCTCCCGGGAGCACGCCGTGGTCGAGCCGATGCTCGGCCTGCTGCTGGTGGCCGGCGGGAAGTACACGACGTACCGGGTGATGGCCTCCGACGTGGTCGACCACGCGGTGCACCGCCTCGGCCGGACCCGCCCGTCGCGCACCGCCGACCTGCCGCTGCTCGGCGCGGACGGCTACGCCGCGATGTGGCGGGACCGGGCTGACCTGGCCCGCCGGCACGGGGTGCCGGTCGGGGTGGTCGAGCACCTGCTGGAGCGCTACGGCAGCCTCACCCTCGACGTGCTCGCCCTGGTCGACGCGGACCCGCTACTCGGCTCGCCGCTGGCCGGCGCGCCGGAATACCTCGCCGCGGAGGTGACGTACGCGGCCCGGGCCGAAGGCGCGTTGCACGTCGAGGACGTGCTCACCCGGCGTACCCGGATCTCCATCGAGACCAGCCACCGCGGCCTGGAGTCGGCGGAGCACGCCGCGGAGCTGATGGGCGCGGTGCTCGGCTGGGACGCCGCGACCCGGGCCCGGGAGGTGGCCCACTACCGGGCGCGGGTGGAGGCCGAGCGGGAGTCGCAGCTCATGCCGGACGACATCGCGGCCGACGCGGCGCGCCTCGGCGCGCCCGACGTGCGCGGCTTCGCCGCCGACCGGGCAGCTCACCCCGCTGAGCAAACTGGAGCCGCACCGACTGGTCAGTAGGGTAGTGCGCCCTACCTACGGAAGTGTAGGTTTCCCGCGTGGTTCGCCCATCCTGGACGCGCGTCTCCGCCCTGTCCGTCGGCGTGCTGCTGGTGACCGTCCTGACCGGCTGCTCGCTTTTCGACCGGCCGGGGAGCGCCAGCTACCCCGATCAGCAGGGTTCGGCCACACCGACACCGGTCGGTAGGCGTGTCAGCCTGGTGCAGCGGCTCGGCGGTGACGGCCCGGTCCGCACGCTCGACGTGGAGCCGACCGGGCGGTGGCAGTGCCGCGACTGCGCCGGCGACGGAGTCGACGCGACAGGCGCGTTGAACCCCGAGCAGACGTCCCGGTTGCAGAAGATGCTCGACGACCCGGCGCTGGCCGGGGAGACCGACGAGGTCCGGCGTTACCGGCAGCTCTGCATCGGCGCGCTGACCTCGACGCTGCTCATCCCGCCGGGGCTGACCATCACCATTCAGGACTGTCCCGGTGAGCCGGAGCCGCCGGTGGCGTACGAGGTGCTGCTGCTGCTCACCCAGGCCACGCCGGCGCAGGACAAGGGCTGAGTCAGACCACCTTGCCGGGGTTGAGCAGCCCGGCCGGGTCCAGCGCCGCCTTGATCGCCTGGTGCACCCGGACACCCACCGGGCCGATCTCCCGGGCCAGCCAGTCCCGCTTGAGCAGCCCGACGCCGTGTTCCCCGGTGCACGTGCCGCCCAACTCCAGGCCGAGCCGCATGATCTCGTCGAAGGCCCGCCGGCCGCGGTCCACGCTCGCCGGGTCGGCCCGGTCGACCACGATGTTGGGGTGCATGTTGCCGTCGCCGGCGTGCCCGACCACGCCGATCGGCACGTCGCACTCCGCGGCGATCCGGGCCACCCCGTCCAGCAGCTCGGCCAGCCGGCCGCGCGGCACCGCCACGTCGTCGATGACCAGGCCGCCGTTACCGCCCGGGGCGGCAACCGCGGCGAACCGTTCCATCGCGGGGTGGGCCAGCCGCCGGGCCTGGAGCAGGGCGGCGGCCTCGGTCGCGTCGGTGGCCACGTAGACCTCGTCGGCGCCGGCCGCGCGGCACACCTCGGCGATCCGGTCCAGGTCGCCGGCCGCCCGGTCGCCGGTGTCCACGGCCGCCAGCAGCAGCGCCTCCGCGTCGGTGCGCAACCCCATCGGCCGGTACGCCTCGATGGCCCGCAGGTGGGTCCGGTCCAGCAGCTCCAGCAGGCTCGGGGTGAGCCCCCGCTCGGCGATCCCGGCCACCGCGCCGCCGGCCGCCGCCGTGGTCGGGAAGACCGCCACCAGGGTCAGCGACGCCTCGGGCGCCGGGCGCAGCGCCACGGTCACCTCGGTGATCACACCGAGCGTGCCCTCCGAGCCGACGAAGAGCCGGGTCAGGTCGTACCCGGCGACGCCCTTGGCGGTACGCCGGCCGGTGCGCAGCACCTCGCCGGAGGCGAGCACCACCTCCAGGCCGAGCACGTACTCGCCGGTCACGCCGTACTTCACGCAGCACATGCCGCCGGCGTTGGTGGCCACGTTGCCGCCGACCGTGGACGACTCCCACGAGCCGGGGTCCGGCGGATACCACAACCCGTGCTCCCGCAAGGCTCCGGCCAGCGTCGCGTTGACCACGCCTGGCTGCACCACGGCGATGCGACCGACCGGGTCGACCTCGCGGATCCGGTCCATCGCCACGGTGCTCAGCACCATCGCGCCGGCCACCGCGTTCGCCGCGCCGGCCAGCCCGGTCCGCGCGCCCTGCGGCACCACTGGTACGCCGTGCCGGCCGGCCGCGCGCACCGCCGCCACCACCTGCCCGGTGTCGCGGGGGCGGACCACCACAAGCGGGGTGCCCGAGGCGCAGAGGTCGGCCTCGTCCCGCTCGTGGACGGCCAGCAGGTCCGGATCGGTGAGCACGGCGGGCCCGCCGAGCGCGGCCCGTAGTTCGTCGAGGAGGGGATGGGCGACCATGCCGGGAAGGCTACCGGCGTACCGTTGCGCCGTGCTCTACCTGGACCCGCCCGCGGTGCCCTGGCGCGGCCGGCTCTGGTCGCATCTGATCAGCGACGTCTCCTACGCCGAGCTGCACGCCTTCGCGGAGATGCTCGGCGCGCCCCGGCGCGGCTTCGACCGGGACCACTACGACCTGCCCGCCGAGCGGTTTCGGGCGGCGGTCTGGCTGGGCGCGACAGTGGTTCCCTCCCGGGAGATCGTCCGGCTGCTGCACGCCGGGGGCCTGCGCCGCCCGAAGCACCGTGTCTCAGGACAGCGCGGTCAGCTCCCGGCGCAGGTTGGCGCGGGCGGGCGCCTCCCAACGGGCGTGCGTCTCGGGTAGGCGGTAGAGCGCCGGCAGGGCGAGCAGGCGTCGCAGCACGTCGGCCCGGCCGGCTCGGAAGTCCGGCTCCGGCACGTGGGCGTACTCGCGGCGGATCGCCGCGGCGTACCTGTCGTAGTCGGCCGGCGCGGCGGCCAGCACCGCCAGGTCGGCGTCGCAGAGCAGGGCCCCGTCCGGGTCGTCCGGCCCGACCGCGTGGTCGGCGGTGAGCAGCACCAGGCGGCGTACCCCGGCCACCGTCGCGGCCGGGACCCCGGCGGCGGTGAGCAACGCGCCGGCCAGGTCGGCGCTGGCCCGCTCGTTGGCGTCGCCACCCGCGCGCGGGTCGTAGACCGCGTCGTGACCCCACGCCGCCAGCCGGACCTGGTCGGGGTGGCGGGCCCGATCGGCGTACGCGTCGACCACGTCGAGCACCGCCCGCAGGTGCGCCACCGTGTGGTAGTGCCGGTGCGGCTCCCGCCAGCCGGCCAGCAGCCGCGCCCCGGCCCGATCCACGTCGGCCGGGTCGGTGGCCCCGGCCGCCCGTGCCGTCTCCCGCCACCGCGCCGTCAACTCGTCCATCCGGTGCAGTCTGCCCGTCGGAGCGAGGATTCACCGGGGGTGGGACGGGTAGTACCCGCCATGGCCCGGGACCGACGACTGCCGTTCCTGCGGCGTGTGACGTCGCGCGACGGGGGCGGTGACCTCGACGGGCCACGGATCGCCGCCGCGATGGACGAACTGCGGAGCAGGAGCAGGGCCACCCTGCACGACCGGATGCACCGGGTCCGGACCGCGTTCGGCCTGGCGTTGCAGGCCGGGCTCGCGGCCGGCTTGGCGTACCTGGTGGCGCACCGGCTGCTGGGCAATCCGCAACCGGTGTTCGCACCCATCTCCGCGGTGGGCACGCTGGCCGCCTCGGTGGGCCAACGGTTCCGGCGTACCGTCGAGCTGATCATCGGGGTGGCGGTCGGCGTGCTCGTCGGCGACGTGTTGATCTACTTCCTCGGTACCGGCGCCTGGCAGCTCGCGCTGGTGGTGACCTCCGCGATCCTGCTGACCATCTTCGCCGGCGGAAGCGTGGCCATCGTGATCCAGGCGGCGGCCACGGCGGTGCTGATCGTGACGCTCACCCCGTCCACCGACAACCTGGAGTTCCCGCGCTTCATCGACGCCCTCGTCGGCGGCAGCGTCGCGCTCGTGGTCACCGCCGTCCTGCTCCCGCTGAACCCGCTCCGGGTGATCAACCGGGCGGCCCGGCCGGCGCTGGACCTGCTCGCCGAGCAGCTCGACATGTGCGCCCAGGCGCTGCGCAACCGGGACCGGGACACCGCCCAGCGGGCGTTGTTCCGGCTCCGGGAGAACAAGGAGGAGTTGGCCGCGCTCAGCGAGGCGATCGAGGGCGCCAAGGAGACCATCACCATCTCACCGGCCCGCTGGCACCGGCGCAGCGAGCTGACCCACTACGCGGAGGCGGCCGAGCCGATCGACCGGGCGATGCGCAACAGCGGCACGCTGATCCGCCGCTCGGTGACCATGATCGAGGACGAGGAGCCGATCCCGGAGCCGATGCCGGACGCCGTCGCGCACCTCGCCGAGTCGGTACGCCTGCTCCGGCACGAGTTCGCCATGGGGGAGGAACCGCAGCGGGCGCGGGAGCACGCGCTGCGTGCGGTGAGCGAGGCCGGTCGGGCGTACACCCAGGGGGTGGGCTTCTCCGGCAGCGTGGTGATCGCCCAGGTGCGTACCGCCGCAAGCGACCTGATGGTGGCCTCCGGCGTCGATCAGGAGGAGGCGAACCGCCTGGTCCGCCAGTCCTTCGGCGTCAACAACCAGAGCCCCGCCACCCCCACCCCGGCTCCCACCGCCCCACCCCCCGGCTGACTGTGTCCCCCTCCCGACGTTGGGGAGGGGAGCGGTCAGGGGAGGGTGGACAGGGCGGTCAGGAGGGAGTCGATCTCGTGGGTGGTGGTGCCCAGGCCCACGCTGGCGCGTAGGGCGGTGGGGGGCAGGGCGGCCCCGGGGGTGCGGGCTGCCGCCTCGGTCAGCAGACGGCGGGCCAGGGGGTGGGCGCAGAACAGGCCGTCCCGCACACCGATCCGGTGCCGGGTCGCCAGGTGGGCGGCCACCTCCGCGGAGTCCCGACCGGCGACCACGAAGCTGACGATGCCCACCCGGGGCGCCTCCGGGCCGAACGTGCGCAGCTCCACCACGCCCGGCAGCGCGGCCAGGCCGGAGCGCAACCGGGCCAGCAGCGCCTGTTCCCGGGCGTGCAGCGCGTCCCGGTCCGCCGCCGCGAACGCCGCGCACACCGCCGCCAGCGCGACCGCGCCGAGCAGGTTGGGGGTGCCGCCCTCGTGCCGGGCCGGGCCGGTCGTCCAGCGGACCTCGTGGGTGGCCGCGCCGACGTGACTGGTGGCGCCCCCGCCGGGCAGGTACGGCGGGGCGGCGTCCAACCAGTCCGCCCGCCCGGCCAGTACCCCCGCGCCGAACGGGGCGTACAGCTTGTGGCCGGAGAGCGCCACGTAGTCCACGTCCAGCGCGGTCACGTCGACCGGGGCGTGCGGGGCGAGCTGGGCGGCGTCGACCAGGATGCGGGCGCCGTGCCGGTGGGCCACCCGGGCCAGCTCGGCCACCGGCCAGCACTCGCCCGTCACGTTGCTGGCGCCGGTCACCGCGACCAGCACCGGCAGGCCGGGCCGGGCGTCGCGGGCCAGCTCGCTCAGCGCCGCGTCGAGGTATCGGACCGCGTCGGCCGCGCTGGCCGGCACCGGGAGCCGCACCGAGCCGCGCGGCCAGGGCAGCAGGTTGGCGTGGTGCTCGCCGGCGAACGTGACCACTGTGGTGCCGGCGGGCAGCGCCCGGGCCAGCAGGTTCACCGCGTCGGTGGTGTTCCGGGTGAAGATCACGTGATCGTCGGGTCGCGCGCCGAGGAAGTCCGCCACCGTCTGCCGGGCCCGTTCGTAGGCCAGGGTGCAACGCCGGGACAGCGCGCCCGCGCCGCGGTGCACGCTCGCGTACCAGGGCAGCAGCTCGGCCACCGCGTCGGCCGCGGCCCGCGCGCACGGCGCGCTGGCGGCGTGGTCCAGGTTGATTTCCCCGGGTACGCCGAGCACGCCGAGCGGGTCCGGCCGGACGGGCGCGGGCAGCGTGGGCAGTGCGGGCATGAGGGTGACGGTCATGGCGGAGCCTCCCGGGTCACAGGGGACCCCGGGGTGTCGCCGGCGGGGTCCGCGCTTGCCCAGCACGCGTGGTGGCGCTGGGCCCGGTCATCACCCGGGGCACCCCACCGCGAACCTCGACGAGGGTTGCCGGCCAGCAAGCCGGGGCTTGACGCTGGCGCTCGTGACCTGTTCGGGAGCATAGCGGTCGTGATGCGGCCGGACCAGCGGGGCGTGGGTGGCTACGCTGACCGCATGGCCGTCACCCCGCCCGGCGGAGCTCTGCCGCCGCCGTCCGCGCCCGCCGCCCCGCCGCCCGGGGCGCCGACGCCGCGGATGCCCCTGCGCCGGCTCGGCTGGCGGCGCTTCCTGGTGCTGGCCGGGGTGGTGCTCCTGATCGCGGCCGGCGCGCTGTTCATGGTCTTCACGCTCGGCGAGAGCCTGGGCGCCCAGGCGCTGCTGGTCGGCGTGGTCGCGGCGATCCTGCCGGTGCCGGTGCTGGTGTCCTGCTTCCTCTGGCTCGACCGCTACGAACCCGAGCCGCTGAAATACCTGGTTTTCTGCTTCGCCTGGGGCGCGTTCGTCTCCACCGCCATCTCGCTGCTGGTCAACGAGACCGGCGCGAAGCTGTTCGACGACTGGGGGCTGCCCGCCGCGCTGACCGCCGTGCTCGTCGCGCCGTTCATCGAGGAGCTGACCAAGGCGGCCGGCCCGATCCTGCTGCTGATCTTCCGGCGGCGGGAGTTCTCCGGGGTCACCGACGGCTTGGTCTACTGCGGGCTCTCCGCGGTCGGCTTCGCCATGGTCGAGAACATCCTCTACCTGGGCGGATACGGCTACCGCACGGGAGTCGAGGAATACGGGCCGGCGACCGGGGCGCAGCAGGTGATCGCGATCTTCATCGTGCGGATCCTGCTGTTCGGGTTCGCCCACCCGCTGTTCACCTCGATGACGGGCGTCGGGCTCGGCGTCGCCGCGCGTACCGCCGACCGGCGGGTGCGGATCCTCGCGCCGCTCGCCGGCCTGCTGCTGGCGATGATGCTGCACGGCACGTGGAACCTGCTGCCCTCACTGGCGCAGCTCACCGGGCAGCCGGTGATCGCGCTCTACGGCTACATCGGCGTGATGGTGCCGATCTTCTTCGGCATGGTCGGCCTGGCGGTGTGGCTGCGGGCGTGGGAGGGGCGGCTCACCGAGCGCACGCTGCCCGACTACGTGCGGGCCGGCTGGCTCACCCCGCCCGAGGTGGCGGCGCTGGGCAGCCTGGGCCGGCGGCACGCGGCCCGCGCCTGGGCCCGGCGGGTGGCCGGCGACGGCGGGGTGAAGGCGATGCGCGGCTACCAGTTCGCCGCGACCCGGTTGGCGTTGCTGCGCGACGGGATGCGCCGGGGCCTGGACCGCAAGCCCGCCGAGCGGGACCGGACGGCACGGGAGGAACGGGAGCTGCTGGACGCGATCGCCGCGTACCGGTCGTTCTTCGTGGGTCGCGACCCGCAGGCGCCGGTCGGGGTCTGGGACGGGCAGCGCTACCACCTGCGGTTCCCGGACGGGTCCCGGCGCGCGGTCGAGGCGCCGGACGAGCCGGTGGTGCCGATCCCGGTGGTGCTGGCCCCGCCGCCGCCCGCCGCTTACGGCCCGCACCCGTGGCATCCGCACGGCTGAGGTCAGGCCATCAGGCCGCTGAGGAAGTCGCTGAGCCCCTGGGCGATGGCCATCAGCGCGGCGCCGATGCCCCGGAACAGTTGCGCCGCGCCGTCCGGCCGGAAGGCCATGAAAAAGATCAGGAACGCGAGCAATCCCCAGGCGAGAATCCGCTTGACGACGATCATGGTCCCTCCCCAGGGCACGCTGAGGTGCCTGGGCTTCCCGCCGGGACGCGCCGCAAACAGTCGGGCGCTAGAGGTAGAGCCCGGTGGAGCCGGTCGCGGTGGTCTCCACCCGCTCCGCCGCCACCGCGTGCACGTCGCGTTCGCGCAGCAGCACGTACGCCCGGCCGTGCAGCTCGACCTCGGAGCGGTCGTCCGGGTCGAACAGCACCCGGTCCCCGGCGACGATCGAGCGCACGTGCGGCCCGACGCCGACCGCGGTGGCCCAGGCCAGCCGCTTGCCGACCGCCGCGGTCGCCGGGATGACGATGCCGGCGGTGGAGCGGCGTTCCCCCTCACCGCCCTCGGTACGCACCAGCACGCGATCGTGCAGCAGGCGGATGGGCAGCCCGGCGTCGAGACTCTGGTCGGCGGTCACGCGAAGACGCTACCGCGTGCCCCACGGGCGGCCCCGCCGTGGTTGCCGGGCGGGACGGCGGGGCAATGTGTGGCGGGACGCCCCTACGGTGGGGCGGTCCGACGTATCCTGTCTGCCCTGTGACGTGGGTGGACCAATTGTGCGGGAGGTGCGCTTGAGCCGCTTCGAGCGGATGCGCGGACGGCTCCGCCGCGCGTACGAGTCGGGTCGTGCGGCCCGGGCCCGCGGGGCCGATCCGGACCCGATGCCGGGGGATGCGGGTGTGGCGTCGCCGTCCTCGCCGGGTCCGGCGGCGTCGCCGGCCGCGACCGTGGTGGGCGCCGAGCCGCCGGCCGCGATGCACAACTCGACCGTCAGCCGCGACGACACCGAGGTGCCGCACGCGCTGCGGATCGCCGCCGCCTGGTGCTGGCGGTTGATCGTGATCGGGATCGTCACCTGGGCCCTGCTCAGGATCGTCGGCACGATCAGCATCGTGATCATCCCGTTGACCGTCGCGCTGCTGCTGTCGGCGTTGCTCGCCCCGGCGGTCGGCTGGCTGCTGAAGGCCCGGTTCCCCCGTTCGCTGGCGACCGGCGTGGTGCTTGTCGGCGGCCTGGCCGCGGTGGTCGGCACGTTGACGCTCGTGGTGAACGAGTTCATCCAGGGTGTGCCGGAGCTGAGCCAGAAGTCCTCCGAGGGCGTCCGGCAGATCCAGGACTGGCTGAAGACCGGTCCACTGCACCTGTCCGACAGTCAGCTCACCCGCTACATCGACGAGGCGCAGAACTGGATCAACGGCAACACCGAGCGGTTCACCAGCGGCGCGCTCAGCACCGCCGCCACGCTCGCCGAGGTGCTCACCGGCACCGTGCTGGTGCTGTTCGCGACGTTCTTCTTCCTCCGCGACGGCAACAACATCTGGCGGTTCCTGGTCCGGCTGCTGCCGGTGGCCGCGCGCTGGAAGGTCGACGACGCCGGCCGCGCGTCCTGGGCGACGCTCGGCGCATACGTCCGCGCCACCGTGCTCGTCGCCTTCATCGACGCCGTGGGCATCGGCATCTTCCTGGTCATCTTCGACATCCCGTTCGCGTTCCCGCTTGCCGCGTTGGTCTTCCTGGGTGCGTTCATCCCGATCGTCGGCGCGTTCCTGTCCGGCGTGGTGGCCGTACTCGTGGCGCTCGTCGACAGCGGCCCGGGAATCGCCCTGGTCATCCTCGGCGCGGTGGTCGGCGTGCAGCAGGTCGAGGGGCACGTGCTCCAGCCTTTGATCATGGGGCGGGCGGTGGCCATCCACCCGCTCGCCGTGATCATCGGCATCGCCGCCGGCGTGGTGCTCGCCGGCATCGCCGGCGCGCTCGTCGCGGTGCCGCTGATCGCCGTGCTCAACACCGCGATCCGGCGGCTCGCCGCGCGTACCGTGCCGGACACCCCACCGGACGCGGTGGTGGTCGCCTCGCAGGCGCCCTGACCCGGCCCGATCGTTGCCGACGCCCGCGTCACCCCGCCCGGGGGAGGCGCGGGCGTCAGCTTTTCGCGAGCCGTTCCAGCGCGCCCCGGGCCACCTCGGCCCGCGTGGTGTACCAGAACGGGGGCAGCGACCGGCGCAGGAACGGGCCGTAGCCGCGGGCCGTCTCCAGACGCGAGTCGAGCACCGCCACCACGCCCCGGTCGCCGGTGGCCCGGATCAACCGGCCTACGCCCTGCGCCAGCCGTACCGCCGCGATCGGCACGCTTACCGCCGCGAACCCGGAGCCGCCGCCCGCGTCCACCGCCGCCGCTCGCGCGGCGGCGAGCGGCTCGTCGGGCCGGGGGAACGGCAGCCGGTCGATCACCACGAGCTGGCAGGCGTCGCCCGGCACGTCCACCCCCTGCCAGAGCGACATCACCCCGAACAGGCAGCTTTCCCGTTCGGCGCGGAACCGGCGGACCAGCAGCGGCAGCGCCTCTTCGCCCTGGAGCAGCACGGGCAGGTCGGTCCGCGCGCGGACCAGCTCCGCGGCCTGCTGCGCGGCCCGTCGCGACGAGAAGAGCCCGAGGGTACGCCCACCGAGCGCGCCGACGAGCGCCAGCAGCTCCTCGCCGGCCGCCGTGGGCAGCCCGGAGACGCTGGGGCGGGGCAGGTGCGCGGCGACGTAGAGGATGCCCTGCCGGGCGTAGTCGAACGGCGAGCCGACGTCGAGCGACCGCCAGCCGGGGCCCTCGGTGGCGGGGACCGTGCCGATCGCCGCCCGGCTGCCCTCGGTGCTCGCCACCGGGACCGGGTCGGCGCCGCGGCCGGCGGCTGCCGCGGTGGCCATGGCGGCGGCGGCCGGCGACGGCGGGGCGGGCGGCGGCGCCTCCAGCCCGAGCGCCCGGGCCACCGTGTCGAAGCGCCCGCCCAGCGCCAGAGTCGCCGAGGTGGCGACCACGGTGCGCTCGTCGTAGAGGTGGGTGGCGAGGGTGCCCGCCACCGACAGCGGCGCCACCACGAGTGCGCGGCGGCTGCCGTTCTCCGGCTTCTCCACCCAGGCCACGTCGTGGTCGCCCTCTTCGAGCAGCCGCTGGGCGGTGGCGGACAACTCGTCCAGCACGGCCTTGGCCTGAGACTTGCGGACCGGGTCGGGGTCGTCGGCCTTCACGTCGCCGATCGCCTCGAGCGCGGCCCGGGTCGCCGAGTCGAGAAGCGTGCACGCCTCGCGCAACGCGGGCGGCAGCCCGGCGGTGAGCCGACCGGCCGGCGCCTCCGCCAGCCCCACCGCCAGCGCGTCGCCGGCCTCGGTGAGGCGGTCGGCCAGGTCGGGACGGAGCAGCGGCCGGGCCCGCCGGGTGGACCTGTCGATCAGCTCGGGCACCAGCTCGGCCTGGGCCGCCGAGGAGACCCGGTCGGCCAGCTCGTGCGCCTCGTCCACGACCAGCAGCCGGTGCGGCGGGACGATGTGCCGGCCGGCGAGCATGTCCACGGCGAGCAGGCTGTGGTTGGTCACCACGATGTCCGCCTCCCGGGCGCGGGCCCGGGACGCCTCCGCGAAGCACTCCTGCCCGAACGGGCAGCGGCTGGCGCCGACGCATTCCCGGGCCGGCATCGAGACGCTGCGCCACACCTGGTCGTCGACGCCCGGATCCAACTCGTCACGGTCGCCGGTGGCGGTCTCCTCCGCCCAGTCGCGCAACCGCTGCACCTGCTTGCCCAGCCGGCCCGCCTCGCCGAGCCACTTCGTGCCGCCGCCGGGCCGGGGCGCGTCGAAGAGCGCGTCGTCCGGCTCGTCCTCGACGGAGCTGTCCAACCGGGCCAGGCACAGATAGTGGTGGCGGCCCTTGAGGACGGCGAAGGTGGGCCGGCGGCCGAGCACCGGCTCGACCGCGTCGGCCAGCCGGGGCAGGTCGTGGTCGACGAGCTGGGACTGCAACGCCAGGGTGGCGGTGGAGACCACCACCGGGCCGTCCACGGTCAGCGCGGGGGCGAGGTAGGCCAGGGACTTGCCGGTGCCGGTGCCGGCCTGCACCAGCAGGTGCTCGCCGGAGGCGATGCTGTGCTCGATCGCGTCGGCCATCTGCTGCTGGCCCGGCCGGGTCGCGCCGCCCGGCACGGCACCCACCGCGGCGGCCAGCAGCTCCCCACCGCCCGGTCGGCCGCTCCGACGCTTCTTCGGGACGGCGGTGCCGGTGGCGGTGCGGGACGGGCTCACCGTGCGACCGTACCTGCCGGCACCGACGCCGGTCCGTCCGCTCCGGCGGCGTGGCGGACGGCGGGTCGCGTCCGGTTACCTGCCGATCGCGTGGCGTGGCCGGAATCGGTTATGGTGCCAGGCATGCCGAGCGATGTGGTCCGCGTGATCTACCGCAAGTACGACGGCAGCGCCCACCGCGACTACCCGGCCCGTCGGCTCGCCGAGGACGACCTCGGCGTCTGGCTCGGCGTGCCGGCCGGCACCGAGTCGGTCTACCATGGCCGGCCCTCGGTCGAGCAGATCCCGTTCGTCCTGCTGGTGCCCCGGCACGCCTGGTGGACGGGCATGTTCAACCCGCCGCCGCGCACCAGCGAGGTCTACTGCGACATCGCCACCCCGGCCCGCTGGGACGGCGACGCGACGGTCCACCTCGTCGACCTCGACCTGGACGTGGTGCGCCGCCGCGAGACCGGCCTCGTCGAGCTGCGCGACGAGGACGAGTTCGCCGAGCACCGGGCCCGGTGGGACTATCCGGACCACCTGGTCGCCGAGGCCGAGGCCGCCGCCCGCTGGCTGCTCGGCGCGCTCGGTGACGGCAGCGAGCCGTTCGCCACGTCGTACCGGAAATGGTTGGCCCTGGTGGTCTGAGACCGCGCTCACCAGCGCGGCGGCCAGCCGGACTCCGGGCCCAGCGGCGGCAGCTCGCCCACCTTCTCCGGGTTGAGCTGGTTGAACACGCCGGTGATCCGCCCCTCGTGCACGGCGAACGAGGTGACCATCCGCATCGTCCGCCCGTCGGGCCAGGCGAGTTCCGCCTGCCAGCCGAGCACGCCGTCGACGAGCACCGGCCGGGCCCGCAACCCGCCCCGCCGCCGGGCCTGGTCGAACAGGCCGAGGAGCAGGCGGCCGGCCGCCTCGGCGCCGACCACCGGCCGGCGGGCCGCCGGGAAGTGGCCGCCGGCGTCGCCGATCGACACCACGTTCGGCGCGAGCACCCGGACCAGTTGATCCAGCTCGCCGGACTCCACCGCGGCCACGAACGCGGTCAGCACGCGCCGCTGCTCGGCCAGGTCGGCGGTGTGCCGTGGCGCGTCCGGCCCGTGCACCGCCCGCCGGGCCCGGGAGGCGAGCTGCCGGGCCGCCTCCGGCGTCACGGCGAGCACCTCGGCGACGTCACCGAACGGCACCGCGAACACGTCGTGCAGCACGAACGCCACCCGCTGCTCCGGCGTCAGCCGCTCCAGGACCACGAGCAGGGCCGTGCCGAGCTGGTCGGCCCGGACCGCCCGCTCGGCCGGGTCCGGCGCGAACCCGTCCGCCGCCGGCAGGCCGGTCACCACCGGCTCCGGCAACCACTGACCCGGGTACGCCTCGCGGCGCACCCGCGCCGACCGGAGCACGTCCAGGCAGAGCCGCGAGCAGGTGGTGGTCAGCCAGCCGCGCAGGTCCCGGATGCGGGCGCGGGCGGCCGGGTCGGCGAGCGCGCCGGAGTATCGCAGCCAGGTCTCCTGCACGGCGTCCTCGGCCTCGCTGCGGCTGCCGAGCATCCGCTGCGCGACCGCCAGGAGATGCCCCCGTTCCGCCTCGAACTCCCCCGCCAGCTCATCCACCGCTCCATTCTCCCGTCCGCCGCCCACCGTCCGTCGGCCCGGGCATGATCGACTCCGTTTCGCCGAGGTGGCGGTAATGGAGCGTGTCGGATGCGGCCACCTCGGCGAACTGGTGTGGATCAACGCGCCCACTCGCTGTGCGCTCGGCGTGGCTCGGGCGGGGTGGCTCGGGCGGGGTGGCTCGGGCGGGGTGGCCGGTGTCGCGGGATGATCGACTCCATTCCGCCGAGGTGGCGGTGTCGAAGCGCGGCGGATGCCGCCATCTCGGCGAAACGGTGTGGATCAAGAGATGCCGAGGTCGGGGCGACCGTGCGTGACAGTCGACGAAAGCGCATCTATCGGGCGTAGCGGGCGCTCCGTACCCATGATCGGGGTTGTCGGGTGAGGATCGGGGGATGAGTGGCGTGGTGCGGCCCGAGGACGGGTCGATGCGGGAGTTGCTGCGGGTGGGGCCGGGGACGGTGGACCTCGGGGCGGTGGATCCGCGTTCGATGCCGGGGCTGCCGAAGGCGGCCGGACGCGGGTCGGCCCGCAAGGAATGGGCCCGCGACCAGGTCAAGCTGATCGGTGCGGAGCTGGGCCGGCAGCAGGAGATGCTGTACGCCGCCGCGCAGGTCGCCGCCGGGCCGGGCGGCGCCACCAGCGCGCCCGCGCAGGCCGGCGCGCGGCTGGCCGGCGGGCGGCCACGCCGGGTGCTGCTGGTCCTCCAGGCCATGGACTGCGGCGGCAAGGACGGCGCGGTCAAGCGGGTGGCCGGCGCGATGAACCCGCTCGGCCTGCACATCCGTTCCTTCGGCCCGCCGACCAAGGAGGAGCTGCGGCACGACTTCCTGTGGCGGATCCGGCGCGCGCTGCCGCCACCCGGGTACGTGGGCGTGTTCAACCGCTCGCACTACGAGGACGTGCTGATCGCCCGCGTGGAGGGGCTGGTCGACGAGGCGACCTGGCGGTCCCGCTACGAGATCATCAACGACTTCGAGCGGGAGTTGGCCGAGCGGGCGGTCACCGTGGTCAAGGTCATGCTGCACATCTCGTACGACGAGCAGGGCGAGCGGCTGATGGAACGGCTCACCGACCCGACGAAACACTGGAAATACAACCCGAGCGATCTGGACACCCGGGCCCGGTGGGACGAATACCAGGCCGCGTACGCCGAGGCGCTGGAGCGGTGCGGCACGGAGGCCACCCCCTGGTTCGTGGTGCCGGCGGACCGCAAGTGGTACCGCGACTGGGCGCTCGCCCACCTGCTGAAGGAGACGTTCGACGACCTGGATCTGGGGTATCCGGCTGCCGATTTCGACGTGGAACGGGAGCGTGACCGGTTACGCGACCAGGGCGCGAAGCGCTCAGGTGAACAGCAGGTGAACGAGCGGTGAATCGGGCCTGACCAGGGGTGGGCCGGTCGATGCCCGGTTCCACCGTGTCCCTAGCATGCCCAGAGCAGGCGCCTGCTTCAGGCGACGGCCACCCTTCCACCGACACGACGAGGTCCGTGCTGTGAAGTTTTCCTTCCGTCCCACCGAGGGCGCCTTCTACGAGCTCTTCACCAGGGCCGCGCAGAACCTGGTGAAGGGGACCGACCTGCTCAACGAGCTGGGCCTGCCCGGTGCCGACGTGCAGTCGATCAGCGAGCGGCTGACCGAGGTCGAGCACGACAGCGACCAGATCACCCACGACCTCTACAAGAAGATCAACTCCACCTTCATCACGCCGTTCGACCGGGAGGACATCTACCGGCTGGGCTCGCTGCTCGACGACGTGATGGACCACCTGGAGGCGGTCGGCAACCTGCTCTACCTGTACGGCCTGACCAAGCTCCCGTCGCTCCCGCGCGAGCTGCACGAGCTGGTCAACGTGCTCGACCAGCAGGCCAAGCTCACCGCCGAGGCGATGCCCCGGCTGAAGTCGATGAAGGATCTTGAGGACTACTGGATCGAGTGCAACCGGCTCGAGAACGACGGCGACCAGGCGTACCGGATGCTGCTCGTCCGCCTCTTCTCCGGTGAGTACGACGCGCTCACCGTGCTGAAGATGAAGGAGGTGGCCGACGAGTTGGAGGCCGCCTGCGACGCCTTCGAGCACGTCGCCAACACAGTCGAGACCATCGCGGTCAAGGAGTCCTGATCCTGTGAGCCCCGAACTCATCGCCGTGCTGGCGGTGATCGCGGTCGCCATGGCGTTCGACTACACGAACGGCTTCCATGACGCGGCCAACGCGATCGCCACGAGCATCTCGACCCGGGCGCTGACGCCCCGCATCGCGCTCGGCCTGGCCGCCGTCGGCAACTTCGTCGGCGCGCACTTCGGCGCCGGGGTCGCCAAGACGGTCGGCGACGGCCTGGTCACGCTCCCGACCGGAGTGCAGAGCCTCGGCGTGGTCTTCGCCGGCGTGCTCGGCGCGATCGCCTGGAACCTGATCACCTGGTACTTCGGCCTGCCGTCCTCCTCCTCGCACGCCCTCTTCGGCGGCCTGGTCGGCGCGACCCTGTTCGCCGCCGACGGCGTCGTGCAGTGGGGCAACATCGTGGAGAAGGTCATCCTCCCGATGGTGCTCTCGCCGGTGGTCGGCCTGATCCTCGGCTTCCTGGTGATGCTGGCGATCATGTGGCTGTTCCGGAAGGGGCAGCCGGGCAAGCTCAGCCGCGGCTTCCGCCTGGCGCAGACCGTGTCCGCCGCCGCCATGTCCGTCGGCCACGGCATGCAGGACGCCGCCAAGACCATGGGCATCATCGTGCTGGCGCTCTACACCGGCGGCTTCCAGGAGAGCAAGACGCACATCCCGGGCTGGGTGTTCTGGACCTCCGCGACGATGCTGGCGCTCGGCACGTACGCGGGCGGCTGGCGGATCATCCGGACCCTGGGTCGGAAGATCATCGACCTCGGCCCGGCGGAGGGCTTCGCGGCCGAGACCGTGGCCAGCGCCGTGCTCTACTTCAACGCGCTGGTGCTGAAGGCACCGATCTCCACCACGCACACGATCACCTCGGCGATCATGGGTGTGGGCGCGACCAAGCGCCTCTCCGCGGTCCGCTGGAACGTGGCCGGCAACATCGTGATCGCCTGGATCATCACGTTCCCCGCGGCGGCGGCCATCGCCTGCCTCGCCTACCTCCTCGTCCGCCCCCTGTTCTGAAGGCGGGGGCCCCGCTTAACGCTTTCGGTATAGGCGGGGGCCCTTTTTAACACCGGGTGTTAAAAAGGGCCCCCGCCTTACACGTAGGAGACGCCGATCTGGGCCTTGATGTCGTCGATCAAGGTCATCACCTCAAGCGTGGCGGCGTGCGGCACCAGCGGGCTCTCGGTCAGCCCCGCCGCCAGGCAACGCTGCACCTCGATCGCCTCGTACTGGTAGCCGCCCCCGGTCATGTCCGCCGGGATCGTCTCCGGCTCGGCGCCGGCCCGGTGCAGCACCGCCGACCCGGGCCGGAAGAACAGCTCCGGCAGGTCGATCCGGCCGGTGGTGCCGGTGATCGACGCGGTGATCGCGGTGGGGCCGACCATGCCGCAACTGAGCGTCGCCACCGCGCCGGAGTCCCAGCCCAGGACCATGCCGGTGTTCTCGTCCACCGCCTCCGGGCTCAGCTTCGCCCACGCCCGCACGTGCTGCGGCGCGCCGAGCACCAGGTGGGCCAGGCTCAACGGGTAGACCCCGAGGTCGAGCAGCGCGCCGCCGCCGAGCGCAGGATTGCGCATCCGGTGCTCGGGCGGGAACGGCCCGACCGCCCCGAAGTCCGCCCGGACATGGGTGACCGCACCGATCGCGCCGTCGGAGATCAGCTCCAGCACCCGCAGGATCAGCGGGTTCGTCCGCATCCACATGGCCTCCATGAGGAAGAGCCCGCGGGCCCGCGCCGTTTCCACCAGGTCGGTGGTGGTCGGCAGGTCGAGCGTGCACGGCTTTTCCACGAGCACGGCCTTGCCGCCGGCCAGGCAGGCCATCGCCGCCTCGTGGTGCGCGGCGTGCGGCGTGGCCACGTAGATCGCGTCCAGGTCCGGGTCCGCGGCCAGTTCGGCCCAGGAGGCGTACGCCCGCGGCACGTCGTGCTGCCGCGCGAACGCCTCGGCGCTCTCCCGGGTACGCGACCCGACCGCCACCAGCTCGGCGTCCGGCACCAGCCGCAGGTCGGCGGCGAAGGCGGCGGCGATGTGTCCGGTGGCCAGAATTCCCCAACGCGTCATTCCGGCACGTTATCCCGGCCGGCTGGGCCGCCGGCAGGGTGATCCACCGATCGGGATGTCAGGCCCGGCCGGCGACGTCCGCGACGAACGCGCGCCACGACGCCGTCGGGAAGGCAAGCGCCGGCCCGGTCGGGTCCTTCGAATCGCGTACGCCGACGACGCCGGCAAGGTTGTCGGCCACCTCGACGCAGGCCCCACCGTTGGTCGAGGAACGTGACGCCTTGCGCCACTTCGCGCCGGTCAGGTCCATGTCCTCACCCATCCCTAGTGCTGAGCGGCGACATCAGCGACGAACGCACGCCAGGCGGCCGGCGTGAAGAGCAGCGCCGGCCCGACCCGATCCTTGGAGTCCCGGACGGCGACGACATCTCCCAGACCGTCGGCAACCTCCACACAGTTCCCGCCGCTCGATCCGCTGCGCCGGGACTTCCGCCAGGTGGCGTCATTGAGATCCATGATGGTTCTGCACTTCCTTCAACAGGTCGAGGGACTGCCGACGCGGGAGGGCTTCGGTGCGGACGTTCTCCCATCGTGCCTCAAGGATATGAAGTTCATCCTGACCGTCGACGACGATGCCCCCCAGTTGATTTTCCAGGTGCCCGACCCAGCGGCCGTCCTTACCGCGAGCCAGTGCGAAGGGACCGGACAGACCGATATGGGGGCCGGCCGTCGCCGGGATCACGTGTATGTGCACGTGCGGAAGTTCGGCCACGACGATCAGGTGAGCCACCTGCTCCGCGATGACGACCGAAAACTCCTCCCCGGCACGGTGCAGCGCGGACTCATCGAGCACCACCACGACCTGCGGTGGAGTCTCGCTGGTCAGGATCCGATGGCGGCTCATGCGTCCACTCACCCGTTGGTCGACCTCCTCGGTCGACATGAGGTCGTTGAGTCGCATCACCACGCGGGCGTAGTTCTCCGTCTGAAGCAGACCCGGGATCAGCAACGGCTCGAAGAGACGGAGCTGCCGAGCGCCGCGCTCGGCGTCGAGCCAGGGCAGGAACCACGACGGCGCGCCCAGCTTCGCCACCAGCCGCTCGAAGAATCCTCCGTTGCGGAGTGCCCGGTCAGTGCCCTTGACGAAGTCCATGGTGAGGGCCCGTGAGCCGCTCTCGACCGCGCTCACATGCGAGGCGCTGAACCCCGCCGAGCGCCCGAAGGTCTCCTGGGTCATGCCTGAACTGCCTCGGGCTCGGCGGATCTCGCTCACGATGAAGTCGGCGAGAGGACTTGGCACGCCACTCATTCAGACCCTCCCAACGTGGAGATCGACTACTCACCGTCCCGCGACCACGGCTCCGGCTGGGCCAAGCCAGCCCAGCAGCCTGAGCGGCCTTCCGAGAGTAACGGTGAACACAGCAGAGTGTCACCAGGTGGCGCGGCTGGTGGAGGCGGAGCCCGGCGGTCGCGTCGCACGCGGGGGCCGCCGCCATGGTCGAGCGCCGGTGGCGGCCCCTTCCTGACCGCCCTACGAGGGGAGTGCCATGCCCGACGAGAAGCCCACACCGCCGACGAGCGCCGCGAAGGCGGTCACCCGTCTCGACCCGGATCGCCGGACCAACGTCGCGCCGGAAACGCGCTGGTCTCCGCGTACCCCCTCGGGGTGGCCCTCGGCGCACGTCGCGGACGGTCCGGCGTGGATCTGCGCGCGATGCGGCCATGACTGGCCGTGCCCGACGCTGCGGGCCGCGCCGACGGACGTCGCCCGCCGGGCGACCTTGATCCCGGAGTTTGCCCGGCTCACCCGGCGGGCCATCCGCGACCTGCGTGGCCGGGCCGACGGCCCGACGCCGCCCGAGATCGTCAAGCGCTTCCTGTGGTTCATGTCGTTGAGCGACGACGAGGCCCGGGCCGTCGCGTTGCGGCTGCGGTGAGCCGGCCGCACGTCGCCGGGCGTCCCACCTGGCGCTGCGACGCCTGCGACCGTCCGTGGCCCTGCGAGGCCGCCCGCCGGGCGCTGCTTGCCGAGTATCGCGACGACCGGGCGGCGCTCGCGATCTACCTGGCCACCCTCCTGGTGGAGGCCACCGGGCACCTCACCGACGCGGCCCGTTGGGACCGGTTCCTCGGTTGGATCCGGCCCGGACCTGCGACTCGCCAGGGAACTAGGCTCGGGCCATGACGATCGACGGCTTCGCCGCGCCCCCCGCCCTGGTGGAGCACGCCCGCCGGTTCCACGCCGAGGGCGGCGTGCCCGCGGTGCCCCGGGTCGCCGCCACCGTGCTGCTGCTCCGCCCGGCCGGCGACGACTTCGAGGTCTATCTGATCCGGCGGGTGGCGGCGATGACGTTCGGCGGCATGTACGCCTTCCCCGGCGGCGGGGTGGACCGGTCCGACTCGGAGGCGCACCTCGACTGGGCCGGGCCGGAGCCGGCGGCCTGGGGTGAGCGGTTCCGGCTCGACCCGGCGGACGCGCAGGCGGTGGTCTGCGCTGCCGCGCGCGAGGTCTTCGAGGAGGCGGGCGTGCTGCTGGCCGGCCCGCACCCCGGGGCGGTGGTCGGCGACGTGAGCGGCGACGACTGGGAGGCTGCCCGGCAGGACCTGGTCGGCCGGCGTACCGGCTTCGCCGACCTGCTGGCCGGGCGCGGGTTGACGCTCCGGTCCGACCTGCTGCTGCCCTGGACGCGGTGGATCACGCCGGAGTTCGAGCCGCGCCGCTTCGACACGTACTTCTTCGTCGCCCTGCTGCCCGAGGGGCAGCGGACCCGCGACGTCTCCGGCGAGGCCGACCTCACGCTGTGGCTGCGCCCGGCGGACGCGCTGGCCCGGGCGAGGGCGGGGGAGTTGACCATGCTGCCGCCCACCATGGTCACGCTCGCCGAGGTCGCCGCCGCCGGTGACCTCGCGGCCGTGGCCCGCGCGGCGGCGGACCGAGACCCGGGTACGCCGATCGTGCCCCGCATCGAGGGCCTGGACGGAGCCTCGCCGCGCTTCGTGCTCCGCTGAGCGGTGCTTGCGCTCGGTGGCGCGCTTGCGCTCGATGGTGCTTGCGCTCGGCGGCGTTGTTAGGCGGGGCCCCTTCCTATGCAGAAACCGTTAATAGGGGGCCCCTCCTAACACCTCAGCCGAAGCGGCCGGTGATGTAGTCCTCGGTCTTCTTCTGGGTGGGGTTGCTGAAGATCTTCTGGGTGTTGTCGTACTCGATCAGGCGGCCCGGGTCGCCGGTCTTCTCGATCGAGAAGAACGCGGTGCGGTCGGACACCCGCGCGGCCTGCTGCATGTTGTGCGTGACGATGATGATGGTGAACTTGTCCTTGAGCTGGAACATCAGGTCCTCGATGGCCAGCGTGGAGATCGGGTCCAGCGCCGAGCACGGCTCGTCCATCAGCACCACCTGCGGCTCGACCGCGATGGTGCGGGCGATGCAGAGCCGCTGCTGCTGACCGCCGGAGAGCCCGGCGCCGGGCTTGGCGAGCCGGTCCTTCACCTCGTCCCAGAGGTTCGCCGAGCGCAGCGCCTTCTCGGCCGCCTCCTCCAGGATCGACTTGCGCCGGACGCCGTTGAGCCGCAGCCCGGCCACCACGTTGTCGAAGATGCTCATGGTGGGAAACGGGTTCGGCCGCTGGAAGACCATGCCGATCATCCGGCGGACCGCGGTGACGTCCACGTCGCGGTCGTAGATGTCCTGCCCGTCGATGGTGAGGTTGCCCTCGACCCGGGCGCCGGGCAGCACCTCGTGCATCCGGTTGATCGACCGCAGGAAGGTCGACTTGCCGCAGCCGGACGGGCCGATCAGGGCGGTCACCGTCTTCGGCTCGACGGTCAGGTTGATGTTCTCAATCGCCTTGAAACCGCCGTAGTAGGCGGTGACGTTGGCGGCTTCGACGCGCTTGGCCATGGTGGCGGTACCTCCGGTGTTCATCGGCCGAGCTGGTTTCGACGGGCCAGCAACTTCGCCGCGACGGTCAGGATGAGGACGAGGGCGACGAGGGTCAGCGCCGCGGTCCACGCCCGTGCCGGCGAGTACTTCGACGCCTCGCCGGCCTGCTGGTAGACGAAGAGGGCAAGCGACGACTGGTTGTTCTCGAACGGGTTGAAGTTGATCGCCGCGCCGCCGCCGGCGACGAGCAGCACCGGCGCGGTCTCACCGGCGGCCCGCGCGACGGCGAGCATGATGCCGGTGACGATGCCGGGCAGCGCGGTCGGCAGCACGACCCGCAGGATGGTCTTCCACTTCGGCACGCCGAGGGCGTACGCGCCCTCGCGCAGTGGCGCCGGCACGAGCCGGAGCATCTCCTCGGTGGAGCGGACCACGGTGGGCAGCATGAGCACGCTCAACGCGAGCGCGGCGGCGAAGCCGGAGAAGCCCGGGCGGCCGTCGTTGAACACCGGCGAGACGATCAGCACCCAGAAGGCGAGCACGAACAGGCCGGTGACGATGGACGGGATGCCGGTCATCACGTCCACGAAGAAGCGGACGGTGAACGCGAACCGGCCCCGGCCGTACTCGACGATGTAGATCGCGCAGAGCACGCCGAGCGGGACGGTGATCAGCGTGGCGATGCCGACCTGCTCCAACGTGCCGATGATCGCGTGGTAGGCGCCGCCGTTGGCGTCCCGTGCCCCGATGTTGTTCATCGAGGTGCCGAAGAAGTCGCCGTCCAGCCGCTGGGAGCCCTTGCTGACGAGCGTCCAGACCACCGAGGCCAGCGGCAGCACGGCCAGCACGAAGGCGGAGTGGATCAGCGCGCTCCAGATCCGGTTGCGGGCCGAGCGGCGGCCCTCGACCGCGTTCGCCGCGGCGAACAGACCGGCCAGGTAGAGCAGCACGCCGAGGACCACGACCAGGACCGGGCCGCCGATGTCCGCGCCGTACACGAGGGCCGCGGCGAGCAGCAGCGCCGCGACGGCGATGGCGGGCGCGGCGTACGCCGGGAGCCGCCGGGCCCGCAGCGTGGCCGGCTGGGCCGGCGGGCGGGGACGGTGAGAGGTGAGAGTGGAGGTCATGCGGCCGACTCCGTGAACTCGCGGCGGCGGTAGATGATCGCGCGCGCGGTGATGTTGACGATCAGGGTGATCGCGAAGAGCACCAGGCCGGAGGCGATGAGGGCGCCTCGGCCGGTCTCGTTCGCCTCACCGAACCGGTTGGCGATGTTGGCCGCGATCGAGTTGCCGCCGGCCTCCAGGATGTTGAACGAGATGGCGTACGTCGATCCGAGCGTCAACGCCAGCGCGATGGTTTCGCCGAGCGCCCGGCCCAGGCCCAGCATCACCGCGGCGATCACACCCGGCCGGCCGTAGGGCAGGACCGCGGTGCGGACCATCTCCCACCGGGTGGCCCCGAGCGCGAGCGCGGCCTCCTCGTTGGCGGTCGGGGTCTGCCGGAACACCTCGCGGGAGAGCGAGGTGACGATCGGCAGCACCATGATCGCCAGCACCACCGAGCCCAGGAGGATCGAGCTGCCGTACGGGCCCTCGCCGAAGATCGGGATCCAGCCGAAGTATTTGTTGAGCCAGGCGGAGAGGTCGGTGACCGGTCCGGCGAAGTAGTCCCGGCCCCAGAGGCCGAAGACCACGCTGGGCACGGCGGCCAGCAGGTCGATGATGAAGCCCAGGCCGTTGCCGAGCCGGCGCGGGGCGTAGTGCGACAGGTAGAGGGCGATGCCCAGCGCGACCGGCACCGCCACGAGCAGCGCCAGCAGCGAGCTGAGCACGGTGCCGAAGGCGAGCGCGCCGATGCCGAACTTCGGCGGGTTGTCGTTCGGGAACCAGCCCTCGAAGGTCCAGAACGATTCGGTGTTGGCCCGCAGCGCCGGCACGGCCTTGGCGATCAGGAAGATGGCGATGGCCGCGATGATCACCAGTACGGTGGCGCCGGCGGCCAGGGTCAGGGCGCGGAACGCGCGTTCCGCGCCGAACGCGCGGGCCCGGGGCAGGCCGCCGCCTCCGCCGAGGCCGCCGTCGCCGCCTCCGCCGAAGTCGCCGCCGCCACCGAGGTCGCCGCCGGAGCGGCCCGGGTTACCGGTGGGCTCGGCCACACGCGCCGAGGCACCGGCGGGCCGCTCGTGGCTCATGGCCACGGGGGTCCCGCCGGTGCCGGCGTGCGCCGAGCGGTGAGGGGTGTCACCCATCTGCTCGCTCGCTTTGCGTTGAGAAGGTGTCGTTCAGGGCGTCAGGACAGGTTCTTGACCGCGGCCTCGACCTTGGTGCGGACCTCGTCGGGAAGCGGGGCGTAGCCCAGCTCGACCAGCTCCTGCTGGCCCTCGGCGCTGGCGGCGTGGCCGAGCAGTCCCTTGATCAGCGGCAGCTTGTCGGCGGCGATGCCCTTGCTGCAGACGATCTCGTAGGTCGCCAGGACGATCGGGTAGGCCCCGGCCTCCTTGGTGTTGTAGTCGATCGACATCTTGAGGTCGTCGCCCTGGCCCTCGAACTTGGCCCCGGCGATGGTCTTGCCGGCCGAGTCGCCGGTCAGCTCGGCGAACTCGCCGTTGCCGTTCTTGACCTTGGCCATCTTGAGGCCGGAGTTCTCGGCGTACGACCACTCGACGTAGCTGATGGTGCCGTCGGTGCTCTTGACCTTGCTGGCCACGCCGTCGGACTTGGCCGCGCCGACGCCGCCCGGAGCCTTCCACGCCTTGGAGTTCTCGAAGGTCCAGTCCGCCTCGGCGGTCTTCGACAGGTACTTGGTGAAGTTGTCGGTGGTGCCCGACTCGTCGGAGCGGTGCACCGCCTGGATCGCGGTCGACGGCAGCGTGGCGTCCGGGTTGTCGGCCTTGATCGCCGCGTCGTCCCACTTGGTCACCTTGCCGGCGAAGATCTTCGCCAGGGTGGCCGGGCTGAACTGGAGGTTGTCCGCGCCGCCGACGTTGTAGACGACCGCGACCGGGCCGATCACCATCGGCAGGTTGAGGGCCTGGCCGCTGTTGCACCGGGCGTCGGCCTTCGGCTGCTCCTCCTCCTTGAGGGCGGAGTCGGAGCCGGCGAAGTCGGCGGTGCCGGCGATGAACGCCTGGATACCGGCGCCGGAACCGCTCGGCTCGTAGTTGATCGTGGTGCCCGTGCACTTCTGCTGGTACGCCTTGATCCATTCGGCCATGGCGTTCTTCTGCGCGGAGGAGCCCTGGGCGTTCAGCGTGCCGGTGGCGCAGTCCGCCGCAGCGGAGCCGGTGGCGCCGGCGGCCGGCTCGTTGTTGTCCGAGCCGCAGGCGCTGAGACCGAGGACCGCGGTAAGAGCGAGACAGGCGATGGCGCCGTGCCGCTGGAGCTTCACTTGAAAGGTTTCCCTTCACGTCTTTGGTCAGGTCGCCCGGGGTGCCGGGGGCCGGAACTGGCCGGCTGACGTGAAAGTTAGAAGTGCCAGATGGACGGTTCGCCGGTCGGAAGTGAACGCGGGATGAACACGTCCGGCCGGTGAGATGGCCGTACGCTGAGGCGGTTCTGTCCATTTCGTGAACTGGCGACCTGCTATCGCTTTTAACGCGATTTATCCGGTCAGCCGTTACCGCGCCGAGCCTCCGGCGTGACGCTCCCGTGACCGGCCTCGCGGGCCCGGGCCGGCGCTCAGCCGAGCTGGTAGTTGACGTGCGCGGACCACCTGGCGAAGCCGAGCCGCTCGTAGAGGGCGACCGCGCGGGTGTTGCTCTCGTCGACGTAGAGCATCACCCGGTCCAGCCCGCGCCGGTCGCGCAGGTGGGCCAGGCCGGCGGCGGTGAGCGCCCGGCCCAGCCCGCCGCGGTGCGCGGACGGGTCGACGCCGAGCACGTAGACCTCGCCGATCCGGGCCGATCCGGGCCGCTCGTGCACCTTGGTCCAGTGGAAGCCGAGCAGCCGGCCGGTGGCCGACTCCACCGCGAGCAGGAAGCCGGCCGGGTCGAACCACGGCTCGGCCATCCGGACGCGCAGGTCGTCGACGGTCCACCGGCCCTGCTCGGGGTGCTCGGCGAACGCGGCGTTGTTGACCGCCAGCCAGGACTCGTCGTCGTCGCCGGGTCGGAACGCCCGCAGCTCGACGCCCTCGGGCAGGACCGGCTCGGGCAGCGCGGCGGCGAGCGGCCGGCGCAGTTGGAACAGCACCCGCGCCCGGGCGAAGCCCAGGTCGACCGCGAGCGCGGCGGCCGACGGGTGGTCGCCGTGCGCCCAGGCGCGCAGCGGCCCGGAGGCGGCGGCCAGCACGCCCCGGGCCAGCGCCCGGCCGGTGCCCCGCCGCCGGTGCGCCGGGTGCACCACCAGCTCCACGCCGACGCCCTCGGCGGGCGCGGTGGTGTCGAGGTGCGCGTACCCGGTCAGGGTGCCGTCGGCGGCCCGGGCGGTGAGGTGCACCGCGGGCGCCCCGGGGTCGCGCAGCCGCAGCAGCACGTGTTCGTCGAGCGGATCGGCGCCGTCGGCGTCGCCGGCCGCGCGCGCCAGCGCCAGCACGTCGGTGACCTCGGCCGTCGTCAGCCGCTCGGTGGGTGCGACCCGGTCGCCCGGGGCCGCCGCGTCAGGTCCGGGACCACTCGTCGGCTCGGTGCTGCTCATCCGAGTCACGGTAGCGGCCGGCGGGGCGCCGTTCCCGCCGGAGCGCGACGGCGGTCGGTGGCACTCGTCACTGGATGCCGGTGGGCAGCGGCTCCAGGACGAAGCTGCCGAGCAGCTCGGGCAGCAGCTTCTGCAACGCGGCGACGGTGCCGGAGCGGTCCCCGCCCGCGTCGTGCATGAGCACGATCGCGCCCGGCCCGGTCTGGGTGCGGACCGCCGTCTCGATGGCGGTCGCGCCCGGCGCCTTCCAGTCGGACGGGTCGACGCTCCAGTGCAGTGGCGTGAGGCCCAGGTCGGTGCAGGCCGACACCACCGGGGCGGTCCAGGCGCCGCCGGGCTGGCGGTAGTACGCGATCCGGGCGTTCGGCGCGGCGGCCAGGATCGCGTCGTTGGTCCGTTGCAGGTCCGCCCGGATCGTCGCCGTGCTGCGCTTGCCGAGGTTGACGTCGTGCTTCCAGGAGTGGTTGCACAGGGTGTGCCCCTCGGCCTCGATCGACCGGACCAGGTCCGGGTAGTTCTCGGCGTTCTCGCCGACGACGCAGAACGTGGCCTTCACGCCGTGCTCGGCGAGCAGGGCGAGCACCTGTGGCGTCCACCGGGGGTCGGGGCCGTCGTCGAAGGTCAGCGCGACCCGGGACGAGCCGGTGGTGACGTGGGCGCCGAAGGGCCCGTCACCGGCGTCCTCGGGCATGGCGGGAGCAGCGTCCGGCGCCGCGTCCGGGCTCGGCCGGGCGGTCTCCGGCGAGCCGGTGGCCGGCGGCTGGTCGGCGTAGCGCGTGGTGTCGCCGAACGCGGTCGTGCCGGCGGCCGTCGGGTGCTGCTCGGGCACCAGGCTGCGGCCCAGCGCGTACGCCGAGGCCGACAGCCCGACGAGCACCGCGGTCACGACCACCAGCACCCGCGGTGTCGAGCCGGTCATCAGCGGCACCGGCCGTTCGCCGCCCCCGTGGTCACCGCGCACACGTGCATCCCCCCTAGATCCTGATAAACCAGGCAGTCAGGATAGGGCGGAACTATGTGGCAAATAGGGCATACGGGGAAAATGTCCCCTGCGGGGGGTGCGGACCGGTCAGACCGGCAGCGGGGCGGGCTCCGTCTCCGGCAGCGAACGCGACGGCGGCACGACGAACTTGTAGCCGACCTGACGGACCGTGCCGATCATCGACTCGTACTCCGAGCCGAGCTTGGCGCGCAGCCGCCGGACGTGCACGTCGACCGTGCGGGTGCCACCGAAGTAGTCGTAGCCCCAGACCTCACGCAGCAACTGGTCCCGGGTGAACACCCGGCCCGGGTGCTGGGCGAGGAACTTCAACAGCTCGAACTCCTTGTACGTGAGGTCGAGCGGCCGGCCCTTCAGCTTGGCGGCGTAGGTGTCCGGGTCGATGTTCAGCTCACCGGCCCGGATCGAGCCACCGGCGCCGGCCACCGCGTTGCTCAACCGGCCGACGGCGAGTCGCAGGCGGGCCTCCACCTCGGCCGGGCCGGCCCCGGCGAGGATCACGTCGTCCACACCCCAGTCGGCGTTCAGCGCGATCAGGCCGGCCTCGGTCACTACCGCGACCAGCGGCACGCCGAGCCCGGTGGCGTGCAGCATCCGACAGGTGGCACGCGCCTCGCTCAACTCGGAACGGGCGTCCACCAGGACGGCGTCCGGCGTCGGGCCGGAGACAAGCGTGCGCACGTCGCGGGGCGCGGTGCGCACCGAGTGCGGCAGCAGGTCGAGCGCCGGCAGCACCGCCGACGGCTCACCCGCACGTGCGGTCACGAGCAGCAGGAGCTCCACGATCACCTCCGTCCCGGCGGCCCTACGGCCGCGCGCGACCAGCGGCACGCCCGGGCGGGGGCGGCGCTGTGAACTTGCGTGGGTCCCGGCGTCGCTGACGGGCGGGGTAACGGCTTGAGCGTAACCGATGGCCTCGCCGTCACCTTCGCGGCTTTTCCCGTTTGCCCTTTCTGCCCCCGATCGCGGCCAAGGTTTTAACGTTGCCGAAACCGTGACCCCCGCCGGACCGCCCGGGTCTGGCACGATCGGGGCGTGTTTCCCTCCACCTCACGCGACGCCGCTCGCGAACCGTGGGCCGATGACCCGCCCGCCGGGCCGTCCGGCCCCGCCCGTGGCTACCCGCCCGCCCCACGCACCGGGCCGGCCGAGGCGGAGGAGGAGCGGCCCGAGCGGAAGGGGCCACGCCGGCTCCGCAAGGGCGGCCAGGGCCGGCGTCCCGACCCCGAGTCGGAGGAGACGCCCGAGGAGGAGGTCCCGTCGGTCCCCTTCCGGCGTCCGCTGGCGCTGACCGTGGCCGGCTTCGCCGCGCTGCTCGGCGTGGGCCTGGTGCTCGGGGCGCAGACCGCCGGCCCCGGGCACCGGCTGCCCTTCGCGGCCATCGTCTTCGGCGTCCAGCTCCTCTACGTGCTCGCCTGGACCATGGCCATGCGACCGCCCGCGCTGCTCGTCGTGGCGCTTGTCAGCGCCGGTACGGCGGCGATCGCCGACACCGCCGCCGTGCAGACCGACGTCGCCGGCCTGGCCCCCCTCGGGTACGCCGCGGTGGCCGGGTTCGTGCTCGGCGTGCTGGGCCAGCTCGTCCGCCGGGTGGACCGGGTCCGGGTGACCGACTCGCTCGGCGGCACCCTGCTCATCGTGATCGGGGTGGTCGCCTTCGCCTCGCTGATCGTGCTCAGCCGGATACCCAAGGGCACCCAGGCGATCACGGTCTGCCTCAGCGCCGCCGGGGTGGCCCTGCTGGTGGCGCGGTTGACCGACGCGATCGCGCCGTGGCCGCGGCTCGCCCCGCAGGTGCCCCGGGGCGCCGCCGGAGTGGTGGCGGGCGCCATGATCGGCACGCTCACCAGCGCCGTGCTCGGCAGCTACCTGGTCGGCTTCACCCCGACCAGCGCCGCCCTGGTCGGGGTGGTCACCGCGGCCACCGCTGTCCTCGCCGACCTGGCCGTGGGATACGCCGAGGCGGGCCGGCTGATGGCCGGTGAGCTGCCGACCATGTGGGTGGCCCGGCACATGCAGGGGCCGCTCGGCGGCTTCGCGCTCGCCGCGCCTGCCGCGTACGCCATGTGCGTGCTCTTCCTCTGACCCGCCCGGTTGGGGAATCCGCGCCCCGGGTAAGTACGGTTGCGCCGCGAGACGCGGTGACGGCGGCGAGGACTGGAGGCGACGTGGCAGAGGCGTACCCGGCAGAGGACCGGCCCCGTCGCCGGGGCCGCAAGGTGCTGATCGGTTTCGTCGTCCTGCTGCTGGTGCTGGCCGGGCTGCTCGTCGTCGCCGACCGGGTGGCCGCCGGGGTGGCCGAGCGGGCGATCGCCGACCAGGTGCGGCAGGAACTCGCCAAGCAGGACGCGCAGTCCGCCGCGCCCAAGGTGGAGGTCGGCGGCTTCCCGTTCCTCAACCAGGTCCTGGCCGGGAAGTACGAGCGCATCTCGATCCAGTTGACCGACGTCAAGGGCAACGTGCAAGGCGGCACGGTCGACGTGCCGCGCCTGGACGTGGACGCCCGCGACGTGACCGCATCTCTCGACACGATCCGCTCCGGCCGGGGCGACGTGGTGGCCGAGAGCGTCGACGGGCGGGGCACCGTCACCTACGACAGCCTGGCGAAGCTGCTGAACCGGCCGGGCCTGAAGCTGGCCGAGCGGGACGGCCGGCTGGCCGTCACCGCCCCGGTGGACATCCTCGGCATCAAGCTGACCGTCAACGGCACCGCCGACCTGACCGTGAACGACGGCAAGGTGGCCCTGCGCTTCAACGACCTCACCGCCGAGGGGCTGCCGAACGTGGCGCCGGCGCGGACGCTGCTGTCCAACTACGCCAAGAGCATCTCGATCGACGTGCCGCTGCCGGAGCTGCCGTTCCAGCTCAACCTGCGCAAGGTGGAACCGACGCCGGAGGGCCTGGTGATCGAAGCGGACGCCGCGAACGTGCCGATCAACTCGGCCGGCTGAAAGCCGGCCCGCCTGATCGGCTCAGTCGACCGTCCGCTTCTTCGAGTCTCGCATGCTGGTCGGACCGGTGGCGCATGCCCGTCCGGCTGGTAGTGTCGCTGCCCATGGGGACCCACCTCACCAAACGGCGCGCGGTCGACCTGTGCCGCGTGGCCACCTGCCTGTGTCGCCCCGTCATCTGACGGCGGGGCTGTCTCCGGCCGCCTAGCGGCCATCGGCACCAAGGGTTCGCAGCATCCCCCGAACGCCCGGCAGCGGCGCCGTCGCACGTACCCGTGATCCGTTTCCAGCCTGGGTCCCGCGCGTGGTGCGACAACCACCGACTTCGATCTCCGCGCGCAGGCTCACCACCCATCCTCACCAGGGAGTGATCTGATGAGTCGCGACACCGCACTCGTCTCGGCCGAGTGGGCCGAGAAGAACCTCGACGCCCCGGGCGTCGTCTTCGTCGAGGTCGACGAGGACACCTCGGCCTACGACACCGGCCACATCGCCGGCGCGATCAAGCTCGACTGGAAGACCGACCTCCAGGACCAGGTCCGCCGCGACTTCGTCAACCAGGAGCAGTTCGCCGCGCTCCTCTCCGAGCGGGGCATCGGCAACGACGACACCGTCGTCCTCTACGGCGGCAACAACAACTGGTTCGCCGCGTACGCGTACTGGTACTTCAAGCTCTACGGCCACCGCGACGTCAAGCTGCTCGACGGTGGCCGCAAGAAGTGGGAGCTGGACGCCCGTCCGCTCGTCACCGACGCGGTGCAGCGGCCGGCGACGCAGTACGTCGCGCAGACGCCGGACACCTCGATCCGCGCGTTCCGCGACGAGGTGGTCGACGCCATCGGCACCAAGAACCTGGTCGACGTGCGCAGTCCCGACGAGTACGCCGGTCGGCTGCTCGCCCCGGCCCACCTCCCGCAGGAGCAGGCGCAGCGGGCCGGCCACGTGCCGACCGCGATCAGCGTGCCGTGGTCCAAGGCGGCGAACGAGGACGGCACGTTCAAGTCCGACGACGAGCTGCGCAAGATCTACGCCGACGCCGGGTTGGACGACGGCCGGGAGACCATCGCCTACTGCCGGATCGGCGAGCGTTCCTCGCACACCTGGTTCGTGCTCCAGGAGCTGCTCGGGCACCAGAACGTGAAGAACTACGACGGATCGTGGACCGAGTACGGCTCGCTCGTCGGCGTGCCGGTGGCGCTCGGCGACGAGCCCGGGGAGGCGTGACCATGGCGACCGCTCCGATCGCTCCGACCGCTGCCGGCTGCGCCGCGCCGGACCAGGCCGCGCCGCTCCCGGCCAGCCTGGACCTGGAGAAGGAAACCGTCATCACCGGGCAGGTGCTGGCCGAGTCCGGCGAGGTCGTGCCGGGGGCGTACGTCCGGCTGCTCGACTCGACCGGCGAGTTCACCGCCGAGGTGGTGACGTCCGGGGCCGGCCAGTTCCGGTTCTTCGCCGCGCCGGGTTCGTGGACGCTGCGGGCGCTCTCCCGGCACGGCAACGGCGAAACCCCGGTGACCGCCGCCCGCGGCATCAACGAGGTCACCGTCACCGTCAAGGCGTAAGGCGGGGCCCCCGCTTAACGCCTGCGGTATAGGCGGGGCCCCCGCTTAACACCTCCGCATCGCGCGCATCGGCTCGGGCCGGCCGCCCCGTCCAGGGGTGGCCGGCCCGAGCCGTCGTGGGCCGCCGGCTCAGGACGTGCAGCCGCCCGGATGGTCCACCCGCCGTACGCAGCGGCGTCGTCCACCGAGTCGCCGGTCGCAGAAGATCTGGTGCTGCGGGTCGGACGTGCCCTCCTCGGACACCGTCGTCTCACCGAGCACCAACTCCGGCAGGAACGCCAGCGACCGGCCGATCGCGCGGGCCAGCCGCCGCGCGCCCGGCAGGTCGTCGGCGGCGACGGTCAGGTGTACGACGTACCGCTCGCGGTCGGTCGCGGCGCTCACCGGTGCACCGTTCGAGAACCACGCCGGGACTGCCGGTCGGGCGGACGGAACAACCAGGGCACGATGGGGACCACCTTTCGCGAGAACAGCCGGGTCGCTGCCGTGGAAGGTGGCCGGGGCGGGCATGTCCCTTCCGACTCCGACACCCGCCCCGACCGGGGAAGAGCCCTGCTCGTTGCCACGCGAGGAGCGCTCGTCGCCCAACTTATTTGAGGAACTGGAAAGAGTCAACGATCGGTAGCAGTGTGTAGTTGCATGCGTCGACGAGTGCGTGATCGAATCGCAGGTGCCACGCGAGGAGTGCCATGCCTGCGACCCCGGACTACATCCGGATCTCCGACGAGATAGTCGCCGACGTCAGGTCGGGTAAGTACCAGCCGGGAGACAAGCTGCCCTCGATCAGCGAGCAATGCGACCGGTTCAAGGTCAGCCCATCGACGATCAACCTCGTCAACGTGCGGCTGGAGGCGCTCGGGGTGATCACCCGCCATCAGGGCAAGGGCATCTTCGTGACGGATCCGGCGACTTGGCTGCGCAAGCCCTGAGATCGATCTTCCGGTTTTCGGGAGGCGAGTGAATCTTGGTAGCAAAGTGCCCCTATGGGGGCCGTTTCGTACCAAGATCTCAGAGCCGGAGCGAGGCGGGTCGCGGAGGGGTGACACGATGGATCGCGTGACCGGTGCCATCCACCCTGGGTACGCCCCGCCGACCCGTCCCGAGCAGCCCGGATCCGGCCGCCGCATTCAGCGCTGGCTGGTGGTTGCCACAGTGGTGTGGGCCGTGCTGCTCGCCGGGCTGACCTGGTGGTCGGTGCGCACCGATCCGCCCACCGTCAAGGAGCAGCGGTCGCTGAGCCAGGCCGGTCCGGTGGTGGACCGGGCGATGGGTGAGCTGAGCGCCGCGATCGGGACGGCCGGCGTGCCGGCGTTCCTGCCGGACCGGCTGGACCGGGGTTGCCGGGTCACCCCGTTGGACGCGGGTGTGAGTTTGGAACGCGGCATCGAGGTGGCTACCGCCGACGCGGACACCCGCGAGGTGCTGCGCCAGGTGGCCGACCGGCTGCCGTCACGATGGCGGGCCGGTGTCTCGACGTTCGACGGCGAGCCGCTGCTGCGCGCCGACGCCGGCGACTTCGTGGCGGTCGAGGGCCGGTCCGGCGGGCCCGGTCGGGTGCTGCTCACCGCCGCCACCGGATGCCGGCCGGTCGGCGACGGTTACCGGGCCCCCACCGTGGACGCCGCCAACGAGTCCGCCGCGCTGACAGGGGCGCTGGGTCGCTGGGGCGGTGCGACCGGCGCGGTCCAGGTGCTGGCCGCGCCCTGTCCGGGCGGCGGGACCGCCCGGACCGCCCGGGGCGAGGCGACTGCGGCGCCGGACCAGCCGCTGGCCGCCGCGTTCGGCGCCGGCGCCGCGCCGGTGGTGGACTCCGCCGACAGGTACGCCCGTCCGGGCGACCCGGCGGTGCTTGCCGAGCGGATCGACGAGCGGGTACGGGTGGCGGTCACCAGCCCGTGCCCGGCCTGACCCGGACCGAGCCGGACCGGACCGAGCCGGACCGAGGGCCGAGCCGGGCCGAGGCCGGGCCGGGCTGAGGCCGGGCCGGGCTGAGGCCGGGCCGGGCTGAGGCCGGGCCGGGCTGAGGCCGGGCTGAGGCCGGGCCGAGGCCGAGCCGGGCCGGGCTGAGGCCGGGCCAGTCCCGGGTCAGTGCCCTCGGCTGGCGTCGTGGGGGGTGCGGCTGCGGCCCAGGGCGTCCACCCGCCCCCACCGTCCCGGGATGTCGAGCAGCTCCACCCGGCCCATGCCCGACGGCACGGCCGGGTCGATGATCAGATGCTCGCCCTGCGGCTCCAGCCCCAGCATCACCCGGAGCAGCAGCAGCGGCGTACCGGCGGACCAGGCCTGCGGGCTGCCCGCGGTCGGATACCGCACCGGATAGTCGGTGAGGCCGCGCTCGTAGCCGGCGAACGCCTCGGGCAGCCGTCCGTTGAAGTAGTTGGACGCGCTCACCATCGCCTCGCAGATCTGGCCGGCCTCGTCGCGGAAGCCGTATTTCCACAGGCCCCAGGCGATGATCGAGTTGTCGAACGGCCACACCGTGCCGACGTGGTAGCCGATCGGGTTGTAGCGGCCCTGGTCGTCGGCGAGCGTGCGTACGCCCCAGCCGGAGAAGAGGCGCGGCCCGAGCAGGTGGGCGGCGACCGCCGGGGCGCGGGACTCGTCGACGATGCCGCTCCACAGCAGGTGGCCGATGTTCGAGGTGAGCGCGTCCACCTGCCGTCCCCGTGGGTCCAGGGCCAACGCGTAGTACTCCCGCTCGGGGATCCAGAAGTCGCGGTTGAACCGTTCCTTCAACGCCGCCGCCTCACGTTCCAGCCGTTCGGCGTACGCCGGGTCGTGCCAGTGGGTGCGGGCCATCCGGGCGCCGCGTAGCTTGGCGTCGTAGGCGTACCCCTGTAGTTCGCAGGTGGCCCGGGGGAACGGCGGCAGCCGGCCGTCGGCGTAGGAGATGGCGTCGGGGGAGTCCTTCCAGCACTGGTTCGGCAGCCCGGTCTCCGGGTTGCGCGTCATGTACCAGACGTAGCCCGTGCCGAGCAGGTCCCCGTACGTGTCGAGCCAGGCCAGCGCCGCCCGGGTCTCCTGCTCCAGTTGGCGCACGAGCGTCCCGTCCCCGGTCCACCGCTCGTACTCGTCGAGCAGGATGACGAAGAGCGCGGTGGTGTCGGCGGCGCCGTAGTAGGGCGAGTGCGGCTGCTCCTCGAAGCCGGCGGTCTCGCCGTAGCGCAGCTCGTGCAGGATCTTGCCGGGTTCCTCGTCCCGGAAGTCGTCGACCCGGGTGCCCTGGAGACCGGCCAGCATGAGGATGGTCGGCTGGATCAGTTCGGGGAGGAACGGCAGTAACTGGAGCGAGGTGAACATGCTGTCCCGGCCGAACAGGGTCATGAACCAGGGCAGGCCGGCGGCGACCAGCCGTACGCCCAGGGTGATCGACTCGTATCGGAGGGCGGCCAGGTCGGTGAGGCTGCGCCGGTAGGCCCCGGCCAGCGGCTCGCAGTCGCAGCCGAGCGTCGGCGCGCGCTCGATCAGCTCGTTCTGCTCGGCCTCGACGGCCGCCACCGTGCGTCGCCGGCCCATCGGCAGGATGGCCCGCACGTCCTCACCACGGGCCCCGTAGATGGTGGTGGTGACGTGCAGTCGGGTGGTCCACTCGCCGTGCGCCGCGACGCGGATCCGGAACGTCAGCCCGTCCCGGTCGACCTCGACCGGCGCGGTGCTGCTGATCTTCGTCTCCCGGTGGAACCCCTGCCGGCGGTAGGTGAGCCGCAGCCCGTCCTCCTCCACCGTGGGGCTGGTGCTGCCCTTCTTCTCCAACTGGTGCTTGACCTCGAAGAGGTCGGCGAAGTCGGAGGCGATGTCGAGCCGGAGACGGAACTCCTTGTCCTGGGCCGAGTGGTTGAGCAGGGTCAGGTCCTCGTCGAAGCTGCTGGCGATCGAGTGGCTGCGGATCACCGAGACGTCCGCGTCCAGGTCGTGCGTCGGTTCGCCGGGGACCATGAAGAACCGGGTCTTGTACGACAGCGAGTCGTCGATCGAGAGCGCGTGCAGCAGTTGGCCGTCGAGGGAGAGGATCCACGTGGAGAGGAACCGGGTGTCGTAGGAGAACAGCCCGGTGGGGAAGTCGTACGACGGCTCGATGTTGCCGCGCCGGTCGCTGACCAGGAACGTGTTGCCGTCGAGGATGCTCACCCGTTCCTTCACGTCGACTGCCGCACGTGTTCGCGGGCGGCGTCCCTCGGGTCCCGTACCCCGGGCGGGTCGGGCAGGAAGCGGCGCAGTGCCAGGAACAGTACGACCTGCCCGCCGAACGTGGCCTCGTTGCGCAGCACCGCCGCCATGCCGGCCTCCCGGCCGGTGACCAGCCCTTCGAAGAGTTGGGTGCCGGCGGTCAGGACGGCGTCCGGTGGGCGCTCCTCGTGCCGGCTGACCCGGGCCGATCCGGGGGCCATCGTCACGTACCAGTGCTCGGTACGGTTGCCGTCGGTCAGGTCGATCTGGAGGGTGCCGCCGATCGGGCTGCGCAACACGGCGGGGGCACGCGCCGGCAGCGACGCGAAGAACTGTTCGATCGCCTCACTCACATCCGAATGGTAGGCGCATAACAGACATATCGGGTCGGGTTCGACGGACCGGTCAGAATGGACGACCGGTGGAGGCTCAGTAGACCAGGGCCTGCGCGCCCTCGGTCATCGCCTCCTCGACGAAGACCGCCGCCCCGGCGATCCGGATGCCCGGCAGCACGTCGTCCGGGCCGATGTCCCGCCGGGCCGCGCACTGCGTGCAGGCGGTCACCCGGCCGGTGGTCAGGATCACGTGCAGCAGCTCGCCCAGCGGCGCCGAGTGCGGCAGCTCGAACGACTCCGCGCGCCCGGGCAGCGCGAACCAGGTCGACTCGCCGGTCAGCCAGAGCGACACGTCCACCCCCGCGGCGGCTGCGGTGGCGGCGACGGTGAACGCCTGGGCGCACCGCTCCGGGGCGTCCGCTCCGGCGGTGGCCTTGACGACGAGAGTGCGCGTCATGCCGCCCAGCATAGGATGGCCCGGATGGTTACCGAGATCGGGTTCGTCAGCCTGCTGGTCGCCGGCCTGGGCGCGTTCGCCGGTGGCCTCGTCTATGTCGCGGTCCGGATAGCAAGAGGTAAATGGTGAGTGAGAATCCGCTTCAGCCGCCGTGGCTGAACGCGCCGCCGGTCGAGGAATATCCCTACGAGGAGAGCCACGACCTGCGTGTCGGCCCGAAGTTGCACCCGAGCCTGGACGGTCTGCTGCCGTACATCGGGGTGTGGCGCGGCCGGGGTCGCGGCGGCTTCCCGACGATCGAGGACTTCGACTTCGCCCAGGAGATCCGGATCAGCCACGACGGCCGACCGTTCCTGCTCTACGAGTCCCGCGCGTGGATCCTGGACGAGCAGAGCCGCCCGGTCCGCCCGGCCGGTCGCGAGGTGGGCTGGTGGCGTCCGGTGCTCGACGGCGACCGGGTCACCGACGAGATCGAGGCGCTGATGAGCGTGCCGACCGGCGTGATGGAACTGCACATCGGCAAGCGCAGGGGCACCCAGATCGAGTTCGCCACCGACGCGGTCGTCCGTACCGCCACGGCGAAGGAGGTCACGGCCGGCGCCCGCCTGTTCGGCATCGTCGAGGGCGCCCTGCTGTACGCCCAGGAGATGGCTGCCATGGGCCACCCCCTGAGCCCGCACCTCTCCGCCCGCCTGACCCGCGTAGCCGGCTGACCCACCCGGCCCGCCACGGGCGCAGGGCAACTGCGGCGGCCGAACTATGATCGGAGGGTGTCCGAATCCTCCCTCGCGGAACTGCTCCGCTCGCGCGGGCTGCGGCTGACGGCGCAGCGGCAGTTGGTCCTCCAGGCTGTCCTGGATCTCGGGCACGCCACCCCGGAGCAGGTGCACACGGCGGTCCGTGAGGTGGCGGCCGGGGTCAACATCACCACCATCTACCGCACGCTGGAGCTGCTGGAGCGGCTCGGCCTGGTGACGCACACCCACCTGTCGCACGGCTCGCCGACCTACCACGCGGCGGGCGAGCACCAGCACGTGCACCTGGTGTGCCGGGAGTGCGGGGCGATCGACGAGATCTCCCCGGAGATGCTCCGGCCGCTCGCCGACCAACTGGCACGGCAGCGCGGATTCCAGGTCGACATCGGGCACGTCGCGCTCTTCGGGGTCTGCGGCAGGTGCGTACAGGACGAGGAACAGAGATGATCGACATCGCGGGCGCGGTCGCCGCCGACGCCATCGACGAGCAGACCCGGGACCAGCCCGAGCCGGCCCACCGGGCGGCCGGGGTCGCCCCGGTGGCCGCGCACTACGGCGACCCGATGCGCGAACAGCGGACGCTCGCCACCGGCGTGGGCCTGGTCGACCGGTCGCACCGGGGCGTGCTCGCGGTCCCCGGCGAGGAACGGATCGCCTGGCTGCACACGCTGACCAGCCAGCACCTGGCCGGGTTGGCGCCCTGGCAGGGCACCGAGCTGCTGGTGCTCTCCCCGAACGGGCACGTGGAGCAGCACGCGCTCGTCACCGAGGACGGCGAGACCACGTGGCTGGACACCGAGCCGGGGATGACCGGCGGACTGCTGTCGTACCTGGAGAAGATGCGCTTCTTCAGCAAGGTCGACCCGCGCGACGTCACCGCCGACCACGCGTTGCTCTCGCTTGTCGGGCCGGACGCCGCCGGCGCGCTCGACACCCTGGGCGTCACCGGGCTGGCCGCGCCCGACCTGGTCGGGGTGCCGGGTCCGAAGTTCCGCTCCGGCGAGCTGCCCGCACGACCCTCCGTGGTGTACGACGTCAAGCCGCTGCCGACCGGCGGCTGGGCCCGGCGGGTGGCGCTCGGCGTCGACCTGCTGGTGCCGCGCCCGGCCATGGCGGGCGTGGTGGCCGAGCTGCGGGACGCCGGCGTGCCGGTGGCCGGGCTGTGGGCGTACGAGGCGGTCCGGGTGGCCGCCCGACGGGCCCGGGCCGGGGTGGACACCGACCATCGCACCATTCCCGCCGAGGTGGACCTGATCGCCCCGGCCGTCCACCTGGACAAGGGTTGCTATCGGGGGCAGGAGACGGTGGCCCGGGTGCACAACCTGGGCAAGCCTCCGCGCCGGCTGGCGTTGCTGCACCTGGACGGCGTGGCGAGCGACCAGCCGCCGGCCGCCGGCACGCCGGTGACGCTCGACGGTCGTACCGTCGGTTTCGTCGGCACCGCCGTGCACCACTACGAGCTGGGTCAGATCGCGCTCGCCGTGCTCAAGCGCAACACCCCCGACGACGCCCGCCTGATGGTGGGCGACTCCGCCGCCGCCGTCGACAGTTAAGGCGGGGCCCCCGCTTAACGCCTCCGGTATAGGCGGGGCCCCCGCTTAACACCTGCGGGGCGGTGCGACGGCGGCCGTCTAGGATCCGGGCATGACGACAGGGACGTTGATCACGGTTGCCCCCACCGGCGCGGAGTCGGCCAAGGCGGAGATGCCGGCGCTGCCGGTGACGCTCGACGAACTGCTGCTGACCGCCAAGGAGTGCGAGGCGCTCGGCGCGGCCGTGATCCACGTCCACATCCGCGACGACGAGGCGCGGCCGACGCTCGACCAGGGCCGGCTGCGGGAGACCGTCTCCGCGTTGCGGGAGAGCACCGACCTGATCGTGCAGCTCTCCTCCGGCGGCGCGGTGACCGATCCGGAGGCCCACCGGCTCGCCGTGCTGGACGCCGCGCCGGACATGGCCTCCTGCACCATGGGCACGGTCAACTTCGGGGACGACGTGTTCCTCAACCGCTGGGAGTTCATCGTCGACCTGCACACCCGGATGCAGGAGCGGGGCGTCGTCCCCGAGTACGAGATCTTCGAGCTGGGTCACCTCACCGCGTTGCAGCGGCTGCTCGGCAAGTACGGCCTGCCGCACGGCGGGCACGTCCATGTCGACTTCGTGATGGGTGTGCCGGGCGGCATGCCGGGCACCACGGCCACCCTGGTCGCCGCCGCGCAGATGCTCCGCGACCTGCCCGCGGGCACCACGTTCTCGGCCACCGGCATCGGACGCAGCACCATCCCGGTGATGCTGGCCTCGCTGTCGGCCGGCGGTCACCTGCGGGTCGGTATGGAGGACACGGTCACCTACGCGAAGGGCCGCCCGGTGGAGTCCAACATGCAGCTCGTCGCCCGGGCGGTCGGCTTCGCGCAGCTCGCCCAGCGTCCGCCGCTCACCACCGCCGAGGCGCGCGCCCTGCTCGGCGTGTAAGCGGCAGGCAAGCTCACGCCCCTGTACGGGCAGGGTCGACGTCGCAGGTCACCCCGCTGCGGAACCGCCGCGCCCCGTCGGTACCGTCCATCCTGTGGGAAAGACGTACGAGGGCGGCGTGCCGCTCGCCGAGGTGGTCCGGTCCGGGTTCGTGGAGGGCGTCCACCGGGGTTCCGTGGTGGTGCTCGACGCCGCCGGCTCACCGGTCGCCGGTGCGGGTGACGTCACCTCGCCGATCTTTCCCCGCTCGTCCAACAAGCCATTGCAGGCGGTCGGCATGCTCCGGGCCGGGCTGCCGCTGACCGACCCGGCCGACGTGGCGCTCGTCGCCGCCAGCCACGCGGGCGAGGAGTTCCACGTCGAGCGGGTCACCGCGCTGCTCCGGGGCGCCGGCCTGGGCGAGGACGCGTTGCACTGCCCGGCGGACCTGCCGTTCGGCGAGACCGCCCGGGAGGCGGTGCTGCGGGCCGGCGGCGGTCCGTCCCGGGTGCTGATGAACTGCTCGGGCAAGCACGCCGGCATGCTGCTCACCTGCCTGGCCGCCGGTTGGCCGCTGGACGGTTACTGGCGGCCCGAGCATCCGCTCCAGCAGCGGGTGACCGCCACCGTCGAGGAGTTCACCGGCGAGCCGGTGGCGGCGGTCGGGGTGGACGGTTGCGGCGCGCCGGTGCACGCGGTGTCGTTGACCGGGCTGGCGCGGGCCTTCCGGCGGCTGGTCACCGCCGAGCCGGGCACGGTGGAGCGGGGTGTCGCGGACGCGATGCGGGCGTACCCGGAGATGGTCGGCGGCACCGTGGCCGACGACACCCGGCTGATGCTCGGCGTACCCGGATTGCTGGCCAAGATCGGCGCGGAGGGTGTGATGGCGGCGGCGGTCCCGGGGGTCGGCGCGGTCGCCCTGAAGATCGACGACGGCGCGGCCCGCCCCCGGATGCCGGTGCTGACCTCGGCCCTGACCCGGCTCGGGCTGGGCGCGCCCGTCCTCACCGAGTATGCCGAGTTTCCCCTGTTGGGCGGTGGTCTCCCGGTCGGCGCGGTCCGCCCGGTCTGGTAGCCGGTCGCCCGCCCGCCGGGGCGACGAGCGCGCGACCGCGACCGCGATCAGGGCAGGAAGTCGAGCAGGGCGGCGTTGACCGGCTCGGGGCGCTCCAGGGGGACCAGGTGGGCCGCGTCGGGGACGTTCGGCAGGCGGGTGCCGTGCGGTGCCTCGGCGGCGATCCGGTCGGCCAGGCGGTGGACGTCGGGCAGGTCGTGGGCGCCGGCGGCGGCCAGCACCGGCATCCGCAGATCGCCCAGCCGGTCAACGGCCGGCGGGTCCAGCTCGCCCACCTCGATCGCGCTGAGCGCCTGCTCGGCGGCGAGCGCCCAGCGGTCCATCTCCTCGGCGAACCGGATCAGCTCGGGGTCGACGTCCGTCGGCCGGCGGGTCGGGCCGACCACCCAGAACCGCACCTCGCCGGCGGCGGTGGCGGTGAAGTCCTCCGGGTCCACGTCGCCGACCAGCTCCTCCCAGAGCTGTTCGGTCTCCTCGGACCACTCGTGGCCGGAGACCGGGGCGCCGAACAGCGCGAGCGCCGAGATCCGCTCCGGGTGGGCCAGCGCGGTGTCCACCGCGACCCGGCCGCCGAACGAGCAGCCGACGAGCGCGGCCCGCTCGACGCCGAGCGCGTCGAGCAGCCCGAGCACGTCGTCGTGGTGGGCGAACGGGGTGGGCGGCAGCTCGGACTCGCCGTAGCCGCGCAGGTCCGGAACGATCACCCGGTGCCGGGCGGCGAGCGCCGGCACCTGCTCGCGCCACATCCGCCGGTCCGCGATGCCGGCATGCAACAGCACCACGACGCTGCCGCTGCCGGCCTCGTCGTACGTGAGCTGGGCGCCGTTGATCTCGATCTTGGTCACGATGGAACGGTACGGACCGCTCGAAGGGGCCGCAACCGCCTTCGAGTGACCTCGCTAACTGTGGCTAGCGTTTTGCTTGCAGCAGCTAGCAGGGCGCGTTACGGTGGAGTCATGGCCACCAGCAAGGACCTTCCCGATGTCGGCGGGTTCATTCGCGACCTGCGGCGCAATGCGAAGATCTCGCTGCGTCAGCTCGCCGAACAGGCGGGCGTCAGCAACCCCTACCTGAGCCAGATCGAGCGTGGGCTGCGCAAGCCGAGCGCCGAGGTGCTCCAGCAGCTCGCCAGTGCGCTGCGCGTCTCCACCCCGGCCATGTACCTGCGGGCCGGGCTGCTCGACGACAAGGAGGGACAGGGTGTGCTCGCGGCCATCGCGGTCGATCCCGAGCTGACCATGGCCCAGAAGCAGTCACTCACCCAGATCTACGAGACGTTCCGCCGGGAGAACGCGCGTCTGGCCGAGGCGACCGGCACCGCCGGCCCGACCGAGGCCGCCGAGCCGGCCGCCGCGCCGCAGGCCCCGGCCACCGTCGCGCCGGCCGCTACCGGCCCCGTGACGCCCGACGGCACCCCGACCGAGGCGGTCCTCGAATCGGTAGCCGTCACCGAGGCGGGCACCGCGCCCGCGCCGACCACCGCCGCCCGCGAACGCACGACCGCCCGCCGGGCGGCCCGGAAGGCCGCCGGAGCGGCCGAAGAGGAGCAGTCATGACCCAGTCGAAGACCAACCGCATCCCCGCCCCCCTCTACGCCGCCGCCGGCGCCGGCGAGCTGGCCCTGGAGCAGCTCCGCAAGCTGCCCACCGTGGTCAGCGGCCTCGGCACCCGGGTCGTCACCGACCTCGGCGGCAAGGCCGTCGGCACCGGCTACGAGCTGCGCCAGAAGGCCGACCTCGACCAGCTCCGCGAGGCCGCCAACCTGGAGAAGCTCCGCGAGGCCGCCAACCTGGACAAGCTCCGCGAGGCCGCCACCCGCAACGCCGCCGCCGTGGTGTCCGGCGCGTACGTCGCGCAGCAGCGCGCCCTGGCCGCGTACGCCGAACTGGTCGCCCGTGGTGAGCGGGTCGTCGGCGCCGGGGTGCTGGAGGCCGCCGACACGGTCAACGCCGACATCGCGGCGACCGAGGAGACCGTCCCGGCCGCCGTGGCCCCGAAGGCCGACGCCCCGAAGACCGAGGCGCCCAGCCCGACCGAGGTCGCCGAGGCGGTGGCCGCCAAGCCGGCCGCCGTGAAGCGGACCCGGGCCACCAAGGCGACCACCGCCAGGGCCGCCGCCGCCAAGCCGGTCACCCCGAAGGCCACGAAGCGGACCCGCCCGGCCGCCGAGTGACCCCACCGTCCATCGAGACCCCGGACGGCGTCCTGTCGGACGTTTCCGGGGTCTCGGCCTAAGCTTGCCGACATGGTCTACGCCGCGCCGATCTTCGCGTTCGAAGTCCGCTCCGTGATTCAGCTGATCCTGCTCGTCTTCGCGCTTGTCATCCAGGGCGTGGCGCTCGTGCACGCACTCACCCAGCGCGGCGACGGCTTTGCCGCCATCGGCACGCTGCCCAAGGGCGGCTGGATCGCCATCCTGGCGGTCTGCCTGCTGCTGACCCTGCTGGGCTTCGGCCCGATCAGCCTCTTCGGGCTGGTCGGCATCGCGGCCGGTCTGATCTACATGCTCGACGTGCGCCCCGGCCTGCGGGATCTGCACGACGGCCGAGGGTCCTGGTGAGAAGTTTCCGCTGGCCCCCGCCGCCCGACGGCGGCCCCCGCACCTGGGGCCCCGGCCCCGGTGGGCCGCGTACCGGCCGCCCGGCGCTGCCCGAGCCGGAGACGGAACTGGTCGCCACCCCGCACGGGGTGCGCCTGGAACGCCTGGTCACCGGCGTCGGCGACCCGGTCACCGTGTTCGCGCACGGGCTGGGCAACGGCATCGCCACCACCCGGCCGTTCGGCAGCGGCGTGACCGGGCGGCGGATCTTCTTCCAGTTCCGGGGGCACGGCCGGTCCGACTCCCCACCCGGGCCGTGGACCTACCTGGACCTCGCCCGTGACCTGCGGTCCGTCGCCGACCTGGGCGGCGCCACCCGCGCGTTCGGCGCCAGCCTCGGCGCGGGCGCGCTGTGCCGGGTGCTCGCCGAGAGCCCGGAACGCTTCGAGAAGCTCGTCTTCTTCCTTCCCGCCGTGCTGGACACGCCACGTGGCGAGGCGGCCCGGGTACGCCTCACCGGCCTGCTCGACGCGGTGGCCGACGGTGACGCGCACGCGCTCGCCGAGGTGGTGTCGCTGGAGCTGCCGCCGTCGGTCCGCAACACCCCGGCCGGCTGGTCCTACCTGCGGCAACGGCTCGACCAACTGCTGCGTGACGGGCTCGCGCCCGGCCTGGCCGGCCTGCCCGAGCAGGCCGCGCTCGACGACGCCGGCGCGCTCGCCGCGGTCACCGCGCCGGCCCTGGTGATCGCGTGCGCGGACGACGACCTGCATCCGGTGCCCGTCGCCGAGCGGCTGGCCGCCGCGCTGCCGGCGGCCACCCTGCACGTGTACGACCGGCCCGGCGTGCTCTGGACCGAACGCGCCGACCTGCGCGGGCGCATCTCGTCGTTCCTCAACGAGTAACGTCACCGCCCATGGGCGTCACACACCACGGCCGTACGCACCGACTCGACCTCGCCGACCCCACGCTGCGTGAGTGGACGTGCCGGGTGCTCGCGGCCGATCCCGAACAGGGCATCGTGCTGGACCGGTCCGCGTTCTACCCGGGCGGCGGCGGCCAACCGCCGGACCACGGGGTGCTGCTCTGGCAGGGTGTGCAGACCCGCGTCGTCGGCACCCGCAAGGGCGACGACCTCTGGCTCATCCCGGCCGAGGGCGACCCGCTGCCGCCGGTCGGCACCGACGTCACAGGCGCGGTGGAGGACGGCCGGCGGACCATGCTGATGCGCACCCACTCCGGGCTGCACGTGCTGTGCGGCGTGGTGTTCCGCGACTTCGGCGCGCTCGTCACCGGCGGCAACATGGAACCCGGCGAGGCCCGGATGGACTTCAACCTCCCCGAGGTGCCGCCGGATTTCAAGGCCCGCATCGAGGAGCTGGTCAACGCCGAGGTGGCCGCCGACCGGTCGGTCGCCGTCCGGGTGCTGCCGCGCGCCGACGCGCTCGCCCTGCCGGACATCATCCGCACCCAGTCCAACCTGATCCCGCCGACCGAGCAGGAGGTGCGGATCGTCGACATCGTCGGGCTGGACATGCAGGCCGACGGCGGCACCCACGTCGCCTCCACCGCCCAGATCGGCAAGGTCCAGGTGGTCAAGGTGGAGAGCAAGGGCCGGGCCAACCGCCGGGTCCGGGTACGCCTGGCGGACTGACCCGGACCGTCCGGGAAACCGGACGTCGGGTGTCAGGTATCGGTGACACGGTGAACCCATGAACTCACCACTCACCGGAAAGGTCGCGCTCGTGGCGGGCGCGACCCGGGGCGCCGGCCGGCAGATCGCCGTCCAGCTCGGCGCTGCCGGAGCCACCGTCTACGCCACCGGCCGCACCACCCGGGAGCGCCGCTCCGAGATGGATCGGCCGGAGACCATCGAGGAGACCGCCGAGCTGGTCACCGCCGCCGGGGGCACCGGCATCGCCGTCGCGGTCGACCACCTCGACCCCGAGCGGGTACGCGGGCTGGTCGAGCGGATCGATGCCGAGCAGGGCCGCCTCGACGTGCTGGTCAACGACATCTGGGGCGCCGATCCGCTGATCACCTGGGAGAAGCCGGTCTGGGAGCAGCCGCTCGACGCCGGCTTCCACACGCTCCGGCTGGCCGTCGACACCCACATCATCACCAGCCACTTCGCGCTGCCGTTGCTGATCCGCAACCCGGGCGGGCTGGTCGTCGAGATCGGCGACGGCACGAAGGCGTACAACGACGCCACCTACCGCCTGTCCGTCTTCTACGACCTGGCGAAGGTGTCGGTGAACCGGCTCGGCTTCACCCAGGCGCACGAGCTGGCCCCGTACGGCTGCACGGCCGTCGCGCTCACCCCCGGCTGGCTGCGCTCCGAGGCGATGCTTGAGCACTTCGGCGTCACGGAGGCCACCTGGCGCGACGGCGCAAAGACCGACCCGCACTTCGTGATGTCCGAGACGCCGGCGTTCGTCGGGCGGGCGGTGGCCGCGCTCGCCGCCGACCCGGACCGGGCCCGCTGGAACGGCCGGTCGCTCGACAGCGGCGGTCTGGCCCAGGTGTACGGCTTCACCGACCTGGACGGCACCCGCCCGCACTGGGCCCGTTACCACGACGAGGTGGTTGCGACCGGCAAGCCGGCCGACGACACCGGCTACCGCTGACCGGTCGGGTCCTCCGGCGGCCCGGCGTAGAGCGCCGCCGCGCGGCGGGCCGCCTCGGCGAACCGGTCCCGCAGCTCCGGCGGCGCCAGCACCTCCACCTCCGGGCCGAGCGCCAGCAGTTGGCCGTACGCCACGTCGACCGACTCGACGGGCAGCCGGAGCACCAGTCGGCCCCGCCCGTCGGGCCGGTCGGCCGCGGCGACCGCCTCCTCGTAGACGAACGGCGCGTCCACCAGGTGCCGCAGCAGCCGGAGGCCGGCCGGTCCGAGCCGTACCGTCACCCGCTCCCGGAGCAGATCCCGCAGGAACGCGCCGGCCTGTTCCCGCCAGTACGCCCCGAGGTCGAACCCCTCGTCCCGGTCGAAGCCGGCCGCACCCACCTCGACGTCGACCACCCGGTCCACCCGGTACGTCCGCCACGCCGCACCGACACGACCGACCAGATACCAGACCCCGTTCTTCAGCACCAGCCCGTACGGCGCGAGCGCGCGGGTCACCTCCCGGTCGCCGCGCCGGTAACGCAGCTCGACCATCCGGTCTCCCCAGACCGCCCCGGCCAGCTCGGCCAGCCGGGGCGGCGGCGCGGACTCCCGGAACCAGCCCGGCACGTCCAGGTGGAACCGCTGCCCGGTGCGCGCGGGCGCGTCCCGCAGGCTCGGCGGCAACGCGGCCAGCACCTTCAGCTCGGCGGCGGCCACCGCGTCGGCCAGCCCCATGTCGCCGGCCGGCCCCGGCAGCCCGGCCAGGAACAGCGCCTCCGCCTCGTCCCGGCTCAGCCCGGTCAGCCGGGTCCGGTAGCCGCCGAGCAGCCGGTAACCGCCGGCCCGCCCCCGGTCGGCGTAGACCGGGACGCCGGCGGCGGAGAGCGCCAGCACGTCCCGGTAGACGGTGCGTTCGGAGACTTCCAGCTCGTGCGCCAGTTCGGCCGCCGTCATCGTCTCCCGGGACTGGAGCAGCAGCACCAACGAGATCAGTCGCGAGGCACGCACCCACCCATTGTGTAAGGCGGGGCCCCCGCTTAACGCATTCGGTATAGGCGGGGGCCCCGCCTAACACCTCCGGCGGCGGCGTGCGCGAGCCCACTAGGCTGTGCCGTCGTGAACGCCTCCCGTACCGTCGCGCCCGTCACCGGCGCGGTCACCCGCTTCCTCGGCGGCGCCGGCCTGCTGCTGCGCGGGCTCGGCATGTACGTCCGCAGCCCGAAGCTGATGCTGCTCGGGATCGTGCCGGCGCTGATCTCCGGCGTGCTCTACCTGGCCGTCTTCGCCGCCCTGCTCTACTTCGTGGACGACCTGGCGGCCTGGCTGACCCCGTTCGCCGACGACTGGTCGTCGACCGCACGTGGGCTGCTGCGGGTCGCCGCCGGGCTGGCCGTCGTCGGGGTGGCCGCGCTGCTCGGGGTGCTCACCTTCACCGCGGTCACACTCGCCGTCGGCGACCCGTTCTACGAGGCCATCTCGGAGCGGGTCGAGGACCGCCTCGGCGGCACCCCGGGCAAGGTGGACGTGCCGTTCTGGGCCTCGCTGCGGCGCAGCGTCGTCGACTCGTTGCGCCTGGTGGCCATCTCCGCGCTGATCGGCGTACCCCTCTTCGCGGCCGGTTTCATCCCGGTGGTGGGTCAGACGGTGGTGCCTGTGGTCGGAGCCCTGGTGGGTGGTTGGTTTTTGGCGCTGGAGCTGGTCGGCGCGCCGTTCTACCGGCGCGGGATGCGGCTGCCGGACCGGCGGTCGAGGCTGCGGGCCGACCGGCCGACCGCGCTCGGCTTCGGGGTGGCGGTCTTCCTGTGTTTCCTGATCCCGCTCGGCGCGGTGCTGGTCATGCCGGCCGCCGTCGCCGGGGCCGCCCTGCTGGCCCGCCGGTCGCTCGGCCAACACACCGAGGAGCAGTGAGATGGACACCGTGCTGATCCAGGGCGACCTCACCGCGCAGCGGGTCGACGTGATCGTCAACGCGGCGAACTCGTCGCTGCTCGGCGGCGGGGGAGTGGACGGCGCGATCCACCGGCGCGGCGGCCCGGCGATCCTGGCGGAGTGCCGGGCGTTGCGCGCCGCCCGCTACGGGCGGGGGCTGCCGACCGGGCAGGCGGTCGCCACCACCGCCGGCGACCTGCCGGCACGCTGGGTGGTGCACACCGTCGGGCCGGTGTATGCGTCGCGCGAGGACCGGTCGGCGCTCCTGCGCGACTGCTACGCCAACAGCCTGCGCGTCGCCGACGAGCTGGGCGCGCTGTCCGTGGCCTTTCCGCTCATCTCCGCCGGGATCTACGGCTGGCCGGTCGAGGACGCGGTCACCCAGGCGTTGACCGTGCTGCACGCGGCCACCCCGGCGCACCTGGTCGAGGCCCGGCTGGTGCTGTTCGGCGCGGACACGTACGCGACGGCGGCGCGGGTCGCCGCCGGGCTCAGCTGAGCGTGCGGCGGCACGCCACCAGGCTCTCCACCCGCCGGTAGCCGAGCCGCGCGTTGATCGCCAGCATCGGCGCGTTCGCCTCGTCGTTCGAGGTGTACGCGGTCCGCACCCCGCGCGCCGCGGCGGTGTGCAGCGCGGCCAGCTTGGTCAGCCGGGCCAACCCCCGGCCCCGGTACGCGGGCAGCGTGCCGGTGAAGTCCGACCACATCCGCTCGCCGTCGCGCTTGACCAGGCTCAACGCGACCAGCTCGCCGTCCACCTCGGCAACGGTGCTGGCCTCCCGATCGAGCCCGAGGTTCTCCCAGCACTCGTGGCGCCAGAGGTCGTAGTCGAGCGCGTCGACGGGCACGTCGCTGGGCTCGTCCCGGGACGCCTCGGCGTCGACGCGGTGGACCCGGCGCGGGTCGAGCCCGGCGGTCGGCAGCAGCCGTACGTCCGGCGGTGGCTCCGGCATCGGCGGGGCGGGCCGCAGGTCGAGCGCGGCGTAGTGCAGCTCGCGGGTGGGCTCGAAACCGTGCCGCCGCGCGAACGGCAGCGACTCGGCGCGGGTGTGGGCGCGCACCTGGGTCGAGCCGAGCGCCCGGACGTGGCCGAAGGCGTGGTCGAACAGTGCGGTGCCGAGGCCCCGGCGGCGATGGTCCGGGTGCACGTGCAGGGTGGCGATCTCACCCACCCCGGGCGTCGAGGTCTGCGTGTTGCGGTACGCGGACACCCAGCCGACGACCTGCCCGTCCGCCTCGGCGACCCAGGCCGCCCAGCCCTCGCCCGGCGGCGGCTCGGCGATCATCCGGCGGGTCGACTCGACGCCGCGCACCAGGTAGGGAAAGACCAGCTTGCGCAGCGCCACCACGCCGTCGGCGTCGTCGGCACGGGCGGGACGGATCAGGGCTTCACTCATCCGCGCGACGCTAGCCACCCGGCCCGCGCGCCGCGAGCGGTTTGTTAAGCGGGGCCCCCGCCTATACCGAATGCGTTAAGCGGGGCCCCCGCCTTACGCGGAATCGCGGAGGATGAGCTGCGTGGGGAGCAGCAGGGCCTGCTCGACCTCCTCACCGGCGGCGATGCGCAGGAGCTGGCGGGTCATCGCCCGGCCCAGCTCCACGATCGGCTGCCGGACTGTGGTCAGCGGCGGCTCGGTGTACGCGGCCGTCTCGATGTCGTCGAACCCGATCACCGCGACGTCGTCGGGCACCCGCCGCCCGGCCTCGCGCAGCGCGCGTAACGCCGCGTGCGCCATCAGGTCGGAGGCGGCGAACACGGCGTCCAGCGTGGGGTCGGCGGCGAGCAGTTCGCGCATCGCGGCGGTGCCGGACTCCCGGGTGAAGTCGCCGTACGCGACCAGTTCCGGCAGCCCGGCGGCGGTGACCGCGGCCCGGTAGCCGAGCAGCCGTTCGATGCCGGCGACCATGTCCTGCGGCCCGGCGATGGTGGCGACGCGCCGCCGTCCGGCGGCGATCAGGTGCTCCACCGCCGTGGTCACGCCGCCGGTGTGGTCCACGTCGACGTAGGGCACGTCGGCGCCGTCGAGTGGCCGGCCGCTGCACACCACCGGGATGCCGAGCCGGGCCAGCCGGCCGGGCAGCGGGTCCTCCCCGTGCAGCGAGGCGAAGAGCACGCCGTCGACGTGCCGCCCGGTGGTGTACCGCTCGACCCGTTCGTGCCCGGCCGGCGAGCCGGCGAGCATCAGCACGAGCTGCTTGTCCGCGGCCTCCAGCTCCTGGGCCGCGCCGCGGATGATGCCGGGGAAGACCTGGTCGTCGGAGAAGACCCGGGTGGCCGCCTCGGGCAGCACCAGCGCGACCGAGTCGGTGCGCTGGGTGACCAGGCTGCGGGCGGCGAGGTTCGGGACGTACCCGAGTTCCTCGACCGCCCGCCGGACCGCCTGCTGGATCGGCTCGGCGACGGTGGTCGAGCCGTTCACCACCCGGGAGACCGTGGCTCGGGACACGCCGGCCCGCCGGGCCACCGCCTCCAGGGTCGGCCGCTGTGCCGTCGTCATCCCCGTAACCACCACCTCGTCACAGCCCGTTCCGGGCGATCACCTCCTGGTACCAGCGGGCGCTCTGCTTGGGTGTGCGCCGCTGGGTCAGGTAGTCGACGTGGACGATCCCGAACCGCTTCCGGTATCCCTCGGCCCATTCGAAGTTGTCCAGCAACGACCATACGAGATAGCCGCGCAGGTCGACCCCGCGGGCGATGGCCTCGTGCGCGGCGCGCAGGTGCCCGTCGAGGTAGGCGGTCCGGTCGGCGTCGGCCACCCGGCCCGATTCGTCCCGGGTGGCGTCCGGGAACGCGCCGCCGTTCTCGGTGATCATCAGCGGCAGGCCGGGGTGGTCGGCGGCCACCCGGGCCAGCAGCCGGGTCAGCCCGGCCGGCTCGATCGACCAGCCCATGTCGGTGACCGGACCGGTCGCCGGCAGGAACTCGACCGCGCCGGCGGTGCCCGGGTACGCGTCGCTGCCCCCGCCGTCCGGCCGCCCCGCCACGTAGGTGGGCGAGTAGTAGTTCAGGCCGAGCAGGTCCAGCGGCGCGGCGATGATCTTCTCGTCCCCGTCCCGGACGAAGTCCGGCGCGACGATCCGGCTCACGTGCGCCAGCACGTCCGCCGGGTAGCCGGCGCCGGTCAGCGGGTCCAGGAAGATCCGGTTGTGCAGGCCGTCGACGAGCCGCACCGCCTCGGCGTCCGCCGCGCTGCCGGCGTCCGCCGGCTGCACGTCGGCCGGGTTGAGCGTGATCCCGATCGTCTCCGCGCCGGCCGCGCGCAGCGCTCGCGCGGCCAGGCCGTGGCCGAGCAGCAGATGGTGTACGGCCCGGAAGGCGTCCCCCGGGTCGCGTCGGCCGGGCGCGTGCACCCCGGCGCCGTACCCGAGGTACGCCGAGCACCACGGTTCGTTGAGCGTGGTCCAGGTGCGGACCCGGTCGCCGAGGCGACGGTGTACGACGACCGCGTACTCGGCGAAGTGCTCGGCGGTCTCCCGGACGGTCCAGCCGCCCCGGTCCTCGAGCACCTGCGGCAGATCCCAGTGGTAGAGCGTGACGATCGGGTCGATGCCCCGGGCCAGCAGCGCGTCGGTCAGCCGGTCGTAGAAGTCCAGCCCGCGCGGCTCGACCGGGCCGGTGCCGTCCGGCCGGATCCGGGGCCAGGACACCGAGAACCGGTACGCCCGCAGCCCCAGCTCGGCCATCAGTGCCACGTCCTCGGCGTACCTGTGGTAGTGGTCACAGGCCACGTCGCCGGTGTGGCCCTGGGCCACCGCGCCCGGCGTACGGCTGAAGGTGTCCCAGATCGACGGGCCGCGACCGTCCTCGCGGGCGGCGCCCTCGATCTGGTACGCGGCGGTGGCCGCGCCCCAGACGAAGCCCTCGGGGAAACGGAGTTCCGTCATGCCTTCACCGCACCTTCCATGATCCCGCCGATGATCTGACGGCCGAACAGGACGAACACCAGCAGCAGGGGCAGCGTAGCGATGGCCGTGCCGGTGAACACCTGCGACATGTCCTGGTAGTACCCGTCGGAGAGGGCCCGCAGCGACAGCTGGACGGTCGGGTTCTCCGGGTCGTTGAGCACCGCGTACGGCCAGAGGAAGTCGTTCCAGGTGGTCATGAACGTGAGCAGGCCGAGCACGGCGGCGGCCGGGCGCAGCGCGGGCAGCACCACGTTCCAGTAGATCCGGGCGGTGTTGCACCCGTCCATCCGGGCCGCCTCGATCAGCTCGGTGCTGACCGCCTGGCCGGCGTACTGGCGCATCATGAACACGCCGAAGCCGGTGACGAGCGCCGGCACGATGACGGCGGGCAGCCGGTCGTTCCAGTTCAGCTTCGTCATCAGCAGGTAGAGCGGGATCACGCCGAGCTGGGTGGGGACCATCATGGTGGCGACGATGGTCAGCAGCAGCGCGTTGCGCCCGCGGAACCGCAGCTTCGCGAACGCGAACCCGGCCAGCGTGGAGAAGAACACCACCGAGATCGTCACGGTGGTGGCCACGATCGCCGAGTTGATCAGGCCGGTGAGGAAGTAGGCGTCGGTGTTGTCGAACAGCCGGGCGATGTTGGCGCCGAGGTTGCCGCCGGGGGTGAGCGGGGGTGGGACCTGGCCCATCGCGTCGCTGGTGCGGCTGGCCACCACGAACATCCAGTAGATCGGGAAGACCGACAGCGCGGCTGAGAGCACCAACGCCAGGTAGGTGAGCCGGCTGGCCGACCAGAGGCGGGTCATCGGGAGACCTCCTTGCGGGAACCGCCGCCGAGCCGGCGCAGGAGCAGGACGTTTATCGCCGCGACCACCGCGATCAGCGCGAAGAGCAGCCAGGCGACGGCCGAGCCGTAGCCGAAGTTGTAGTGCGGCGCGAACGCGTTCTCGAACATGTACATGGTCACCGTCTGTGACTCGCGCAGCGGCCCGCCGCGGATCGCGTTGGTGCCGGAGTTGAACATCCGCGGCTCGGTGAAGAGTTGGAGGCCGCCGATGGTGGAGATGATGACCGCGAAGACGATCGTCGGCTTGAGCAGCGGCACGGTGATGGACCAGAACTGCCGGGCCCGGCCGGCGCCGTCGATCGCCGCCGACTCGTACAGGTCGCGGGGGATGGCCTGCATGGCGGCCAGGAAGATCAGCGCGTTGTAGCCGGTCCACCGCCAGTCGACCATGGTGGAGATGGCGACCCAGGCGGCGAACCTGTTGGCCTTCCAGTCGATCGCGTTCACCCCGACGTGGTCGAGCACCCAGTTGATCATCCCGAAGTCGCGGCCGAACAGCACCGCGAACACGATCGCCACCGCCGCGGTCGAGGTGACGTTCGGGACCAGCACCGCCATCCGCCAGGTGGTACGGGCGCGGAGCTGGCGGTTGAGCAGGTTGGCCAGCCAGAGCGCGGCCAGCAGCTGTGGGACGGTGGAGATGACGAAGATGCCGAGCGTGTTGACCACGGAGTGCCAGAAATCCGGGTCCGCAAGCAACTGGCTGTAGTTGTCGAACCCGATGAACGGGTGGTCGGCGCCGAGCAGGTCCCAGTCGTGCAGGGAGACCCAGAACGTGTACGCCAGCGGGTAGGCCCCGAAGACGCCGAAGAGCAGGAAGAACGGGGCGACGAAGAGGTAGGGCGAGTATCTGGTGTCGAGCCGGCTGAGCCGGGGGCCCCGGTCGGTGCGGGTGGTGCGGGGGGCCGGTGCGACCGGCGGGCGGGCGTCGAGCTGGACGGCCATGACCTGAGAACTCCTTTCCGCCGTGCGGGCGGCACCCGTCGCCGGGGCCGCCCGCACGCGCTGCTCGGGTTACTTGGCGGCGGCCTTCTCGGCGTTCGACACCGCGTCGGTCCAGCCCTGCTCCGGGGAGCGTTTGCCCAACTCCACGGTGCGTACGGCGTTCTCCACCTCGGTGCGTACGGCCTGGTTCTTCGGTCCCATGTAGACCGGCTTCAGGTTCTTGGCGCCCTCGGCGAAGATCTTGCCGACCGGGGCCTCGGAGAAGTAGGCGTTCGTCGAGTCGACGATCGCCGGATCGGCGAGCGCCTGCGGCGACGACGGCAGTGGGCCCTTCGCCTTGAACGCGCCGATCTGGCCCTTGGCGCTGGTCAGGAACTTGGCCAGCTCGATCGCCTCGGCCTGGTGCTTGCTCTGCTTCGGCACGGCGAGGAAGGAGCCACCCCAGTTGCCGCCGTCACCGGGGATCTGGGCGATGTCCCACTTGCCCTTGGCGCCGGGGCCGGCGTTGCCCTCGATCACGCCGGTCATCCAGGCCGGGCAGGCGATGGTGGCGAACTTCGACTGCTTGAACGCGGAGACCCACTCCTCCGACCAGGAGCCGTACTTCCCGGAGAGGCCGGAGTCGATGATGTCCATCGTCGTGTCGTACGCCTGCCGTACCGCCGGGTTGCTGCCCACGACCAGGTTGTTGTCGGTGTCGTAGTAGCTGTAGCCGCTGGTGTTGCCGGCGGTCTGGAGCAGGATGGTGTTGAACGTGTTGGTCGCGGCGTCCAGGAACGCGGCGCCGGTCTTCTTCGCGGTGAACTGTTCGCCGACCTTGACGTAGTCGGTCCAGGTGGGCCAGAGCTTCGACACGGCCTCCCGGTCGGTGGGCAGGCCGGCCTTGGCGAACAGGTCGGTGCGGTAGCACATGGCCATGCCGCCGACGTCGGTGCCGAGGCCGATGAGTTGCTTGCCGTCGGCGGTGAGCCCCTGGTTCCACTTCCAGTCGAGGAAGTCGCCCTTCAGGTCGGCCGCGCCGTGGTCGAGCAGGTTGACGAAGTTCTGCGGGTTGGCCTTGTACTCGACCAGCAGCCCTTCCTCGATGGCGACGATGTCGCCGGCGCCCTTGCCGGCGGCGAGCCACTGGGTGAGCTTCGGCGAGTATTCGTCGAGGTTGCTGCCGGTGCCCCGCTCGACGATCTTCACGCCGGGGTGGCTGGCCATGTACTCCTGGTAGAGATCCGCGTAGCCGAACTGGCCGAAGACGTCGACGGTGAGCGTGACCGGCCCGTCGGCGGCGGCCTCGTCGTCGCCGCCGCAGCCGGTGGTGCCGAGCAGCGCGGTGGCGGCGACCAGGGCCACCGCCGCCAGTCGACGGCGCGTGAAGGTGAGCATGCTGTCCTGACCTCTCGGGGTCGTAACGGGTGGTGGAAGGCGGTTCCGGTACTAAGAGAGCGCTCTCTCGACAGCCTGGTGGGTGGTCCGGGACCGTGTCAAGAGAGCGCTCTCAGAGCGTCCGAAAAAAGCGGAGAGGGGCGGTCATCGCCCCTCTCCGCCCAAATTCGACGCGGTCAGCCCGTGCGCAGGCCGTCCAACAGACCGCGGTCGCCCGCCACGCCGAGCGTGTCGAAGCTGATCCGGCCCATCAACGCCAGTAGCAGGTCGCTCGCCGTGCCGGTCACCTGCGCCCGGGCCCGGTGGTCGTCGTGGTCCAGGATCGTCGCGGTGTCCAGCAACGCGACCCCCTCACCGCGCAGGCGCAGATACCACTCCTGGGCGGCGTCCGTCGCGGTCAACTGGACCACCCCGTGCCACGGACCCGAGCCGCGCCGCCGGCCCGCCGGCAGCCAGGTGTCCAACACCTCGCTCACCCCGTCGGCCGCGAGCTTGGACTCGATCGGGTCACCCGCGCCGATGGCGAGCTGGGCGTCCCAGCGGTGCACCGCGGTCTCGTGCGCCATCCGGCGCGGCCAGAAACCCGCCCGCTTCGGCTGCGGCGCGAAGTTCCAGGCCGGCGCCTCCGGGTCCAACCCGTCGAAGATCCCGGTCAGACGCTCGTACTCCTGGGCATACCACTGGGCCGGGGTGAGACCGGCCGGCGGCTCCGGCTCGTGCCGCTCCGGCCGGCTGGTCGAGCCGGCCGCCAACACCGTGCCCGCCCACACGTAGATCCGGGTCAGGTGGTGGGCGAGATCGGTGACCGTCCAGCCGGGACAGGACAGCACCGGTGTCTCGGGAGGGGCCTCCGCCACCGCCGCGGCGAACGCGGGACCCTCCGTCCGCAACGCGCCGATCCAGAAGTCCTTCGTGTGGTGCAGTCTGCTCATCGCCATCCTCCCGGGGGTGACCGGGCCACCAGTGGGTGCCGCGGCTCCCCCTCAGCCTAGGGTGAAAGGCGTGTCAGACGTCTACGCCGAACCGACGACCGCCACCGGACCGACAGATCCGGGCACCCTGGCGCGCTACACCACCCTACGCCTCGGCGGCCCCGCCGGCCGACTGGAGATCGCCACCGACGCCACCGGGATCGTCCGCCGGGTACGCGAGGCCGAGGCCCGCGACGAGGAAGTGCTGGTCCTGGCCGGCGGCAGCAACGTGGTGATCGGCGATCAGGGCTTCCCCGGCACCGTCGTGCTCGTCCGCTCCCGGGGGTTCCAGGTCGTCGCCACCGACGCCGACACCGTCACGGTACGGGTGGCCGCCGGCGAGCCGTGGGACGACCTGGTCGCCGCCACCGTCGAACGCGGCTGGGCGGGACTGGAATGCCTCTCCGGCATCCCCGGCTCGGCCGGCGCGACCCCGATCCAGAACGTCGGCGCGTACGGCCAGGAGGTGGCCGAGACGATCGTCGCCGTCGAGGCGTACGACCGCACGCGCCGCGAGGTGGTCCGGATCGCGGCGGCGGACTGCGGATTCGCCTACCGGGGCAGCATCATCAAGTACAGCGACCGCTGGGTGGTGCTCTCGGTCGACTTCCACCTCACCCGCTCGCCGCTCTCCGCCCCGGTCCGCTACGCCGAACTGGCCCGCACGCTCGGCGTCGAGGTCGGCGACCGGGTGCCGCTGGCCGACGCCCGGGCCGCCGTGCGGCGGCTGCGCGCCGGCAAGGGCATGGTGCTCGACCCGGCCGACCCGGACACCAGGTCGGTGGGTTCGTTCTTCACCAACCCGGTGCTGGACCGCGAGGCGTACGAGCTGCTCCGGGAGCGCGCGGCCGACCTGGGCGAGCCGCCGCACTGGCCGGGCCCCGGTGACGTGGTGAAGGTCAGCGCGGCCTGGCTGATCGACAAGGCCGGCTTCGGCAAGGGCTACGCCGGCCCGGAGGGCGTCGCCATCTCGACCAAGCACACGCTGGCGCTCACCAACCGGTCCGGCGCGGCAAGCACCGCCGCCCTGGTGACCCTGGCCCGGGAGATCCGCGACGGCGTGCACGCCCGCTTCGGCGTCCCCCTCCACCCCGAGCCCGTCCTGATCAACTGCACCATCTGACCCCTCGGCGTCGCCTGCCCCGCCCGGCCGTCGCTCTCTCGCCTCGGTGTCCGCCCGGCCTGGCACCCGCACCGCGCGGATCCGGCGGGCCCGCCGCGCCGGTCGCCGCAGCCATCCGCCGCTTTCAGATTGAGAGATGAGCGTTCCGCATGTCGGGAAGGATGAAGATCTTGGTAGGAAAAGGCCCCCAGAGGGGCCATTTGATACCAAGATCTCGGAGCCGCGAGCCGCGAGCCGCGAGCCGCGAGCCGCGAGCCGCGAGCCGCGAGCCGCGAGCCGCGAGCCGCGAGCCGCGAGCCGCGAGGATCAGGGGGCTACGGCGGGCCAAGGGAGGGTCAGGTAGCCGTGGCGCCAGGCGGCCGGGCGGTCCTGGACCGGCCAGCCCGACTCCTTGACCGTCGCCACCGTGCGCAGCCAGCGCTGGCGTGGGCCGAACGGGGCGTAGCCGGCGGCGGAGCGCCAGGCGTGCTCCAGCGCGTCGAGCAGGTCGTGCACGCGCTCACCGGGGACGTTGCGGTGGATCAGCGCCTTCGGTAACCGCTCGGCAAGCGACGCCGGGCTCGCCAGCGTGGTCAGCTTCGCGGCCAGGGTGAGCGTGCGCGGGCCGGCGGCGTCGAGCAGCACCCAGGCGCCGAGTCGCCCCAACTCGTCGCAGGTCCCCTCCACCAGCAGCCCGCCTGGCGCCAGCCGGTCGGTGACCGTGCGCCAAGCGTCGGCCACCTCGCCCTCGTCGTACTGGCGCAGCACGTTGAACGCCCGCACCAGCGCGGGACGCAGCCCGGCCAACTCGAAGCCGCCCCGGGCGAACGTGAGGCCGGGCGGGTCGGCGGCCGGCTGGGCGGCGGCCACGCGTACCGGATCGATCTCCAGGCCGACCACCCGCACGTCCGGGCGGACCCGGGTGGCGAGCCGGGCCCGCAGCTCGACCGCGGTGACCGGGGTGGCGCCGTACCCCAGATCCACCACGAGCGGGTCGGCGGCGGCGCGGAGCGGATCGCCGCCGACCGCGGCGATCCAGTTGTCCACCCGCCGGAGCCGGTTCGGGTTCGTCGTGCCCCGGGTGACGACGCCGAGCGGCCGTTCCATCAGAATTTCCGGTGCACCTTGTGCTGGGCGGCCTGGGCCAGCGGACGGACCACGAGCTGGTCCACGTTGACGTGGTGCGGGCGGGTGGCGCACCAGGCGACGCAGTCGGCCACGTCGTCGGCGACCAGCGGCTCGGCCACCCCGGCATAGACCGCCTCGGCGCGGTCGGCGTCACCGCCGAAGCGGACCAGGCCGAACTCCTCGGTCCGCACCATGCCGGGGTCGATCTCGACCACCCGGACCGGCCGCCCGGACAGTTCCAGCCGGAGCGTGCCGGCGATCGCGGTCTGCGCGTGCTTGGCCGCCGTGTAGCCGCCGCCACCCTCGTAGACGACGTGACCGGCGGTCGAGCTGACGATCACCACGGTCCCCGCGCCGGAGCGCTCCAGCGCGGGGAGCAGCGCCTTGGTGACCCGCAGCGTGCCGAGCACGTTGACGTCGTACATCCACTGCCAGTCGCCCACGTCGGCGGTCTCGACCGGGTCCACGCCGCGGGCCCCGCCGGCGTTGTTCACCAGCAGGGTGACCGGCCCGGGCGCGGCGTCCGCCGCGGCGGCCAGGCCGGCGACGGACCCGTCCGAGGTCACGTCGCAGGCCACCGCGGTGGCCGCGCCGCCGGCCGCCTCGATCTCCGCGACGAGCGCGGCCAACCGGTCGGTACGCCGCGCGGCGGCGAGCACGTGGAAACCCTCGGCGGCCAGCCGGCGGGCGGTGGCCGCGCCGATCCCGCTCGATGCTCCGGTGACGATGGCAACAGAGGTCATCCGGCCATTCTCTCCCGCCGCCCCGGCCCGTGCCGCGATGAGGTCCGTCACGCCCGGGAGCCCGCGTCAGGTATTTCCGAACCCCGATGGGGAAGATGACATCCGGCGTACGGGTTGACCGAGAAGCGCCGGTCGTGCGGGACGGCATCAACCGTGACAGAGGGAGCGGACGTGGCGGAGTTGCACACCGGTGTCGGTCGTCAGCGTGGTGCGTTGCCGTGGCCCCGGCCCCGCCGTATCGCCACTCTCTCGGTGCACACCTCGCCGCTGCACCAACCCGGCACCGGTGACGCGGGCGGCATGAACGTCTACATCCTGGAGGTCGCCCGCCGGTTGGCCGCGGCCGACGTCGAGGTGGAGATCTTCACCCGGGCTACCTCCGGCGACCTGCCTCCGGTGGTGGAGATGGCCCCCGGGGTGACCGTCCGGCACGTCACGGCCGGGCCGCTGGAGGGGCTGACCAAGGAGGAACTGCCGGGTCAGCTCTGTGCCTTCACCGCAGGCGTGCTGCGCGCCGAGGCGGCCCGCCCACCGGGTCACTACGACCTGATCCACTCGCACTACTGGCTCTCCGGGCAGGTGGGTTGGCTGGCGAAGGAGCGGTGGGGCGTTCCGCTGGCGCACACCGCGCACACCCTCGCCAAGGTCAAGAACGCCCGGCTCGCCGTCGGGGACCGGCCCGAGCCGAAAGCCCGGGTGATCGGCGAGGAGCAGGTGGTCGCCGAGGCGGACCGCCTGATCGCCAACACCCGGGTCGAGGCCCGCGACCTGCTCGACCGGTACGCGGCCGACCCCGACCGGGTGGCCGTGGTGGAGCCGGGCGTGGACCTGGACCGGTTCCGCCCCGCCCCGGGCGACCGGGAGGCCGTGGCCCGCGCCGCCCGCCGCCGTCTCGGCCTGCCGGTGGACGGGTACGTGGTCGCGTTCGTCGGCCGGATCCAGCCACTCAAGGCCCCGGACGTGCTGATCCGCGCGATCGCCGCGCTGCGGGAACGGGAGCCCGCGCTCGCCCGCGAGCTGACCGTGGTGATCTGCGGCGGTCCGAGTGGCAGCGGGCTGGACCGGCCCACCGCGCTGATCGAGCTGTCCCACTCGCTCGGCGTGGCCGACCGGGTGCGTTTCCTGCCGCCGCGGATCGGCGAGGACCTGCCCGCCCTCTACCGGGCCGCCGACCTGGTCGCCGTACCGTCGCACAACGAGTCGTTCGGGCTGGTCGCGCTGGAGGCCCAGGCGTGTGGCACGCCGGTGCTGGCCGCCGCCGTGGGCGGCCTCGTCACCGCGGTACGCGACGGCGTCAGCGGGATGCTCATCGACGGGCACGACCCGGTCGACTGGGCGCGTGCCCTGGCCCGCCTGCTGCCCGAGCGGAGGCGTCGGGCCGCACTGGCCCGCGGGGCGGAGCGGCACGCCCGCGACTTCTCCTGGGACCGGACCGTCTCCGGCCTGCTCACGGTCTACGGGGAGGCGATCACCGAGCACCGGGCCCGGCTGGCCGGCCGGCTCGGCGATCCGGCCCTCGCCTGCTCCTGGTGACCGCGCCGCCACCCGGCGACCGCCGCCCGGCGACCGTAGAGTGGGTGCGATGAGCCGCACGAGTGAGGTCGCCGCCCTGATCGAGGCCGTCTGCGCGGAGCGCGAGCTGGAGTGGGAGTCGACCGGCGAGACGTCGTACGCGGTGACCCTGCCGGGCACGCACAAGCTCAAGACGATCTGCAACCTGATCGTCGGCGAGCACGCGCTGCGGATCGAGGCGTTCGTGATGCGCCAGCCCGACGAGCGCCGCGAGGAGCTGTGGGCCTGGCTGCTCCAACGCAACGCGCGGATGTACGGCGTCTCGTTCTCCATCGATGCGGTCGGCGACGTCTACCTGACCGGCCGGGTCAACCTGGCCGGCGTCGACGCGGACGAGCTGGACCGTCTGTTCGGCTCCGTGCTCACCTACGCCGACGAGTCGTTCGACAGCATGCTGGAGATCGGGTTCGGCACCGCCATCCGCCGGGAGTGGGAGTGGCGGGTCAAGCGGGGCGAGTCGACCGCCAACCTGGCCGCGTTCGCCCACCTCTTCGAGCCCTCGGCCCCGGCCGGTTCGGCCGCCGGAGGTTCGGAGCCCTCCTGACGGGTATGCCGCACCGCGCGGTGCGGAGCACTGGGACCCACCGCGGGCCGAGGACGGACTGTCGAGGAGCGTGTCCCATGGCTCAGCGCAACAGCTCAGGTCGCGGCGCGACCGCGACCCGCACCAAGCGGCAAACCGGTAACCGGACCCCGAACACCCCGATGGTGTCGGAGTCCGAGATCTCCCGGATGAAGGTCGACGACATCCGGGGCCAGCTCCGCCGTCGTGGGGTCTCCGGGACCTCCACGCTGCGCAAGCCGGAGCTGGTGAAGACACTCGCGCGGACCATGCGCGCGGAGGGGCGTGGCGGCGCGGCCCGGCGGAGCACCGGCCCGGCCGGCCGGCCCTCAGCCACCCGCAGGGCAGGCGCCGCGAAGAAGACCACCGCGGCGAGGAAGAGCACCACGGCGTCGCGCCGCGCGGCGACGCCGGCCAAGTCCGCCCCGGCCGCCCGGGCGACCGGGGCCAGGGCCAAGGCGACGGGTACGCGCAAGGCGGCGCCCGCTCGCGCGAAGGCGACGTCGTCGCGGGCGAAGGCGGCCCCGGCGCGGAAGGCGGCGTCGGCTCGTGCGCAGGCCGCGCCGACGCGCGGGCCCGCGTCCAGTAGGTCGATCGGGTCCTCGCAGCTCATCATGTCGCTCGCCGATCGTCCGGAGCGTCCCGGTCGCAGCCTGGTGACCCGCAACCACGAGGTGATCCAGCGTTGGGCCCGGGCCCGGGGCGCGAAGCCGGCCACCATCGCCGGCACGGAGCGGGGCGACCGGCCCGGGGTGCTGACCTTCAACATTCCGGGTTACCGGGAGAGCAGCCGGATCCGGGAAATCGCCTGGGACGACTGGTTCCGGACATTCGACTCGCGGCGGCTGAACCTGATCTATCAGGAGCAGATGCGGGACGGCCGGCAGAGCAACTTCTTCCGCACGGAGAACCCGAATCGCGAGGACGGTTGAGGGTTTACGGGAATGGTCGCCGGGAACTCCGTGTTGGCGATGGTCGGAGGCCGGAGCAGGGACGGGCGGATTTCCGACATCGGTGCTGTGACGGGTAAGACAGCGATGCGGGTTGAATCCGGAATCTGCGCGAACTAGCTTTATTGCACCGCGTTGCGCTTGTTTTCGTTCGGGGGAGCGGCGGATCGATCAGATCCGCGCAAGCGATGCGCGATGATCGGGTGGAGCACACCGTTGGGGGACGGTGCCGCCCGTGGAAACCGGCGGCGCGAGCGGGCGACGCTTACGGGGGTGAGTGTCGCCCGCCGCCGCCGGGCGTACGGTCAGAGCGCCCATCCCGACGGGGGTCGGGATGGGCGCTCTGCCGTTGTTCAGCGGCGGACCTTCTCCGGCTCCCGGGCGGCGGCCCGCAACGCGGCGACCCGGCGTTCCCGAGGGCCGCCGGCGAGCAGGTGCCCGGCCGCGGCGCACAGGCCCAGCCCGCCCACCACCAGCCAGTGCCGCTCGCCGAGATGCTCCAGGCTGAGGCCGCCGAGCGCGGGCGCCACGAAGGACGCCGCCGGGAACGTCAGGTAGAAGACCGACTGGTAGCGGGCCCGCAGTCGGGGCGGGGCCAGGTCGGCGTTGATCTGGGCGTTCGGCGGGGCGGCGAGCATCTGCCCGACCGTCCAGACCACGGCCGCGCCGAGATACAGCGGCAGCCCGTCGGCGACTGTCAACGTGCCGAACCCGAGCGCCATCAGCCCGGTGGAGACGGCCAGCACGGTCGAGGAGCGGTGCGCCTCGATCAGCCGGGGCACGAACAACTGCCCGACCACGATCAGCGCCCCGCCGAGCGCCACCACCAGCCCGTACGCGCTCGGGCGCAGTCCGTCCGCGCGCATCGCCAGCGGCATGATCGTCGACGTCTGCATGGTCAGCACGGCCAGCAGGAAGGTCAGCCCGACGAACGCGAGGAAGGTGCGGTCGGTGAGCGCGGTGTGCAGCCCGGGTCGCCGGCCCGTCACGGCCCGCGGGGTCACCGCCTGGCGGGCCAACGTCTCGGGCACCGTGAGCGCGATGACCACGGCCGCGGCCAGCGTGGCCCCGGCATCCACCAGGAACAGCGCCAGGAAGCTCGCCTCGGCGAGCACACCGGCCAGCAGCGACGCCACCGCCATGCCCAGGTTGAACGCCCAGAACTGGAGGTTGAACGCCCGGGATCGGGCCGCCTGCGGCACCACGTCCACGATCGCGGCCACGAACGCCGGACCCGGCATCGAGTGCGCCACCCCGACGAGCGCGGCCAGCACGGCGATCACCGCCAGGTGCCGGCTGAACGCCAGCGCCGCCATCAGCCCGGCCGCGGCCAGGTGGGCGGCGAGCAGCGTGGCCCGCCGGCCCCACCGGTCGGCCAGGACACCGCCGAGCAGCGTGCCGGCCGCGCCGCCGATGCCGTACGCGCCGACGACCAGCCCGGCCAGCGACGGGGAGGCGTCCCGCGCGGAGGTGAGATAGAGCGACAGGAACAGCAGCGCGAACGCGCCGGCCCGGTTGATCAGCAGCCCGGTCCAGAGGTACCAGAAGGTGGCGGGCAGTCCACCGGCCGTGTCGTCCCACCAGCGCCGCAGGCCGTGCACCAGTCCTCCAGGAAGGTTTCCTTACCGATACGCCCAGGTACCGTACCCAGCGGCGTACTCAGGAACCGACCTGGACCGGCGCGGCGGGTGACGTGGCCGCGGCCTCGGCCGCCTCGGGCGCCGGGGTGCGGGCCAGGGTGACCGGCGCGACGGCCGTCCCGGCGGCGCGGAGCCGGGTGGCGCGGCGCTCCCGGGCCGGGCCGGAGACCAGGTGCGCGACCGCCGCCACGGCGCCGATCCCGGCGCAGGCCAGCCAGAGCGCGGTGTTACCGGCCTGCTCCCGGAGCAGGCCGCCGAGGATCGGCGCGCTGGCGCCGGCGAGCTGCCAGGAGAGCGAGAAGACGCCCTGGTAGCGACCGCGCAGCGCGGCCGGCGACAACTCCGCGATCAGGGTGGCGTTGGAGGGCGAGTTGAGCATCTCGCCGAGCGTCCAGATCAGCACCGTGAGCCCGTAGAGCCAGACCGTGTCGGCGAGTGCGGTGAGCCCGAACCCGACGCCCATGATCAGTGCGGCGAGCGCCAGTACGTGCGACCGGCTCCGGCCGGCGATGAGCCGGGGCACGAAGAGCTGCCCGATCACGATGAGCACGCCGTTGAGCGCGATCACCGAGCCGTAGGTGGCGGGGCTGAGCCCGGAGTCGGCCATGGCGATCGGGAGCATCGAGATGTGCTGGAGGAAGACGAGCGCGGCGAACAGGTTGAGCGCCACGAAACCGAGGAAGACCCGGTCGCGCAGGATGGTGCGCAGCGCACCCGCCGGGGCCGGCTGGCTCCTGCCGACCGGACCGGCCGGCGCGGTCCGGGTCTCGCCCACCCGGGTGAAGATGATCAGCGCGGTGACGAGCATGGTGGTCGCGTCCACCAGGAAGAGCAGCAGGTAACCGGCCTCGGCGGCGAGTCCGGCCAGGACCGCGGCGCAGGCGAAGCCGAGGTTGATCGCCCAGTAGTTGAGCGAGAACGCGCGGAGCCGGTCCTTCTCCGGCACCACGTCGATCATCATCGCGCCGAAGGCCGGGCGGGCCGCCTCCGCGAACATGCCGAGCAGCAGCGCGCCCACCGCCACCGCCCAGAGCGGCCGGGCCAGGCCGAGCGCGACCATCATGGTGGCGGCGCCGAGGTGCGCGGTGAGCAGCGTGGGCCGCCGGCCCCAGCGGTCGGTCAGGGTGCCGCCGACGGTGGTGCCAACGGCGCCGCCGGCGCCCCAGAGCCCGATCACCAGACCGGCCTGCGCGGCCGAGAAGCCCCGCTGCTGGGTCAGGTAGATGGCGAGGAAGACCAGGACGAACGAGCCGAGCCGGTTGATCAGGGTGCCGGTCCAGAGGTACCAGAAGGAACGCGGCAACCCGCCCGCCGTGTCCCGGAACCAACCCCGCACCGTCCGCATCCCCGTGCCCCCGAATGGTAATGACCGATCTATCTCAGATGCCTTACAACCTAGTCCCGCGCCGGAACGCCGGTCATCCGCATTTCCACGTGGTGGTCGTCACCACAGGTCCCCGCGTGTCCGCCCGGCCGGTACGGCAGGATGATCCGCATGACTGCGAGCGAAGGACCCACCGTCGGGACGCTGGTCCTGCTGCGGCACGGCGAGAGCGACTGGAACGCCAAGAACCTCTTCACCGGGTGGGTCGACGTCGACCTGACCGCCAAGGGCGAGACCGAGGCGCGGCGTGGCGGCGAGCTGCTCCGCGAGCACGACCTGCTGCCGGACGTGGTGCACACGAGCGTGATGCGCCGGGCGATCCGCACCGCCGAGCTGGCGCTGAACGCCGCCGACCGGCACTGGATCGCGGTACGCCGGTCGTGGCGGCTCAACGAGCGCCACTACGGCGCCCTCCAGGGCAAGAACAAGAAGCAGACCCTGGACGAGTACGGCGAGGAGCAGTTCATGCTCTGGCGCCGGTCGTACGACACGCCGCCGCCGCCGATCGACGACAACGACGAGTGGTCGCAGGTCGGCGACCCCCGGTACGCGCTGCTGCCGACCGAGCTGATGCCGCGCACCGAGTGCCTGAAGGACGTCGTCGAGCGGATGCTGCCCTACTGGTACGACTCGATCGTGCCGGACATCCTGGCCGGTCGGACGGTGCTGGTGGCCGCGCACGGCAACTCGCTGCGCGCGTTGGTCAAGCACCTCGACCAGATCTCCGACGAGGCGATCGCCAAGCTGAACATCCCCACCGGCATCCCGCTGCGCTACGACCTGGACGCCGACCTGCGTCCGCAGGTGCTCGGCGGCACCTACCTCGACCCCGAGGCCGCCAAGGCAGCCGCCGCCGCGGTAGCCAACCAGGGCCGCTGATGTAAGGCGGGGGCCCCTTTTAACGCCTCTGGTAGAGGAAGGGGCCCTTCTTAACACTCCCCTGTTAAGAAGGGCCCCTTCCTTGCTCCTCGGTGGTCAGGCCGACGGGGCGCCGGTGATCAGGTAGACCACGTGCTCGCCGGCGTTCACCGCGTGGTCGGCGAAGCGCTCGTAGAAGCGGCCCAGCAGGGTCGCGTCGATCGCCGTCTCCACCCCGTACGGCCAGTCGTCGCCGAGCAGCACGCCGAACAGACTCTTGTGCAGGTCGTCCATGGCGTCGTCGTCCCGGTCCAGCTCGGCGGCGACATCGGCGTCGGGCTTGGCCAGCACCGCGCCGATCTTCTCGGCCATCCGGTCGGCGATGCCGGCCATGTCGGTGAAGACCGGCCGCAGCTCGGCCGGCACCGCCGGGGAGGGGTGCCGGCGCAGCGCCGTCTTGGCCACGTGGTCGGCCAGGTCACCCATCCGCTCCAGGTCGGCGGCCACGTGCAGAGCGGTGATCATGGCTCGCAGGTCGGAGGCGACCGGGGCCTGCCGGGCCAGCAGGTCGCAGACCCGCTCCTCCACGTGCCGGTAGAGCTCGTCGATCTCGGCGTCCCGCGCGATCACCGTCTCGGCCGCGCCGCGGTCGGCGGTGAGAAGCGCCTTGGTGGCCTGCCGCATGGCCGCGCGCACCGCCTCGGCCATGTCCACCAGCAGTTGGCTGACAATCTGCAGGTCGGCCCGGAACTCGTCGCGCATCGTCACTTCCTGGGGTCGGGGGCCGCGGCCCGAGGCGGGTACGGCGTGAGCAGGTGCGCGCCCCACGGTAGGCCGGACGGCCGGCACCAGGGTGAACGCGGATGAACGACGCGGGACCCATGGGTGAACATTCTCGGAAGCGAGAGTGATTCGTCCCTTTGTGCCCGTTCCTTGGGTTAACAATGACCCTACGATCGCCGGGTGGAATGGGCAGTGGCCATCGCGGTGGCCGTGGCGTTGGTGGCCGGACTGGTCGCCGGATCGACGCTGTCCGGTTCCGTGACGGAATGGCGGCGCCGGTGGGCGTCGCGGGGCGGCGGGACCTCCCGCCGTGACGCAGGGAGGCCGACGATTCCGGACGAAGCGCAGGGGGGCCTCTCCGGGCTCGGCCGCAAGACGATCGACTCGCTTCGAGCCGGCGTGGTGGTGCTCGACGCGGACGACACGCCGGTGCTGGTGAACCCGGCGGCCCGGGCGATGGGCCTGCTCCGGGCCGGGGCGACACCCGGGTCGATCGCGGCGCACCCGTTGATCCGTACCCTCGCCGGGCAGGTCCGGCGCACGGGCGTGCGTCGCGAGATCGAGCTCGACCTGCCGCGGGGTCGCGACAGCGCCGGCGACAACCCGCTCGGCGTGCACCTGCGGGCCATGGGGCTGGGCGCCGGCTACATCTCGATCGAGGCGGTCGACGTCACCGAGTCGCACCGCCTGGCCCGGGTGCGCCGGGACTTCGTGGCGAACGTGAGCCACGAGCTGAAGACCCCGATCGGCGCCCTCCAACTGCTGGCCGAGGCGCTCGTCGACGCCACCGAGCCGGCCGGCGACGGCGCGCCCGACCTGTCCGAGGACCTGGTCGCCGCGCGGCGGTTCGCCGAACGGATCCAGCACGAGTCGACCCGGCTCGGCCGGTTGGTGCAGGAGTTGCTGGAACTCACCCGGCTCCAGGGCGCCGAGCCGCAGCCGGCGCCCGAACCGGTCTCCGTGGACTGGGTGCTCGCGGAGGTGATCGACCGGACCCGCACCCCGGCCACCGCCCGCCGGGTGGAGATCGTCGTGGGCGGGCAGCGGGGCCTGACCGTGTACGGGAGCGACAGCCAACTCGCCACGGCGGTGGCGAACCTGGTGGAGAACGCGGTCAACTACTCGGCCGAGGACACCACGGTCCGGATGACCGTGCGGGGCACCGACGAGCACGTCGAGATCGCGGTCGCCGACCAGGGCATCGGCATCGCCCCGAACGAGGTCGACCGGATCTTCGAGCGCTTCTACCGCGCCGACCAGGCCCGATCGCGCTCGACCGGCGGCACCGGCCTGGGACTGGCCATCGTCAAACACATCGCCAGCAACCATGGCGGCCGGGTGGATGTGTCGAGCACTCTTGGTGGGGGTTCGACGTTCACCCTCCGGCTGCCTGCCCGCCCCCCGGACGACCTGGAGGCGACACTCGCCTCCGCTGGGATCGAGGCCGGCCCGGCCGAGCTCCGGCAGGTCTGACCACAGGAAAGGAACACCCGTTGAGCCGCGTACTGGTGGTCGAGGACGAAGAGTCGTTCTCCGACGCCCTGTCCTACATGCTCCGCAAGGAGGGGTTCGAGGTCTCCGTCGCGGCGACGGGCACCTCCGCCCTCACCGAGTTCGACCGGACCGGCGCGGACATCGTGCTGCTCGACCTGATGCTGCCGGAGATGTCGGGCACCGAGGTCTGCCGTCAGCTCCGCCAGCGGTCGCACGTACCGATCATCATGGTCACCGCCCGGGACAGCGAGATCGACAAGGTGGTCGGCCTGGAGATCGGCGCCGACGACTACGTGACGAAGCCCTACTCGCCGCGTGAGCTGGTCGCCCGGATCCGGGCGGTGCTGCGCCGGCAGACCGCCGAGGCCAACGAGACGGGAGCGCCGACGCTTGCCGCCGGCCCGGTTCGGATGGACATCGAGCGCCACGTGGTGACCGTGGACGGGGCCGGCGTGCAACTGCCGCTCAAGGAGTTCGAGCTGCTGGAGCTGCTGCTGCGCAACGCCGGCCGGGTGCTCACCCGAGGGCAGCTCATCGACCGCGTCTGGGGGGCCGACTACGTGGGCGACACCAAGACGCTCGACGTGCACGTGAAGCGGTTGCGGTCGAAGATCGAGCCGGAGCCGTCCACGCCGCGCTACATCGTCACGGTGCGGGGTCTGGGCTACAAGTTCGAGCCGTGACCGCCCCGGCGGGCGTGGGTCTGCCCCGGGCAGATGCCCGTCTCGTGGGCGCGCCGGATTCCGTCCTTTCGTCGGGGGGGTCGAGCGACGAAGCCCGCCGGTCCGGATCTCCACGGGCGCGCGGATGGGAAGTGCGTTGATCATGAAGTTGGCGGTGCCGGGGAGCGCTCTCCCGGCGGTCAACTTCATGATCAACTGGACGAGGTGGGGATCCATAGCGCTCCACTCGCGGCCTTGACAGCGCGCGGGTGGAGCGTCATGGACGTCTGCAGCGCGTGGAGACACCTCTGGCGTTCCGGTCGTGGGCGTGGTGGCGCCTGGGTGGAACGGTGTGGGTGTCTTCGTGTGCGGGTGGGTGGGGTGTCGGGTTCGGGGGTGGTGGGTGGCACTCTGGCGGCGGAATCGTCGCGGGGGTGGGGGCGTTGTAACCCGGTGAACGACCGAGGAAGGCCGGCGCGCCCATGCCGCGCGGCCGACCCTGCCCCCGGGAATGACGGTGGGTAGCCGGTCGTTACACAGTCACTCCGGCCCACCCGCGTTGAGGCCCCGCCCCGCGAAGGCCGCCGGAACCCCCGAACTTTGAGCGCCTGACGGTGCTCGCCCGCGCGCCGACCACCCCCGCTCGGCGTGTGTGTCGACCCCCGGAATGGAGCCCCCCATGAACACGATTCTGCGTAAGAGTGTCCTGGGTATCGCTGGTCTGGCGTTCACCGGTGGTGTGTTCGCCGGTCCGATCGCCGCTCACGCCGACACCCCCCACACCGCCAAGCCCGCCGCCGCCGCGGCCGTGGCGCAGGCCGAGGGCAAGCAGTCGACCATCACGCTCAACGGTGAGCAGACCGCCAACGTCAAGGCGATCATCGCCGCGACGAAGAAGGCGGGCCTGCCCGAGCGGGCGGCGGTCATCTCCATCGCCACCAGCTTGCAGGAGTCGAAGCTGGAGAACCTGGGCCACCTGGGCGACACCAACGACCACGACTCCCTGGGTCTGTTCCAGCAGCGCCCGTCGAGCGGTTGGGGTAGCCCGGAGCAGATCACCGACCCCGAATACTCGACGCTGGCGTTCCTGAAGGGCCTGAAGCAGGTCGACGGCTGGCAGGACATGCCCCTGACCAAGGCCGCCCAGACCGTCCAGGTGAGCGCCTACCCCGACGCCTACGCCCAGTGGGAGAACCAGGCCACCGACCTCGTCACCAAGCACTGGAACAAGTAAGCACGCACGAAGGCCGGCACCCGCAACAACGGGTGCCGGCCTTTCAGCGTACGACCTTGACGTTGAACAACGGGGTGCCCAGTCGGCCGTAGAGACGCAGCCAGATCGGCATCAGCATCTCGGTGCCCCGTGCCGTGGTGATGTCGCCAAGGTCGATCACGTCGGTGTGGCCGAAGCTGATGAGCAGCTCGGCGACCGTCTTCTTGGCCTCGGCGTCGTCGCCGGACACGAAGACGCTGTGGTCCCCGCCGCCGAGTTGCCGGGGGTGTGTCATCAGGTCGGCGGTGAGCGTGTTGAGCGCCTTCACCACCCGGGTACGGGGAAACGTCCGCTGGATCCGTTCGGCGAGTGAGTCGTCGTTGAGCACCGACAGGGTGGGCGGAAAGCCCCGGCTGAAGTCGAGCGGATTGGCGATGTCGAGCAGGACCTTGCCGGCCAGGTTCTCCGCGCCCGCCGCGTGGAGTGTGGGGAGGGAGCCGTCGCCGCTTGTTGCGTTCACCACCAGGTCGGCGCCGGCGGTGGCGTCGGCGTGGACGGCGAGGGCGACTCCGGGGTGGCCGGTGGCCCAGTCGCCCCAGTCTGCGTCCCGGGTGGCGGCGACGTCACGGGTGCCGACGACGACTTCGTGGCCCAGTTCGGTCGTGCGAGCGGCGATCGCCCGTCCGACCACGCCGGTGCCCAGCACTGCGATACGCATGTGGAATCCGTCCTCCGATATTGCGCGACGCCGATGCGTCGCTCGGTGCGACCGAGACTAACAGACAGGTCTGTCTACTTGAAGGGTGTGAACAGATAGGCTTCGACCGACACCGAGGAGGACCCATGGCCCGCACTCCCGCCGGCGCCGCCCGGGAGCGCATCCTGGCGACCGCGTTCCGGCTGTTCTACACGTACGGGCCGCGTGGCGTCGGGGTGGATACGGTGATCGCCGAGTCCGGCGTCGCGAAGGCGACGCTCTACAAGCACTTCCCGAGCAAGGACGACCTCGTCCTAGCGTACCTGGAGAAGGTCGACCGGGCCTGGTCCGGCGCGTTGCGGGACGCGGCCCGGGCGGCCGGCGACGATCCCCGGGCCCAGCTCGTCGGGATGTTCGACGCGCTCACCGGGGCCTGCCGTCGGGAGGGCTATCACGGCTGCGCGTTCATCAACACCGCGGCCGAGTCGCCCGCTGGCGGCCCGGTGCACGCCCGTACGGTCGAGCACAAGAACGCGGTGCGGGCCTGGGTGACCGACCTGGCCCGGCAGGCCGGGGCGGCCGAGCCGGAGCTGTTGGCCCGGCAGCTCACCCTGGTGCTCGACGGCGGTCTTGCCGGGGGTGTGCTCGACGCCGACCCGGCGGTCGCCGAGGCGGCCCGGCGTAGTGCCCAGGCGCTCGTCGACGCGGCGTTCCCCAAGCGTTAAGCGGGGCCCCTTCCTCTACCGGAAGCGTTAATAGGGGCCCCTTCCTTACTCGCTGGCGGGGTGCGGGGCGATCTGGCCCTGACGGTGGCGGGCGGCGCACAGTTCGGCCAGCTTCGCGTACGCAGGCGCACCGATCAGCGCGGTCAGCTCCGGGCCGTAGGAGACGTACATCGGCTCGGCGCCGACGTGCGCGTCGGTGGAGGAGGTGCACCACCAGTCCAGGTCGTGGCCGCCGGCGCCCCAGCCGCGCCGGTCGAACTCGGCCAGCGTGGAGATCAGGACCTTGGTGTTGTCCGGCCGCTTGTGCCACTCCTGGTCGCGGCGGACCGGCAGTTGCCAGCAGACGTCCGGCTTGTATTCCAGCGGGTGCACGCCGTCGCGCAGCGCCTGGGCGTGCAGGGCGCAGCCACCGCCGGCGGGGAAGTCGGCGTCGTTGAGGAACACGCACGGCGCGTCCACCGCCCGGGTGGCGGTGCGCCGGGCCGGCGTCTTGCCGTCAACCGTGTCGTTCTCGGTCCAGTTCTTGAAGCCGCGACGGAAGTGCTGCCAGGTCTCCGGCGTGAGCCGCTTGACCGCAGCCCGGACCCGCTTCTCGTCGTCGGAGTCGGTGAAGAACGCGCCGTGCGAGCAGCACCCGTCGGCGGCCCGCCCGGCGACGATGCCGTGGCAGCCCCGGCCGAAGATGCACGTCCAGCGGGAGAGCAGCCAGGTCAGGTCGGCCCGGACGACGTGCTTCGGGTCGGCCGGGTCGACGAACTCGATCCACTCCCGCGGAAAGTCCAGCCCGACCTCGCGGCTACGCGGGTCGTCCGGGTCGTCCACCAGCACGTGAAGCTCGATCTGCCCTGTCACCCGACCAGCGTACGCGCGGTCACCTCGACCGGCCGGTGAGCCGACGAAACGTGTTGGCCCTAGGGTGCTTCCCATGCGACTGGGTGTCCTCGACGTCGGTTCCAACACGGTGCACCTGTTGGTGGTCGACGCCCACCACGGCGCGCATCCCTGGCCGGCCCACTCGGAGAAGGTGGTGCTGCGGCTGGCCGAGCAGATCGGCCCCGACGGCGCGTTGACCGACGCCGGCGCCGACGGGCTGGTCGAGGCCGTCGGCATGGCGCGGGCGGCGGCGGACGGGCTGGGCGCCGAGGACCTGTTGGCGTTCGCCACGAGCGCGGTCCGCGACGCCACGAACGCCGGCGAGGTGCTGGCCCGGGTCCGCGACGAGACCGGCGTACGTCTGGGGGTGCTCTCCGGCGCGGACGAGGCGCGGATGACGTTCCTCGCGGTGCGGCGGTGGTTCGGTTGGTCCGCCGGGCGGTTGCTGGCGCTCGACATCGGCGGTGGCTCGCTGGAGCTTGCCGCCGGCATCGACGAGCATCCGGACGTGGCGGTCTCGTTGCCGCTCGGCGCGGGCCGGCTCAGCCGGGAGCGGCTGGCGATCGACCCGGCCGGGCTGACGCCGCCACCCGCCCGGGCCGTGGAGGACCTGCGGGAGTACGTGGACGCGCAGCTCGACCCGGTGGTGAAGCAGCTGACCGAGGTGGGCTGGGAGCGTCCGGTGGCCACCTCCAAGACGTTCCGCTCGCTGGCGAGGTTGGCCGGCGCCGCGCCGTCCGGCGCCGGTCTCTGGGCGCGGCGCAGCCTGACCCGCACCGGCTTGCGGCAGGTGCTCGGGTTCGTCCGGCACATTCCGCCGGCTCACCTGCCGGAGCTGGAGGGCGTCAGCGCGCAGCGGGCGCACCAGCTCCTGGCCGGCGCGGTGGTGGCCGAGGCGGTGATGCGCCGGCTCGACGTCGACAGCGTGGACATCTGCCCCTGGGCGTTGCGCGAAGGGGTCATCCTACGCCGGCTGGATCAGCTTGCACCGATGTGATTCGAGCGGTCGCTCTGGGTGATTTTGCGGCTGCTCGTCCCGATGCCTCCTGGCGGGTGCGGCTACCCTAAGGGGTGTGACTTCCCGCGTCCCGGTGCTCCTGTCCACGTCCTCGGTCTTTCCCGAACGGACCGCGGCGGCGTTCCAGCTCGCCTCCGCGCTCGGCTACGACGGCGTCGAGGTGATGGTCTGGACCGACCCGGTGAGCCAGGACGCGGGCGCGCTGCGCGGCCTGTCCGAGCACTACGACATTCCGGTGCTGTCGGTGCACGCGCCCTGCCTGCTGGTCACCCAGCGGGTGTGGAGCCCCGACCCGTGGGAGCGGCTGCGCCGCGCCGCTGAGCTGGCCGAGACGCTGGAGTCGCCGACCGTGGTGGTGCATCCGCCGTTCACCTGGCAGCGTGACTACGCGCGTACGTTCACCGACGGCCTGGACGCCATCGCCGGGCAGTTCGGTGGGCTCCGCTTCGCGGTGGAGAACATGTTCCCGGTGCGGATGGCCGGCCGGCAGTTCGTGCCGTACGTCCCGGGCTGGGACCCGACCGACGCCGGTTACGCCGCCTACACGCTCGACCTGTCGCACTGCGCGGCCTCGCACACGGACGCGCTGGCGATGGCCGACCGGATGGGCAGCCGGCTCGCGCACGTGCACCTGGGCGACGGCACCGGCGAGGGGCGGGACGAGCACCTGGTGCCGGGCCGGGGCGGTCAGCCCTGCGCGGAGCTGCTCCGCTCGCTGGCCGGGCGCGGCTTCACCGGCTCGGTGGCGGTGGAGGTGACCACCCGGGGCGCGAAGAGCCGCGCGGTCCGGGAGGCGGACCTGCGCGAGTCGCTGGCGTTCGCCCGGGCCAACCTGACCGCGCCCTCACCCGTCGACGCCTGACCGCGCCGCCGAGACGCCTGGCCGCGCCGCCGACGGCCGGCGGGCCGGGTGAACACCGCAGCGGTCAGCTGACCGGGGCGAGCGGCTGGGCCGGCACCGCCTGCTCGCCGACCGCGGCACGCTTGCGGGCGCGGTGCGCCGCCACGTGCGAGCGGGTGGCGCACCGCTCGGAGCAGAACCGCCGGCAGCAGTTCGACGAGGTGTCCAGGTAGACGTTGCCGCAGCGCTCGTCCGCGCAGACCCCGAACCGGGCGCTGCCGTACTCGCAGAGCCAGACCGACAGCCCCCAGACCGCCCCGGCCAGGTATTCGGAGGAGACCGAGGCGCCCCGGCTGGTCACGTGCATGTGCCAGTCCGAGGAGTCGTGGCCGGAGATGCGGGGCTGCACCGGGAACGCCTCCAGCAGCGCGTTCAGCTCCGTCACGGCGTCGGCATCCCGGCCCGAGGTGCCGTACTCGAAGACGTCCCGCAGGCGTTTCTGTGCTCGCCGGAAGATGGCGAGGTCCCGCTCCGCGACCTCGTCGCGCATCCAGGCGTTCTCGTCCGGGAAGAGGGCCCGCAGGCCGTCGAGGTCGTCCAGCCGGGCGTTGACGAGCTCGACCCCGGTCCGGGCGTACGCGTCGAAGTTCACGCCCCAACGGTAGACGACTCGGCGCGGACATGGCGCGGTGCGTTTGGCGGGGGCCCTTCTTATCGCCAGGCTGATAACAAGGGCCCCCGCCTAACACGTGCCCGGCGCGGGTGCCGGGGTGGGCGTTAGGCTCGGCCCATGCTCCGTTCCGTCATCCTCGCCGCCTCCCGGTCATCCCAGGTGGAGCGGCTCGTCGCGACGGCCCCGTTCACCCGGGACGTCGTCCGCCGGTTCGTCGCCGGCGCCGGCACCGACGACGCGCTGCGCGCGACCCGCGCACTCGTCGCCGACGGCCAAGCGGTCACCCTCGACTACCTGGGCGAGGACACCACCACCGGTGAGCAGGCGAACGCCACCCGGGACGAATACGTGAAACTGCTGCGCCTGCTCGGTGCCGCCGGGCTCACCCCGGCCGCCGAGGTCAGCGTGAAGCTCTCCGCGCTCGGCCAGATGTTCGACGAGCAGCTCGCGTACGAGAACGTGCGGGCGATCTGCGCGGCGGCCGACGCGGCGGGCACCACGGTCACGCTGGACATGGAAGATCACACCACCACCGACTCGACGCTCGACGTCCTGACCAAGCTGCGCAAGGACCACCCGTCGACGGGCGCGGTGCTCCAGGCGTACCTGCGACGGACCGAGTCGGACTGCCGCGAGCTGGCCTCCGCCGGGTCCCGGGTGCGGCTGTGCAAGGGGGCCTACCGGGAGCCGGAGTCGGTGGCCTACCAGTCCGCCCGCGAGGTGGACAAGTCATACGTGCGCTGCATGAACGTGCTGATGGCGGGCGACGGCTACCCGATGCTCGCCACCCACGACCCGCGCCTGATCGCGATCGGCGAGGACCGGGCGCGCTGGTTCGACCGCGACCCGGGCCGGTTCGAGTTCCAGATGCTCTACGGCATCCGCCCGGACGAGCAGAAGCGTCTGGTCGGCGAGGGCTACACGGTGCGTACCTACGTTCCCTACGGCGACCAGTGGTACGGCTACCTGATGCGCCGACTGGCCGAGCGCCCGGCCAACCTGGCGTTCTTCGGCCGCGCGGTGATGTCGACGACGTGAGTCAGCCGTTCGACCAGGTCCGGGTGCACAGCACGAGGCGGTAGCCGTCCGGGTCGGCGAACGCGATCCCCCACCCGACGGCTCCAGGTCGTGGCGCGGCGTCAGACGCGCCGAGCTGGAGTTGTCGTCGTCCCAGTAGGGGCCGGCGGAGACCCTGGTCCCGCCGGCCCCTTCCAGTCTCGCCACCAGCCCGTCCTCGACCGGCCCGTCCAGGTAGAGCACGAACAGGTCCGCCTCGGTGGGGCGCGGGTCGACGGTCAGCGCCGCGCCGCCCACCAGCTCCAGGTGCCAGCCCGCGCCGGGTCGGCCGAGCATCACCAGGTCGTGTTCGCCCGGGCCGTCGGCCGCGTCCCGGTAGAGCACGTCCAGGCCCAGGCCGTCGGCATAGAACCGTTCGGCTGCGGGCAGGTCGCGGCTGGGCCGGGCGAGGCGTACGTGGGTGTCGGCGGAGATCGGCATGCGGTGATCGTGCGACCTCAGGTCGGGTTGAGGTCAACACTTGACGCTAAAAGCTAATGACATTAGCTTTGCGGCTATGACAGTTAGCCAGGTGTCGCGGGACGGTGGGACGATCGCCTACGAGGTGCACGGCACGGGGCCGCTCGTGGTGCTGTCGCACGGCATGGGGGAGAACCGGGCGGCCTTCCGGCACATGGTGCCGCTGCTGGTGGCGGCCGGCTACCGGGTCGCCGCCGTGGACGTACGCGGCCACGGCGACTCCAGCCCGCGCTGGCCCACGTACGCCCCGGCGGCGGTCGGCAGTGACCTGCTGGCCGTGGTGCGGACGCTGGGTGGCGGGCCGGCCACCCTGGTCGGCAGCTCGTCCAGCGGTGCGGCCGTGGTCTTCGCCGCCGCCGAGGACCCGGCGCTGGTAGGCGGCATCGTGCAGGTCAGCCCGTTCGTCAAGGTGCCGGGGCCGAACCCGCTGATGCGGGCCGCCCAAGCCGCCGTGCTGCGCAGCCCGCGGCTGTTCGGGCTGTTCCACCGCACGCTCTTCCCGTGCGGGCGGCCGGCCGACGACGCCGCGTACCGCAGGGAGATGGTCGCCAAGCTGCGCGGCCGGATGGCCGCGGTGCGCGGCGTGGTCGCGCCGGTGGAGCCGCACTGGACCGCACGGGCACGCGAGGTGCGGCAGCCGGTGCTGATCCTGATGGGTACGAAGGACCCGGACTTCCCCGACCCGGGCGCCGAGGCGCGGGCCGCCCGCCGGCAGTTCGCCGTCGCCGAAGCCCGCATGATCGCCGACTCCGGCCACTATCCGCACGCCGACCAGCCCGACGCCACCGCCGCCGACCTGGTCGAGTTCCTGCGAGCGACCGCGCGTGCCTAGGGCCGGCCTGACTCCGGTGACGGTGGTCCGGGAGGCGGCCGTGCTCGCCGACGAGGTCGGACACGACCGGCTGACCCTGGCCGCGCTGGCCGGCCGGCTCGGCGTCGCGCTGCCCAGCCTCTACAAGCATGTGCGCGGTGCGGACGCCCTGCGTCAGAAGCTCGCCGTGCTGGCCGCCACCGAGATGGCCGACGTGCTGACAAGCGCCGCCGCGGGCCGGGCCGGCGGCGACGCGTTGCGCGCCGTCGCCACCGCCTACCGGGGGTACGCGCACCGGCACCCCGGCCGCTACCCGGCCTCCCAGCGGGCGCCCGACCCGACCGACCCGGAGCACCTGGCCGCCGCCGAACGCGCCGTCGGCGCGATCTTCGCGATCCTGCACGGGTACGGCATCGACGGCGACGCGGCCGTCGACGCGACCCGGATGTTCCGGTCCACCGTGCACGGCTTCGTCACCCTGGAGGCGGCCGGTGGGTTCGGGCTGCCCCGCGACGTCGACCGCTCCTTTGAGCAGATGATCGACGGACTCGACGTCGCATACCGTGGCTGGCGGTCCCGCTGAACGCCGGGCCGTCGTCTCCGGGCGGCACGACGAAGGGCGCGTTGGTGGGGCTCATCTTCCTGCTGGAGTTGGCGCTGCTGGCCGCCGCCGGGTTCTGGGGCTTCACGCTCGACACCGGCTGGCCGGTGCGGCTGCTCGCCGAACTGGGCGCGCCGCTGGCACTCGCCGTGACCTGGGGAGTGTTCTGCTCGCCCCGGGCCGCCGTGCCGCTGCCCGCCCCGGTCAAGCTCGGCATCCAGGCCGCCTGCTTCCTCACCGGCGGCCTGCTGCTCGCCCTTGCCGGCCACCCCGTCCCCGGCACGGTGCTGGTGCTCCTCTGGGCCGTGGACAAGGCCCTCCTGACCCACGCCGGCGCCCCCGTCTGACGCGCGTCCCCGCTCCCGCCGGCTCCCGCCGGCTGCTTCGCGAGCGTTGGCGGCAGATCTTGGTACGAATCCTTCCCCGGAGGGGCGTCCCCGTACCAAGATCTCACCGTCGTCGGTAGATCTTGGAAGCGGAGGGCCCCTCTGGGGGCCATTTTCCTCCAAGTCACCTGGTCTCGTCGGGACGCCGCGCAGGCGTGAAAACGGGCAACCGGCCGCACGGTGGCCTGCTCTCCGGCCGGGTCTCGTGCGAGGAAGCGTGGGCGGTGATCGTTTGGCCATGATCAACACCAGTTCGGTGAAGTGGGGGCATCGCCGGTGGTCGGATACCGCCACATCACCGAACTGGCGTCCGGCCTACCGACGTCTCCCGAGCACCGGGGGCATCAAGACGGCCAAACGGGTGCAAGCTGAGTCTGTTTACCGGTCAGATCTGCCCACGGGGCCTGGGGCAGGGACTACTCGCCGGGCACTTTCCCGGAACGCCCGATTGGTCGTACCCTTCGCCCGTGACCGACGGCGACGAGCAGCCTCCCGGCCGGGCAGCCGACGGCGAGCAGCCTCCCGGCCGGGCAGCCGACGGCGAGCAGCCTCCCGGCCGGGCGGCCGACGGCGAGCAGCCTCTCGGCCGGGCAGCCGACGACGACGAACCCGGCCTCGGCTCGGGTGCGGGCGACGCGCGGCACCAGGGTGAGGGCTCGCCGGTCGACGATGTCGTGGCGACCACCGGTCCGACCAGCCGCTCTGCTCCCACAGCCGCGGACAGCACGGCACGCCCGACTGGGGGCGCTTCCGTCCCGGTGCCGGCGGCCGAGCCCGTCTCCGCGCCGGGCGGTGGTTCCGCCCTACGGTCGGTCGGCAATTCCGCTGTGGAGGCGACGCCGGAGCTGGCCGGACCCGAGCTGGCCGGACCCGAGCTGGCCGGACCCGAGCTGGCCGGACCCGGGCTGGTCGCAAGCAGAGCTGTCACACCGGAGCCGGTCGCATCCGCGCCGACACCGTCCGCGCCGACACCGGTCGCGTCCGCGCCGACCGCGTCGACCGGACCGACCGCGTCGACCGCGTCCGAGCCGAGCACCGTCGTGTTCGCCGTGCCACCTTCGACGTCAGCTCCGCCCGCCGGGGTGCCGCAGGCAGCCGTACCCGCGCCGACCCCGGCGGCGGGGAAGCGGCGGCGGTGGCCGTTGTGGACGGCGCTCGGGCTGGTGCTCGGGCTGGTCGCGGGCGCGGTTCCCGGCGTACTCCTTCGGGAGCCGGACGCGGCCGGGCGGCCGGCGGCGGGCGCGGCGGACCGGGGTACGGCGGCGCAGCGGCAGCTCGCCGAGCGGATGGTCGGGCAGCTCGACCGGCAGGCCGGGGCACTGCTCGGCGGTGACCGGGCCGGCTTCCTCGCGGTGGCGGAGCCGGCCGCCCGGCCGGCGCTGACCCGGCGGTACGCGGCGTTGCGCGCGCTGCGGGTCACGGTGTGGCGTCCGGCGGCGGACGGGGTGCCGGTGGCGGTGGACGGGCGGCCCGGGGAGTGGCGGCTCACGGTGACGGTGGGCTACTGCTTCGTGGAGCCCGGCTGCGCGCCGAGCACGGCGGGGATGGGCACGCGGTGGCGGCTGGTGGGTGAGCAGCCGCGGCTGCTCGCCGTGGAGCGGTCCTTGACGGACCCGGCGGGCGTGCGTCCATGGGAGGTGAGCGAGCTGGCCGTGGCGGTCGGGAAGCGGGCGCTTGTGGCCACCACGCCGGCCCAGCGGGCGAAGCTGCCCGGGCTGCTCGGGCAGGCCGAGGCCGCCGCCCGGACCGCCGACCGGTACGCGGTGGGCCCGCCGCCGGACCGGTACCTGGTCTACTACGCCGGCAAGGCTGAGTGGAAGCGCTGGTACGGCGGTGGCCGCCCGAAGTGGACCGCCGGTTACGCGGTCGGCGTCGGGGGTGGACGGCACGACGTGGTGCTCAACGCGCAGAGCCTCTCCCCGGCCGGCGTCGACGACCTGCTCCGGCACGAGTTGACCCACGCCGCCTCGCTGCCCGAGCAGGGGTACGCGGACCACGCGGACTGGTGGCTGGTGGAGGGACTGGCGGAGTACGCCGGCGCCGACGGGCAGCCGGTCGACCGCTACGAGGGGCTGGCCGAGGTGCGCAAGCTGATCCGCGGCGGATGGTCCGGCCGGCTCGACTCGGTGGCCCCGGACGACGACGCGACCGACGACCGGGTCGGCGGCGCGTACGGCCTCGGCTATCTGGCCGTTCGTCACCTGGTCGACAGGTACGGCGAGCAGCGGGTGCTGGACTTCTTCCGGGCGGTGGTGCACAAGCGCCGGTCCCCGGCGGAGGCCGCCGACGAGGTCTTCGGCGACCCGTGGCCGGAGCTGCACGACGACTGCGTCGCGTACGCCCGGGCGGTCGCCGGCTGAGCACCGACGCGACGGGTCGCTGCGACGCCGACGGGTCGTAGCATGGGCCGGGTGGCCCGCACCCTCTCGCCGCGGCTGCCCGCGGCCCGCCGCCCCCGTCTCGTCACCGCACTCCTCGCCGTCGTCGCGCTGACCGGCACCACGGCCGCCAGTTGCGGCGACGACGACCCGGCGGTCACCGTCGCCCCGGTGGGTCGCGCGCTGGTCACCGAGGTCATCGACGCGCCCGCCACGGTGACCGCGCGGGCCGCCGCGACGCTCACCGCTCCCGCCGACGGCACCCTCGCCGCCCTGCGCGTCCAACCCGGCCAGCGGGTCACCAAGGGGCAGGTGCTCGCCGTGGTCGACTCGCCGGCCGCGCGGGACCGCCTGGCCCAGGCGCGGGACGCGCTGCGCGCGGCGAAGCGGGCCGGCCGGGGTGTCGGCGCCGGCGACCTGGGCGGCCACCGCCGCGGCACCGACCGGGCCGCCGACGAGGCGTTCGCCGCCGCCCGCGCCGCCGCCGGCAAGGTCGGCGACCCGCGGGTACGCGCCGCGTTGCTGCTCCAGGTCGAGTCGGCGCAGCGGCAGTACGTCTCGGCCGCCCGCGCCGCCGACCGCGCGGTCACCGCCGTGCAGCGCGGCGTGGCGGGCCTGAACAGCGCCGTCAGCGCGCTGTCGGCCGCGCAGCGACTTCAGGCCCAGCAGGCGTACGACCTGGCGAAGGCGACTGTCGATGCGCCGACGCTGCGGGCCCCGATCGCCGGTGTGGTGCAGCCGGGTGGCACCCGGGCGGCGGCGCCGACCGACCTGGCCGGGCTGTTCGGCGCGACCGGTGGCGCGTCGGTGCCCGGCCTCGACCCGTCGGCGGTGGGCGGGGCCGGTTCGGGCGGCCCGCCGGCCGGCGTCGACGACGCGGTGCCGGCCGGTGGCCGGGTCACCGCCGGCACGCCTGTGCTCACCGTGGTGGACACCGGCCGGCTGGGCCTGCTCGCCGAGGTGGACGAGACCGACGTGCTGCTGGTCCGCGCCGGGGTGCCCGCCTCGGTCGAGCTGGACGCGGTGACCGGCGCGACGTACGACGCGACCGTGCGTTCGGTGGACGTGCTCCCCACCAGCTCGGCCCGGGGCGGGGTCACCTACCGGGTCCGGCTCGACCTGGGCGCCGGCCGGCTCGGCGAGGCGGAGGCCGCACCCGTGCCCCGCCCCGGCATGAACGCGGTGGTGCGGCTGCGGGTGCGGGAGGCGGCCGACGCGGTGGCGGTGCCGGCCTCGGCGGTCTTCTCCGCGGACGGGCGGGACGCGGTCTGGGTGCTGCGCGACGGCCGGGCGGACCGGGTCCCGGTGACCGTCGGCGTGCAGGGGCCGGACCTGGTGCAGATCGTGGACGGGGTGCGGGCCGGCGACCGGGTGGTGGTGCGCGGCGCCGACCAGGTCCGCGACGGCCAGGAACTGCCGTGACGGTCGCCGCGATCGAGGCGGTCGACGTGTCGCGCACGTACGAGCTGGACGGGGTGTCGGTGTCCGCGCTGCGCGGCGTGTCGCTCACCATCGACCAGGGCGAGTACGTGGCGGTGATCGGCCCGTCTGGTTCGGGCAAGTCCACGCTCATGCACCTGCTCGGCGGGTTGGACCGGCCCAGCGGCGGCAAGCTGGTGATCGGCGGCCGGGACGTCGCCACGCTCACCGCGCCCGAGTTGGCGACGCTGCGCAACGAGACGATCGGTTTCGTCTTCCAGGCGTTCCACCTGCTGGCCCGGACGTCCGCGGTGGACAACGTCGCGCTGCCGCTCGTCTATCGGGGCGTCGGGGCGCGGCAGCGGCGGGAACGGGCGGCGGCGATGCTCGGGCGGGTCGGGTTGGGGCACCGCCTGCACCACCGTCCCAACCAGCTCTCCGGCGGCGAGCAGCAACGGGTGGCGATCGCCCGTGCGCTTGTCACCGAGCCGGCGGTGCTGCTGGCCGACGAGCCCACCGGCAACCTGGACAGCGCCACCGGCGAGGCGGTGCTGGAGCTGTTGGAGCGACTGAACGCCGAGTCCGGGGTGGCCCTGGTGATGGTGACCCACGACCAGGAGGTGGCGGCTCGCGCGCGCCGGCGGATCGCCGTCCGGGACGGGCTGATCAGGTCGGACACCGGTCATGATCGACCGGCGTCGGGCGACGTCGGCGGACCTGCGACACTTGGTCGCGCTCCCAGCGCGGAGCCCCGGTCCGCGTCCGGAAGCGGTCCGGGGCACCCGTCCGGTGGCCCCGGTGGCGCCGCCGGGGCCACCGGACGCCTTCCGCGCGACGCCGGACGCCTTCCGCGCGACGCCGGACGCCTTCCGCGCGACGCCGGACGCCTTCCGCGCGACGCCGGACGCCTTCCGCGCGACGCCGGACGCCTTCCGCGCGACGCCGGGGACGGCGGGGTCGCCGGATGAGGGTGGCCGAGGCCTGGCGGGTGGCGCTGGACGCGCTGCGGGCCAACCGGCTGCGCAGCCTGCTGACCATGCTCGGCGTGATCATCGGGGTCGCCTCGGTGGTGATCCTGGTGGCCATCGGCACCGGCACCAAGCAGCAGGTCGAGCAGCAGGTGGAGGGGCTCGGCTCGAACCTGCTCCTGGTGGTGCCGGGGAGGATCGAGGTGGGCACCGCGCCGGTGGTGTCCCCGCTGGACCTCCGGGACGTCGACGCCGTGTCCCGGGTCGTCGGCGATCCCGGGCGGGTGGCCGTCACGGTGGCCTCCGGCGCGACCGCGCGGGCCGGCAACCGGTCCGACTTCACCACCGTGCAGGGCGTGCTGGAGACCACCCCGTCGGTGTTCACCAGGTCGCTTCAGCGGGGCCGCTACCTGACCGGGGCCGACGTGGACACCAGCCGGCGGGTGGCGGTGCTGGGGGCCTCGGTGGCCCGGGCGCTCTTCCCCGACCGTGACCCGCTCGGCCAGCAGGTGACGCTGGCCGGCGTGCGGTTCCGGGTGATCGGCGTCTTCGCGCCGCTCGGGCAGAGCCTCGGCGTGGACCGGGACGACGAGGTGCACATCCCGGTCACCGCCGCGCAGCGGCTGTGGGGCACCCAGCGGATCGACGGCATCGCGGTGAAGGCGCCCGACCGGGAGCGGATCGACCAGCTCGGCGAGCGGATCGTCGCGGAGTTGTCCCGCCGGCATCCGGACACCGAGTTCAGCGCCGTCACCCAGCAGCAGATCCTCGGCGTGCTCGGCGACATCCTGGGCGTGCTCACCGGCGTGCTGGCCGCCATCGCCGGCATCTCGTTGCTCGTCGGCGGCGTGGGCGTCTCCAACATCATGTTGGTCTCGGTGCGCGAGCGGACCCGGGAGATCGGCCTGCGCAAGGCGGTCGGCGCCCGCCCCCGGGACATCGGCGTGCAGTTCCTGCTGGAGGCGGTGCTGCTCACCTCGATCGGCGGCCTGACCGGAATGGCGCTCGGGGTGGGCACCGCGCTGCTCGTCGACGTGTTCTCGCCGATCCCGGCCGCGATCACCTGGTGGTCGCTGGCGCTCGCCTTCGGCGTCTCGGCGGCGGTGGGCATCGTCTTCGGGGTGGTGCCGGCGCAGCGGGCCGGGCGGCTCGATCCGGTGGTGGCCCTGCGCGCCGAGTAGGTGGATTCGGACGAGCCACCCGTCCGGGCGAAAAAGCCCTGGTGAACGCTCGTCCCACGGTGGTCAAAGGTGGGAAGGGATCGCGCAGGTCACAGCCGTCCCGCTACCGTACTGGTTACACGCGCGTCGCTCGTCGAGGCGGGAGCACCTGCCCGGTGGCACGCGCCGGGCACGGGAATGGGTCGGTGAGCCATGGCCGGGTCGCAGTCCGACGCACGGCTGTCGGATGTCAGGTTCCTGACCGTCGCCGAGGTGGCGACGGTCATGCGGGTCTCCAAGATGACGGTCTACCGTCTCGTGCACAGCGGTGAGTTGACCGCGGTGCGGGTCGGCCGCTCGTTCCGGGTGCCCGAGCACGCCGTGCACGAATACCTCCGGGGCGCCTTCCAGGAGTCCGCCTGACGCAGCCGGCGACCGCCCGCCGAGTGTGACGAAAAGGGGCAGCGACGGGGGCGCGTTGGTCCGACTGACGCGCTGCGGCTACCCTGGAGCCCGACCGAGATCGCACCCTGGTGTGCCCTGCCCACCTCGCTGGTCCGGTCCGTTGTCCGCAAGCGGGCACGGCGCCACCGGCGGTGGCGTCTCCCGGTCCGCCCCGCACGTTGCATCGAAAGGCTGTCGTATGGGCTCGGTGGTCAAGAAGCGCCGCAAGCGCATGGCTAAGAAGAAGCACCGCAAGCTGCTGCGCAAGACCCGCGTCCAGCGTCGCCGTCTCGGCAAGTGACCGGCGCCGGGCGTTGACCCGGCACCGGCACCACTTGCCAACTGTCGACCCTCGGAGGCTCAGGTGATCAGGCCGCGGACGTCCCGGCTCGATCCTGCCGGCCGCGTAAGGCGCACGACATGACCCTCGGCGGCACCTCAGGTGCCCCGGGGGTCGTCGTCGTCACCGGGGTCGGTCGCTTCCTCGGCGCGAACGTGGCCGCCCGGCTCGCCGCCGATCCGCGCATCGAGCGGGTCATCGGGGTCGATCCGGCCCCGCCCAACCCCGAGTTGGCCGATCTGCTCTCCGACGTCGAGTTGGTCCGCCTCGACCTCGACTCGCTCGGCGGTCTCCTGACCGACCTCGACGTCGACGCCGTGGCGCACCTGGCGCTCGTCACCGCCCCCGACGGGCAGCACGGCGGCCGGGCGGCGATGAAGGAACAGAACGTCATCGGCACCATGCAGTTGCTCGCCGCCTGTCAGCGGGCACCCCGGCTGCGCCGGCTGGTGGTCCGCTCGTCGACCGCCGCGTACGGGGTGTCGTTCCGCGACCCGGCCGTCTTCACCGAGGACACCGAGCCGCGTGAGGTGCCGCGCGGCGGGTTCGGCCGGGACATCCTCGACATCGAGGGATACGTACGCGGATTCCGCCGCCGTCGGCCCGACGTCACCGCGACCGTGCTGCGCTTCGCTCCGTTCATCGGCTACACCGCCGACACCACGCTCACCCGCTACTTCGCGCAGCCGGTGGTGCCCACCATCTTCGGACGCGATCCGCGCCTGCAGTTCCTGCACATCGACGACGCGCTGTCCGTGCTGCACCGGTCGGTCGCCGAGGAACACCCAGGGACGTTCAACGTCGCCGGGCCGGGGGTGCTGTCGCTGTCGCAGGCCATCCGCCGGGCCGGCCGGGTGGCCGTGCCGGTGCTGGAGCCGGGCCTGGCCGGGGTGGCCGCGGTCGCCCGCACCCTGGGCTTCGGCCGCTACGGTTTGGATCAGGTCGACCTCTTCGTGCACGGTCGGGTGGTGGACACCACCCGACTGGAGCACGAGTTCGGCTTCACTCCCCGCTCGACCGCCGCCGCCTTCGACGACTTCATCCGCGCCCACCTCGGCGGGGTGGTGGTGACGCGGGATCAGCTCGCCGCCGCCGAGCACCTGGTGCTGGAGAGCATCCGCCAGGTCCGCTCGACCGTCCGGGAGCGCTCGTGAGCAGCCCGGAGGAGCGGCGCGACGTACCGCTGACCGTGCCCGAGCCCGGCGCGGAGCCGGCGCGGCGCAACGGGCACCGGCCGGTCACCGAGCCTGCCGCCCCGACGGTTGGTCGACCGGTCGCCAAGAAGGCCGTCGCGAAGAAGGCGGTCGCGAAGAAGGTCGTGGCCGGGCGGGCGGGGGCCGGCGAGGTGTCGGGACCCGCCGGGATCGCGACGCCGCCCGGGCCGGCGGTGGCCGACCGGCCGGGGGACCAGTGGGACCGACGGGTCGCGCGGGGGCTCGCGTTCCTGCGGCGCCGGCTCGCCGGTGACTACGAGGTGGACGAGTTCGGCTTCGACCCCGAACTCACCGACGCGGTCTTCCACCCGCTGGTCCGGCTGCTCTACCGGGACTGGTTCCGCACCGAGGTCGGTGGCATGGAACACGTGCCGGCCGAGGGCGCCGGCCTGGTGGTGGGCAACCACTCCGGCACCGTGGCGCTGGACGCGTTGATCCTCTCCACCGCGCTGCACGACCAGCACCCGGGGCGCCGCTACCTGCGCCTGCTCGGCGCCGACCTGGTCTTCCGGATGCCCGTCGTCTCCGAGCTGGCCCGCAAGACCGGTGGCACGGTGGCCTGCAACCCGGACGCCGAACGGTTGCTCGGCAACGGCGAGCTGGTCGGCGTGTTCCCGGAGGGCTTCAAGGGGATCGGGAAGCTCTACTCCGACCGCTACAAACTCCAGCGGTTCGGCCGCGGCGGTTTCGTCTCCGCCGCGTTGCGCACCGGTACGCCGATCGTGCCGGTGGCGATCGTCGGCGGCGAGGAGATCTATCCGATGCTCGCCGACATCAAGCCGCTCGCCCGGCTGCTCAAGCTGCCGTATTTCCCGGTAACGCCGACCTTCCCCTGGCTGGGGCCGCTGGGCATGGTGCCGCTGCCGAGCAAGTGGTTGATCGAGTTCTGCCCGCCGATTCCCACGGCGCACCTGCGTGACTCGGCGGACGACCCGCTCGTCGTGTTCAACCTCGCCGACCAGGTGCGGGAGACCATCCAGCAGACGTTGCACAAGCTGCTCGAACGCCGCCCGGACCCGTTCGGTCCCTGATCGGCGGGGCCGGCGCCCGGCCCGTGCTCAGGCGCGCTGGCGGCGGCGGTGCAGCGCCAGCCCGGCGGTGACCGCGCCGGCGAGCAGCCCGGCCGCGGCGGTCGAGTGTCCGGCGATGCGCGCGGCCCGGCGCCCGGTGCGGAAGTCCCGGACGTCCCAACCCCGTTCGCGGGCCCGCCGCAGCAGCGCCGGATCGGGGTTGACCGCCACCGCGCGGCCCACCGCGGAGAGCATCGGCAGGTCGTTCGCGGAGTCGCTGTAGGCCGTGCAGCGGGCCAGGTCCAGCCCTTCCACCGTGGCCAGTTGGGTGACCGCCTCGGCCTTCGCCGGCCCGTGCATCAGGTCGCCGACCAGCCGGCCGGTGTACGCGCCGTCGACCACCTCGGCCACCGTGCCGATCGCACCGGTCAGGCCGAGCCGGGCCGCGATCACCCGGCCGATCTCCACCGGGGCAGCGCTGACCAGCCACACCCGCTCACCCGCGTCGAGGTGACGCTGGGCCAGTCGGCGGGTGCCGGCCCAGATGCGGGGCGCCATCAGCTCGTCGAAGATCTCCTCGGTGAGGCGTTCCACGTCGTCGACCCGCCAGCCCCGCACGAATGCGAGCGCGGCCTCCTTGGCCTGCGACACGGTGCCGGCGTGCTCGGTGGCGAGCAGCCGGAACCGGGCCTGCTGCCAGGCGAACCGGGCCAGGTCACCGGCGGTGAGGTAATTCCGGGCGGCCAGCCCGCGGGCCAACCAGTAGATCGACGCGCCCTGCATCATGGTGTTGTCGACGTCGAAGAACGCGGCGGCCGTCGGGTCCGGCGCGACCGGGGTCACGGTTGCCGCCGGGGTCGCCGCCCAGCCGGCGGTGTGACCGTGGACGTCGGTGCTGACCGTCACCTTGCGGGATTCGGTCACGGCACCTCCCTCGACGACCGCACGAACATTCCGGGTCGAGCGTATCCGGCTCGTCGTGACTGTCTGGTGGCCGCGAGCGGAAGTGTGGCCGCGTGCGCTCAGCGTTCGCCGGGGCAGATGGTGGGCGCGGGTCCGAGCGTGTCGGCGACCGACGGCGCGGGCAGCCCGCAGGCGATCGCCTCGCGCAGCGCGTCGGCGCGCCGGCCGGCCGCGTCGAGCAGGGCGAGCGAGCGGCGGGTCCGGTCCCGGTCGGCGTGGTCGGGCCGGTCGAGCAGGCCGCTGACCATCCGGCGCTGGCCGGCGAGGAAGGTGTCCACGGCGTCCAGCGCGGTCGGGTCGGAGCGCTGTGCGGCCACCGTGGTCAGCAGGCGTACGCCCTGTCGGGTGTCCGCGTCCATGTCGTCGAGAACGGCGCTGAAGCCGAGCCGGTCGTCGCGGACCGAGGCCGCCTCGTCGAGCCGGGTCCGGGCGAAGTCGAGGAAGAGCTGCCCGCGGCTGATGTCCGACTTGGCGAGCGCGAGCTGGGCGCGTTCGGTGGACCTCTTCATGCCGTAGAGGGCGTCGCCGGGAAGCGCGTTCTCGCTGGCGGCGGAGATGCCGGAGAGCGCGATCGCGCCGGCGGCCACGCCGACCAGGATCGCGCCGCGGGCACGGGCGCGGCGACCGGTGATGGCCGGCAGCAACGCGCCGCGCAGGCCGGCGGTGGCACCGGCGCCCGCGGTGACGCCCTCGCGTTCGGCGGTGGCCACGAGCATCGCCCGCAGGCTGGTGCGGAACTCGGAGTCGACCTCGACGGTGGGCCGCTCGACGGTGAGCCGCCGGCCCACCGCGACGAGCGCGGTGAGTTCGCCGTCGGCTCGGGACCGGACGTGGTGTCGGCGTCCGCCGTTGGCCTCGTCGAGGAGTTGCGCGAAGCGCTCGGCTCGCCGACCGGAGAAGAGGTCACTGTCCACCGCGGGCACCCCCTTCCGCTGGTCACGGCCGGGCGGCCGTCGTCGTCACCAGCGACCCGTGGCAGCGTGTGGCACAGTGCCGACCGGAACGGCCGACCTGACCCGCCGGACCGGGTGGCCCAGGGGACGCCGGGACAACCACTGGTCGCACCCGGAGAAACGGTTCGCGCCGGTCGCCGGTTACGGCCGGTTCGGGGGCGAAATCACCGGGTGTGATGGCGAACGCGGAGCGTGTCGGGCACACGTCACCCACCGGCGCCCGCGCCGGTGGGTGAGGGGATCTGCCGCTGTCAGCCCTGGAAGCCGTCGGGCAGCAGCCGGGCCAGGGCCCGCACCGCCCGGTATTGCAGGGCCTTGATGGCACCCTCGTTCTTGCCCATGGCACGGGCCGTCTCGGCCACCGAGAAGCCCTGCAGGAACCGGAGCACGATGCACTCCTGCTGTTCCGGGTTCAGTTGCTTGACGGCGGTGAGCAGGGCGACGTTGGTGATGTGCTCGACCACCGCCGCCTCCGGGCTGCCCTCCGGGCCGCGGTCCTCCCGGTCGGCGTCGAGGACGTCACCGGTGCTCACCTCCAGCCGGTAGCGCCCGGACTTGAAGTGGTCGGCGACCAGGTTGCGGGCGATGGTGACCAGCCAGGCGCCCAGGTCGCGACCCTGCCAGGTGAAGCTGCCGATCCGCTTGAGCGCCCGCAGGAACGTGTCGGAGGTGAGGTCCTCGGCGAGTTGGCGGTTGCCGACCCGGAAGTAGACGAACCGGAAGACGGTGTCGACGTACCTGTCGTAGAGCAGGCCGAACGCCTCGGCCTCGCCGGCCTGCGCCCGTTCCACGAGCGTCCATACCTCGGTGGCCGGGTCGGACGGGTCGGGGCGGCTCGGGAAGCCGGTGGCCGGCGTGGCGGTGGGGACGGCCGGCAGCACCGCGGTGTCGCCGGCGGCCACCGCGGGGAACACGGCGGTCTCGGCGGCCGAGGGCTCGGCGCTTGTCGCCGCGTCGCCGCGCCGGGCCTGGGTCGGCGGGACGGGGCGGGCCGGCGCGCCGAGGCGGCCGGCGGCGGGCTTCGCGTTGGCGCCGGGCAGCGCCGGGCGCACGGGTGCCTCGTTGCCGTGGTGCGCGCGGCTGCGCGTTCGTCGTCCCTCGCCGCGCACGGCGAGCAGGCCGTCGGGGCGTGGGGCGGGATCGGCGCGCTCGTTGAGCGGGTTCCGCTGGCTCGGGCCGACCACTCCGGCCGGCCGTTCCGCGTAACCGAACGTGGTCACCGTGCCTCCCCGGTCCAGGTGGGCAGCGACCGCGCCGGGCGCCCCGGCGTCGCCGCGGGGTCGGGTACGACCCGGTCGGGCGCGGCCGGTCCGGGACGTGCCGACGGGCGGCAGATCCCCTTGAGGTGCTGGTCCAATGCGCTCACGGGCACGGGGGCCTCCTCGGGCTGAGGGGTGTCGACTCACAGCAAATGGGGTGAGCCGACCCGAGTGATGATAGGCCCAACGTCACCCGCGCGTGGCAAGTCCGTTACACAGAGCGGAAGTATTTCCCGCCCGGTGGCACTGCCGGCGGACCGGCTGTCCGTCGCCCGTGGTTGACTTTCGCCTCCGAACCTGGTTTCGACGGAAGTCCAGGTCGGACCCAATTTTCTTTCCGCTCGGCGTGTCGTGGCGGCGACCCGGCCGGTCAGGTCCGGAACGCGCCCGGGTGGCCCGGGAAGATCGAGCTCCCATCGTCGGGATTCCCACCCACTGTTAGTTGCGTATGTGGCGCGGACCGCCGGCCCGTCGGTGTCGGCGCGTAATCTGAGCCGGTCCGCGCCCCACTCGCAGTCGACGCCGACCGAGCACCGCAGGAGGCACCAGATGTCAACCGACCCGCGGCTCATCCTGATCACCCGGCCCGGCTGCCACCTCTGCGAGGACGCCAAGGCCGCGCTCGACCGGGTGGTGGCGGTCACCGGCGATCGCTGGGTGGAGAAGGACGTGACAGGCGACGTCGAGATGGAGCGTGACTACGGCGACCGGCTGCCGGTGGTGCTGCTCGACGGCAAGGAGCACGGATACTGGCGGGTCGAGGAGGACCGGCTGCTGCGGGACCTGACCACCCCGCAGCTCTGAACTATGGTGCTGAGGTGACGAGGACGCGTCGCCACCTGGTGTGGGACTGGAACGGCACCCTGCTCGACGACCTCGACCTGGTGGTGCGGGCCACGAACGTGGCATTCGCCAGCGCCGGCGGCCGGGCGGTCAGCGCCGACGAGCACCGGGTGCGGTTCCGCCGGCCGATCGCCGACTACTACGCCGAGATGCTCGGCCGGGCCGTCGACGACGAGGCGTTCGGCGCGCTCGACCGGATCTTCCACGACGCCTACCGGGCCGGGTTGACCAGCTGCGCGCTGGCCGCCGACGCCACCGCCGCGATCGCCGCCTGGCCGGGCAGCCAGTCGTTGCTGTCCATGTGGTTCCACGACGAGTTGGTGCCCACCGTGCACACGTACGGGCTGACCCCGCACTTCCGCCGCGTGGACGGGCTGCGCGCCGCGGTCGGCGGCGGGCACAAGGCGCAGTGGCTGGAGAAGCACCTCGCGGAGCTGGGGCTCGACGGTCGGGACGTGGTGCTGATCGGTGACTCGCTCGACGACGCGGACGCGGCGACCGCGGTCGGCGGCGCCGCGGTCCTCTACACCGGTGGCATCTCCGACCCGGCCACGCTGCGCGCCAGCGGCCACCCGGTGGCCGACACCCTCACCGCGGCGGTACGGATGGCCCGCGCCCTGCCCTGACCGCGGGTCAGGCGCGCAGGTGGGCCAGGACCGCGAGCACCCGGCGGTGGTGGGTGGTGGCGTCCGGGGGCAGGTCGAGCTTGGTGAAGATGTTGCGCACGTGCTTCTCGACCGCGCCGTCGCTGACCACCAGGGCGCGGGCGATGGCGGTGTTGGAACGGCCCTCGGCCATCAGCGCCAGCACCTCGCGCTCGCGCGGGGTCAGCGCCGCGAGCGGGTCGTCCCGCCGGCGCCGCACCAGGAGCTGACTGATCACCTCCGGATCGAGCACCGTGCCCCCGCCGGCCACCCGGGCCAGCCCGTCCAGGAACTCGTCGATCGCGGCCACCCGGTCCTTGAGCAGGTAGCCGATCCCGCCCCCGGCGCGGCCCGCGGTGTCCAGCAGGTCGTCGGCGTACGACACCTCGACGTACTGGGACAACACCAGGACCGGCGTGCCCGGCACCCGACGGCGGGCCTCCACCGCCGCGCGCAGTCCCTCGTCGGTGTGCGACGGCGGCATCCGCACGTCCACCACCGAGACGTCCGGCCGGTGTGTGACCACGGCCTCGACCAGGGCGTCCCCGTCGCCGACGGCGGCCACCACCTCGTGCCCGAACTCGGTGAGCAGCCGGATCAGCCCCTCCCGGAGCAGTACGGCGTCGTCCGCGATCACCACCCGCATGGGTCCGGTGTCTATCACGTCCGGGGCCCGCGGCGCTGCCTCCGGCGGCCCTCAGCGTCGTCCGGCGGCGTCGGCGGCCGGCTCCGGGCCGACCGACGTCACCGGGGCAGTTCCGCGTGGACCCACGTCGGCCCGCCGGCCGGACTGGCCACCTCCAGGGTGCCGCCGGCGGCCCGCACCCGGTCGTCGATGCCGCTGAGCCCGTGCCCCTTGGCCAGGTGGGCGCCGCCGATCCCGTCGTCGGTGACGGTGATCTCCAGCCGGCCCACCTTCCGGGTCACCTCCACCCGGCAGGCGGTGGCCCGGCTGTGCTTCGCGACGTTCGTCAACGCCTCGGCCACCACGAAGTACGCGGTGCTCTCCAGACCCGGGTCGAGCCGGCCGCCGGCCCGACCCAACTCGTCGTCGACGAGCAGCTCGGTCGGCACCAGGGCGCGGGCGGCGAGCGCGGCGAGCGCGCTCGGCAGCCCCCGGTCGACCAGGATCGGCGGCGCGATGCCGCGGGAGAGGGCACGCAGCTCGTCGAGCGTCTCCCGGGTCTGGGCGACCGCCTCGTCCAGGGTGCGCCGGGCCGCCTCCGGGTCGGCGGCGAGCTGGTGGCGGGCCCGGCCCAGGTCCATGGCGAGTCGGACCAGGCGCTGCTGCGGCCCGTCGTGGATGTCGCGCTCCAACCGGCGCAGGGCGACCGCTTCGGCCGAGGCGGCGGCCCGCTTCTGCTCCTCCAGCGTGATGATCCGCTGCCGCATCTCGGCCACGCCGGTGAGCAGGGAGTACGCCAGGCCGGCCTGGATCCGGGCCAGCCCGCGGGCGACCAGGGGGAGGGTGAAGAGCGCGAACAGCCCGATCGCGGTGTTCAGTGCGATCCGCGCACCGGCCCCGTCACCCATCCCGAGGAAATAGCTCAGGTGCTGGTCGTCCGGCCCGCGCGGGATGGACCAGTCGTACAGGCCGTAGAACGGGCCGGCCAGCGCCACCGCCCACCACACCACCATGATCACGAACGTGGGCAGGGTCACCGGGAACCGGAGGAACGCGTGCAGCAGGTCGAGCCAGGACTGCGGGTCACGCATCGGGGTGAATACCCGCCGCCAGAACCGGGCGCCACGGCCGGGCACCAGGTAGACCGGGCGGACCCGGGGTCGGCCGAGCACGCCGGGGAGCCGGAGCCGTTCGAGGTCGGCCAGCCCGCGGGCCGCGTACAGCAGGCCCGCGAGGACCGGCAGGCCGAGCGTGGTGACCAGCAGCCCGGCGGTGAGCGAGATCCCCGCGATGACGAGCACGAAGCCGACAATCGCGAACGGAAGGCTGAAGATCACGTACCCGGTGTCGTTCCCGAGCTGGCGGAGCAGGCCCCGGACGGGCGACGAGGGGGCGGGCGCGGCGGCCGACGGCATGGCGGTCATGGTTCGAGGCTAGGAGCGCGGACCCGGCCGGCCCATCCCGCGCGCCGGTGCATCCAGGGTGGGGTTCTCCCTACCGGGAAGTGAGAAGCGCCTCGCTGCGCCGGTCACTGAGCGCTACCGGGCGCGCGCGATTGGTCAGAGAAGTCTGGATTGAGCAATAATCGCCACGCGCTGCGGGGAAGGCGCGGTTGATCGATCTTGTGAGAATGGAGGGGCAGGTGGAGTGGCGTCGCGAGTCATCAAGATCGCGATTTGTGCACCTCTTCACAAGCGCCTACTCTGTAGTTCCGACGCGCCCTGCTAGCACAGCCGGCAACAACGGTCGCCAGCGGGAGTCCCGAAACGACCGGCCTCCGACGCTGGTCGAGGATCGCACCGCACGGAGTCTCATGAGTCAGCACCGTCCACCCGGCGCGCCCGGCCGCACCGGTGCCGTACCGGCGCTTCCGGAGCTGCCCGAGGCGACCGTGTCCCGGCTTCCGGAATACCTGCGCGCGTTGCACGCGCTCGCCGACGCCGGTCACGAGACCGTGTCGAGTGAGAGCCTGGCCAGCGCGGTCGGCGTCAACTCGGCGAAACTCCGCAAGGACCTGTCCCACCTCGGCTCGTACGGCACCCGGGGCGTCGGCTACGACGTCGCGCTGCTGATCGATCAGATCTCCTCGGTGCTCGGGCTCACCCAGTGCCGGGCCGTGGCCCTGGTCGGGGTGGGTAATCTCGGTCACGCCCTGGCCGGCTACGACGGCTTCGCCAGCCGCGGATTCCGCATCGCCGCGCTCCTCGACGCCGACCCGTCCCGCGTCGGCGAACAGATAAACGGGTTGGTCGTGCGGCACGCCGACGAGCTGCCCCAGGTCGTCGCCGAGGAGTCGATCTCGATCGGCGTGATCGCCACCCCGGCGCCCGCCGCCCAGGCCGTCGCCGACCAACTCGTCGCCGTCGGCGTGACGAGCATCCTCAACTTCGCGCCGTGCGTACTCTCGGTCCCGGACGGGGTCGACGTGCGCAAGGTCGACCTCGCGATCGAGCTGCAGATCCTGTCCTTCCACGAGCACCGCAAGGCGTCGTTGACCGCGCTGCCCGCCACCGGCGGGCCCGGTCTCACCGCCCTGCCCGGCGGGCTCGCGGCCACCGACACCCAGGAGGCGATCGGCACGTGAAACTGCTCGTCGTCGGCGCGTCCTACCGCACCGCCCCGGTCGCCACGCTTGAGCAACTGGCCGTCCCGCCCGCGGACCTCACCCGCACGCTGGACCGCCTCGTCGCCCAGCCGTACGTCGCCGAGGCGGTCCTCGTCTCCACCTGCAACCGGGTGGAGGTGTACGCCGCGGTCTCCGGGTTCCACGGTGGGCTCGGTGACATCTGCGCGGTCCTGGCCGAACAGGCCGGCTGCCCGCCGTCGGCGCTCGCCCCGCACCTCTACGTGCACTACGACGCCGCCGCCGTCGATCACGTCTTCCGGGTCGCCACCGGGCTGGACTCCATGGTGGTCGGCGAGGCGCAGATCCTCGGCCAGCTACGCGACGCCTACCATTCGGCCGGCGGCGCCGAGTCGACCGGCCGGCTGTTGCACGAACTGATGCAACAGGCGCTGCGGGTCGGCAAGCGCGCGCACACCGAGACGAACATCGACCGGGCCGGACAGAGCGTCGTCACCGCCGCCCTCGGCCTCGCCGCCGACCTGCTCGACGGCGACCTGACCGAACGACCCGCCATGGTGGTCGGCGCCGGGGCGATGGGCTCGCTGGGCGTGGCGACCCTGTCCCGGCTCGGCGCCGGACCGGTCGTCGTCACCAACCGGGGCGCCGCCCGCGCCGTCCGCCTCGCCGAGTCCTACGGCGCGACCGCCGTGCCGATCGCCGAGCTGGTCGAGTCGCTGTCCACGGTGGACATCGTGGTCGCCGCGACCGCCGCCACCGAGCCGGTGCTCACCCGGGACGTGGTGACCCGGGCGCTGGCCCGCCGGGGCGCCGACCGGCCCTCGCTGGTCCTGCTCGACCTCGCCGTCCCGCGTGACGTCGAGGCGGGCGTCGCCGAGCTGCCGGGCGTCGAGGTGATCGACATCGACCGGATGGCCGCCGTCCTCGCCGACGGGCCGGCCGCCGCCGACGCGGCCGAGGTCGGCCGGATCGTCGCCGGTGAGGTCGAGGCGTTCCTGAGCTGGCTGCGCGGGGCTGACGTGGCACCCACCGTGGCCGCCCTGCGCGGCCGGGCCGACGACGTGGTCACCGCCGAGCTGCGCCGGCTCGGCCAACGCCGACCCGACCTCAGCGACGACCAGCGCGCCGAGGTGGCCCGCACCGTGCACCGGGTGGTCCAGCGCCTGCTGCACCAGCCGACCGTGCGGGTCCGCCAGCTCGCCGCCGAACCCGGTGGCGACCAGTACGCGGCCCTGCTGCGCGAGCTGTTCGACCTGGAAGTGCCACAGACGTCCCCGGTCGACACCGTCCCCGACGTGGTGGCCACCGACCTCGACGGCCGGTCGTCGTTCGACGCGGCCGACGTCCCGACCTCCGGAGGTGCGCGATGACCGCCCCCCTGCGCCTCGGCACCCGGGGCAGCGTCCTGGCGATGGCCCAGTCCGGCCACGTCGCCGACGCCCTCACCGCGGCCACCGGCCGCCCGGTCGAGCTGGTCGAGGTGGTGACCGCCGGGGACCGCTCCACCGCCCCGGTGCAGCGGCTCGGTGTCGGCGTCTTCGTGTCCGCCCTGCGGGACGCGCTGACCGCCGGTGAGATCGACTTCGCCGTGCACTCGTACAAGGACCTGCCCACCGCGGCGGCGCCCGGTCTGCACATCGCGGCCGTGCCGCCCCGGCAGGATCCACGGGACGCGCTCGTCGCCACCGGCGGCCGAACCCTTGCCGAGCTGCCGCCCGGCGCGCGGATCGGCACCGGCGCCCTGCGCCGGATCGCCCAGCTGCACGCGCTCGGCATGCAGTTCGAGGTCACCCCGATCCGGGGCAACGTCGACTCCCGGGTGGGCCGGGTGCTCGGCCCGGACGCCGACTTCGACGCCGTCGTGCTGGCCCGGGCCGGGCTCGCCCGGATCGGCCGCGCCGACGTCATCACCGAGACGCTCGACCCGATGCTCATGCTGCCGGCGCCCGCACAGGGCGCGCTCGCGGTCGAGTGCCGGGCCGACGACCACGACCTGATCGAGCTGCTGGCGCGGCTCGATCACGCGCCGTCCCGCGCCGCGGTCACCGCGGAACGGGCACTGCTGGCCACCTTGGAGGCCGGGTGCAGCGCACCCGTGGCCGCCTACGGCGAACTCGCCGAGGGTGAGACCGGTGAGGAGATCTACCTGCGCGGTGCGGTGATCAGCCCGGACGGTTCCCGTGACCTCCGGCTGTCCCGCACCGGAACGCCCGCCGACGCGGCGGAGATCGGCAAGGCTCTCGCCGCCGAACTCCTCGAACTCGGTGCCGACTCGATCCTCGGCCAAGAAGGACACGCCGGCCCGGGGACCCAGCAACTTGGGAGCACAGAATGACCCGCACCCGTAAGCCCGTAGGCCGGATCGCTTTCGTCGGGGCCGGCCCCGGCGACCCGGGCCTGCTGACCCGCCGGGCGCTCGACGCCCTGGTCGAGGCCGACCACGTGGTGTACGACCGGGGAGTCCCCGAGTCGCTGCTGACCCACGTACGCGCCCAGGCCCGGTCCGACGCCGAGTTCAGCCCCGCCGAGGGCGTGCCGGGGGACGTGGCGAAGGTGCTGATCTCCGCGGCCCGCTCCGGCCAGAACGCGGTGCACCTGGTCGCCGGTGACCCGTTCGGCCACGACTCGGTGGTCAAGGAGGTGCAGGCGGTGGCGCGCACCGCGGCCCACTTCGAGGTGGTGCCGGGCGTCGGCCAGGCCGAGGGCGTCGCCACGTACGCCGGCGTCCCGCTGCCGGGCGTGCGCACCGCCGCCGACGTCGAGGACGTCACCGCGCTGGACTTCGACGCGCTCGCCACGGCCGTGGGCCGGGGCTCGCTGGCGCTCGCGGTGGACGCCGGTGACCTGGCCGCCGTCCGGGACGGGCTGCTGGCGGCCGGGGTCGACGGCGCCACCGCGGTCGGGGTGACCGGCGACGGCACCGGCGAGACGCAGTACACCACCACGTCGAGCGTGGACTCCTTCGTCGCGGCGGCACTCGGCTTCACCGGCCGCGTCGTGCTCACCGTCGGCGCGGGCGTCACCGACCGCGACAAGCTGAGCTGGTGGGAGAACCGCCCGCTGTACGGCTGGAAGGTGCTGGTGCCCCGCACCAAGGAGCAGGCCGGCGCGATGAGCGCGCGGCTGCGCGCGTACGGGGCGATCCCGTGCGAGGTGCCGACCATCGCGGTCGAGCCGCCCCGCACCCCGGCCCAGATGGAGCGCGCGGTCAAGGGCCTGGTCGACGGCCGGTACGCCTGGGTGATCTTCACTTCGGTGAACGCGGTCCGGGCGGTCTGGGAGAAGTTCGCCGAGCACGGGCTGGACGCCCGGCACTTCGGCGGCGTCAAGATCGCCTGTATCGGTGAGGCGACCGCCGACGCGGTCCGCGCGTTCGGCATCCAGCCGGAGCTGGTCCCGGCCGGGGAGCAGTCCTCCGAGGGCCTGCTGGCCGAGTTCTCCCCGCACGACGAGATCCTCGACCCGGTCGGCCGGGTGCTGCTGCCCCGCGCCGACATCGCCACCGAGACGCTTGCCGCCGGCCTCACCGAGCGGGGCTGGGAGGTCGACGACGTGACCGCGTACCGGACCGTCCGGGCGGCGCCGCCGCCGGCCGAGATCCGCGACGCGATCAAGTCGGGCGGATTCGACGCGGTGCTCTTCACCTCGTCCTCCACCGTTCGGAACCTGGTCGGCATCGCCGGGAAGCCGCACGCGCGTACCGTTGTTGCCGTCATCGGGCCCAAGACGGCGGAGACCGCGACGGAGTTCGGCCTGCGGGTCGACGTGCAGCCGCCGCACGCCTCGGTGCCCGACCTGGTGGAGGCGCTCGCCGCCTACGCCGTCGAGCTGCGCGAGAAGCTCGCCGCCATGCCGGCGAAGCAGCGCCGCGGCTCGAAGGTGCAGGGCCCGACCGCCCTGAGGTTCCGCTGACAGGAGGACCCCTCATGCCGTACCCCGAGATCCGGCCCCGCCGGCTGCGCCGCAACGCGGCCGTGCGGCGGCTGGTCTCCGAGACCCGCGTCGCCCCGGCCGAACTGGTCATGCCGATGTTCGTCAAGGAGGGCCTGACCGAGCCGCGGGCCGTCGCGTCGCTGCCGGGGGTGCTCCAGCACTCCCGGGACTCGCTGCGCAAGGCGGCCGTCGAGGCGGTCCAGGCCGGGGTCGGCGGGATCATGCTGTTCGGGGTGCCGGCGACGCGGGACGAGACCGGCTCCGGCGGCCTCGACCCGGCCGGCATCCTCAACGTGGCCATCCGGGACGTGATCGCCGAGGTCGGTGACGCCACCGTGGTGATGAGCGACCTCTGCCTGGACGAGTTCACCTCGCACGGGCACTGCGGCCTGCTCACCCCGGACGGCGGCGTGGACAACGACGCGACGCTCGCCGCGTACGCCGAGATGGCGGTCGCCCAGGCCGACGCCGGGGTCCACATGGTCGGGCCGTCCGGGATGATGGACGGCCAGGTCGGCGTGGTCCGCAAGGCCCTGGACGCCGCCGGTCACCGGGACGTCTCGGTGCTGGCGTACGCGGTGAAGTACGCCTCCGCCTTCTACGGCCCGTTCCGCGACGCGGTGGAGTCGGCGTTGGACGGCGACCGGCGCACCTACCAGCAGGACCCGGCGAACCTGCGGGAGTCGCTGCGCGAGGTCGAGCTGGACGTCGCCGAGGGCGCCGACATGGTGATGGTCAAGCCGGCGCTGCCCTACCTCGACGTGGTGTCGGCGGTCCGGGCCGCGGTGGACGTCCCGGTCGCCGCCTACCAGGTCTCCGGCGAGTACGCGACGGTCGAGGCCGCCGCCGCCAACGGCTGGGTCGACCGGGAGCGGGTCATGCTGGAGACGCTCACCTCGATCCGCCGGGCCGGCGCACAGATCATCCTCACCTACTGGGCGGTCGAGGCGGCCCAGCTCCTCCGCCAGCGTTACTGACCGTACGGGCGGCGCCGGCGGGCGGCCCGGAGCGCCTCGCCCCACCAGGTCAACTCGCCGAGCGTCGCGTCGGCGGCCCGCTCCAGTGGCCCGTCGGCAACCAGCCGCCCCTGCCGGTCGAGGCGCTCCCACGGCGCGGTGAGCACCACGCCGCTGCGGGTGGTGGTGGCGTGCAGCTCGGCGAAGACCAGCCGGAGCTGCTCGACCGCGCGGATCCCGCCCGAGCCGGCGCCGTACGAGACGAACCCGACCGGCTTGGCCACCCACTCCCGGTGATGCCAGTCGATGGCGTTCTTCAGGGCCGCCGGGAAGCTGTGGTTGTATTCGGGCGTGACCACGACGAAGGCGTCCGCGGCGCCGAGGCGGCCGGCGATCGGGCTGGCCGGGTTGCCGCCGGGCGGAGTGTAGGCGAGCGGAAGCGGCACCTCGGCGAGGTCGACCAGGTCGATGCGGAGGCTGTCGTGGCGGCCGGCGTGGTCGACGAACCAGTCGGCGATCATCCGACCCATCCGGGGCTGGCGAACGCTTCCGACGAGCACGGCGAGGGTGAGCGGTGATTCCTGGGTCGTCTCTTGCGTCGTCATGGGTTGGACGCTAAGACTTGAACAATTGTTGAAGTCAAGCACTCGCGGGAGTGGGCGTGACCATGCTGACGGTGGGCGAGGTGGCCCGGGAGAGCGGTGCCAGCGGCTCCGCGATCCGCTTCTACGAGCGGCAGGGCCTGATCGCGGCCAGTCGCACCAGCGGTAACCAGCGCCGGTTCGGTCCGGACGCCGCGTGCCGGGTCCGGGTCGCCCGGGTGGCGCAGCGGATCGGCCTCACCGTCGGTGAGATCCGCGACCTGCTCGCGGCTCTGCCGCCGGAGCCGGACCTGGCCGACTGGCAACGGCTGCACGACCGGCTGACCGCCGACGCGGAACGACGGATCGCCGAGCTGCACACCGCACTCGACGACATCCGCTCCGGTCGCCGGCTCTGCGACCTGTGACCCTGTAATCTGACACCCCCCACGCCGCCACGCCGCCACGCCGCCACTCCGCCACTCCGCCGCGCCGGCCGTCCTCCGACTCCGTCTCCACCCGCTTTCGCGCGCTGCGGCCTGCGCGCTCCCCAGCCATGCGCCCGATACGCTCACGTGCCGCGGCCTACCGTGCCTGTCCCCGCTGCTTGCCCGCGCTCTGTCGTGACGTGTGATATCCCGCTCTCGTGCATCGGTCACCAGCTTCGGCCGGCCATCCTGGCCATGCTCGGCGGCCTTTCCGTACCGCTCGATCTGCTGCAGCGATTTCGTCACAGGGAGTCGCATTTCCTTCGCCTGTGGGCCTCGTCGTCCACAGACTTTGCTCTGCAGCCATCGAGTCAGCAGTAACCGCTGGTGTCTGCTGCGCCGGTGGCTGCAGAGCAAAGTCAGCGAGAGGTGATGTCGGTGGGCGTTCAGGACTGTCCTATTTTGAATCATTAGAGGCATTGGTCATGGCGCATCGATCGCCACGGCGGTCGGTGCGCGTCACTTTGGGTGATGTTTACATTCTGTGACTGCCATTCGGCCCGCGTACCCCGTGGGTCGTGATGGGGTGATCGGCGGATGCCGGGTTTTCCACAGTCGGGGAGGGCGGGGTTGCCGTGGCACCCGGGGAGGCGCGAGCGTGGCGGGGTGACCGACACCGCCGACGCCGCGCCTGAAGCGGCCACCGCGCCTGAAGCGGCTACCGCCCCCGAAGCGGCCACCGTGCCGGAGGTGACCGCCGCGCCGGGGGCGGCCTGCGCGCCGGCCGCAGACGAGCGGCCGGCGTTGCTCACCGAACCCTTCGACATCCCCTTCCCGGCCGCCGGGATCGTCCGTGCGGTCCGCCGCCGCGCCGACGCCAGCCAACGCGAGCTGGCCCGGTTCGCCGGGGTGCACCCGACCACCGTCGGGCGGATCGAGGCGGGCACCCTGGCACCCAGTCTCGCCATGCTGTCGCGGATCGTGGGTACGGCCGGCTTCCGGCTCGTCGTCGTCGACGAGGCCGGCACGGTGCTCAAGCCGATGCGTGACCGGGCCGACCTGCGTGACGGCGCCGAGCGGCGATATCCGTCCCACCTCGACATCGTCACCGACCCGGAGCCGGGGGAGTGGTGGGCCGACAGGTACGGGCTGGCCCGGCCGCCGGAGACGTTCTACCGCGACCGGGCCGTCCGGGACGCCCTGCGGCGCCGCAGCCAGTGGGAGGTGCGGGTGGCCAAATACCGCAACGTGCCGCCCCCGAAGGACCCGCAGCGGTGCGGATACCGCGGCGGCCCGCCGATCCGCTGGAGAGCGAAGTGACGGGCCGCCGCGCGCAGCGCCGATCAGTCGTCGTTCAGGATCGTCCCTACCGCGGACGGGTCGGCGAGCCGGAGCCCCGGCACCCCGGCCACGTACAGCGTGAGCCGCTCGTCCGCCTCGCGTTTGCGGTCGCCGCGCACGGTGACCGGGAAGGCCAGCGAGGTCCGGCCCGGGGCCAGGATCCGGCAGCCCACGTACGGGTCGTAGTCCGAGCCGGCCTGAGCCGTGGTGCCGTAGGTGGTCGCGCAGATCAGGGCCGGCTCGGAGAGCGGACGGGACACGGTGACCGTGAACGTCATCGTGCTGGTGCCCTTGTCGCCCTCGGTCACCGAGGTGTCGGCCACCCGCAGCGCGGCACGCGAGGCGAACCGGGCCACCTGGGGGTCGTGGTCGCTGGCGCCCCGGTCGCCCAGATCCGTGGCGTCCGTGGGGTAGTCGGCGTTGATGTGCGCCGTACGCACCTGCACCAGGTCGTCGTGCATCGGGTCGTTGACGAACATGTTGTCCAGGGTCTGCGCCTGCCCACTGAAGGTGTACGAGTAGGCCGACGCCGGAGCGTCCGCGACCAGGTCGTCCCAGAGGTTGTGCAGGCCGGCCTGGTAGAGCGGGGCGAGCTGGTCCGACAGGGTCGGGTTCTGCCCGGTCGCGATCGGGTCGTCCGGCCGCGGGAAGACATTCAGGTCGCCGCCGTAGACCACCCGCGCGTTCGGGTCGGTGGCCTCGACCGCCCGCACCAGCGCGGCCCCGTACGCCGCCTGCTCGCGGCGCTGCCCGACCCGGCTGTCCGGGCCGGACGAGAAGTGGTTGGCGACCGCCCAGAGCGTGAACCGCTCGGCCGAGCCGGGCGCCGCCTTCACGGTGAACCGGGCCAACTGCGCCGCGCGGGTGTAGACGTTGCTGCCGTCCACCCCGGTCGACCTGTCGACATCGGCCGGCAGCACCGCGTTGAACGCCTTCGGGTTCTGCACGTCCGCGTTGGACGGCAACGCGGCAGACCGATACTGGACGGTCGGCGCGGACCCCAGCAGCGGGTCACCGGCGGTCGCGGAGGCCAGCGCCAGCCGGTCGGTGCGGTAGAGGAAGGCCGAGACGATGCCCCGGGCGTCCGCGCCGGTGCGGTCGTACGCGGCGGCGTAGACCGGGCCGCCGGCTGCCGCGACGGCCAGCGCCAACTCCTGCACCGTGTCCGGCGCGCCGTCGGCGTCGTTGCTGTCGCCGCAGGCCAGGTTGCCGTCGACCACCGAGCAGATGTCCTGGTCCTCGGCCTCCTGCACCAGGATCAGGTCCGGGCTGTGCAGCGAGTGGACGATCTGCCGGGCCTGGGTGGCCAGCTTCGCGGCGTACGCCTCCGGGCTGGCCGGCACGTAGTCGAACGGCGGGCTGACGCCGGGACAGCCGCTGTTGCCGGCGAAGTCGCAGCCGTCGAACGGGTCGTCCCGGTAGTCGTACAGGTTCTCCACGTTGTAGGTGGCGACCGCCACCTCGCTGTTCCGGTCCGCCGGGCGCGGCGGGTTGTTCTCCGCCGGGTCCGCGCCACCGGTGAGGGTGAGCTGTTCGGGTTGCACGCTGTACTTGCTGAACGCGTACGAGACGGCGCCGTAGGCGTCCTCGGTCAGCGTGTCGAACGTGCGGGCCTCGGGCAGCAGCGCGCCGGAGTCGGCGGCGGTCGCCTTCACGCCACCGGCCCCCAGCAGGATCCGCTGGTTGTTCCCGTTGTCGAAGAGCGTGCCCGGGATGTCGTCAAGCGGGTGCGCGTCGCGGAACACCCGACGGGCGTACGGGTCGGACCGCTTCATGATCGGGTCTTCGCGGTCCAGCACGTAGATCTCCGAGTCGGCGGTGGAGGCGTAGATGTGCCGGGGCGCGGAGACGCCACTGCCGGCGCGAACCCGCATCCGTTCGCCCTCGTGCCGTTCCCAGAACAGGTCGGCGGCGTCCGCCTCGGCCGGCGGGACCGCGTCGGTCACCCCGACCACGGAGTCCACGTCGAGGCCCGAGTCGAGCTTGCGGACCAGCGAGGCGCCGGAGAGTTGGGTCTGGTCGAAGTATTCCGAGACCCGGCCGCGCAGCACGACCTCGTCGCCGACGGTCGGGGCGTAGCCGCCGATCAGCGTGGTGAACGAGCCCATGAAGACGTAGAGGCCGTCCGAGGTGAGCGGGTCCCCGTCCTCGCTGCCGAGCCGGCTCTGGAGATAGAAGCCCCACTGGTCCGCCCCGGCCGAACTGCGGGTCAGGGACCTGCTGGTGATCACGCCGCGGACGTCGTACAGCATGGGGCTGGTGCCGTTTCCGGTGGCCGGCGCGAGCGGCGACCGGTCGGTGCGCCCGCTCTCGTCGTCGGTGGTGCGGCCCTGCACCTCGCCCACCGACAGCACGCTTGTCGCCTGCACCGCGAGCGTGCAGGTGGCGGTGCCGCCCTCGGCGTCCGTCGCGGTCACGGTGACCGTGTAGCTGCCGGCCGGCAGGCCGGTCGCGGTCAGCGTCGCACGGGCCGTGCCGCCGACCCCGGCCGCGGGGGTGAACGCGGTACGGCTGATCGAGCCGCTCACCGGGGCCGGGGCGACTCCGGTGACGGCGAGGTCGGTGACGGTGTCGTCGGCGTCGGTGGCGGTCACCTCACGGGTCGCGGTGGCGCCCGCCTCCACGATGAGCGCGCCGCCGCACGCAAGCGTCGGTGCCTGGTCGACCGGGCCCCCGCCGTCGACGGCATGGCTGCCCAGCCCGTCGAACGTGTCGGTGGCGAAGCCGGCCCACTGGGCGGCCGGGTCGAACGGGTCCGTCGGGTCGGTGTCGCCGGCGCTGACCGAGGGCAGCCGGCGCAGCGTGTTGTCGGCCGTGCTGGTGAGCCCGCTGCCCCACTCACTGCCCGGGTCGACGCCGACCTGGCCGATGGAGTCGACCACCGTGTCGCCCCTGCGCAGCACGATCGCGTCGTCGCCGTTGAACAGCGCCCCGCCGTACGTCTGGTCGGCCTGGGCGAGGATCGTCGGGGTGGCCGCCGAGGCGGCGAAGACGAACACGTCCCCGGTGGCAACGGTGCCGCTCAGCGCCACGTTCGTCGAGGTGGTGGAGCCGTTGAAGAAGATCTGGAGCTGGTAGCCGCCGGCGGCCAGGTCGACCGGGCCGCCGGTGCCGTTGAACAGCTCGACGGCCTTGTTGTTGGACGACCCTTCGACGTATTCGGAGATGAACAGGTCGGTGGGCGCGGCGCTGGCCGCGGGGGGCACGACCACGATTGCCGTGGCGGTGACGGCGGCAGTGGTCGCGAGCACGGCCAGTGTGCGGCGCGGGCGCATGGAGCCTCCACGATGGGTGGTCGGGAACTAACGCACGTTAAGGGCCGTGGCCGTCCGTCGTCCATCCTCCGGGCGGCCGTTTGGTGAAGAGGTGTCAGCGGTGACTGTCCAGCCGGTGCACCAGCTCGGCGACGTCCACACCGTATTCGCACCAGTCCCGGTCCGGCTGGTAGCCCAGCTCCGCGTTGACCTTGAGCATCGACTCGTTGGCCTGCGCGTTCCAGGTCTGCACCTCGGCCACCTCGGGCTCGGCCGAGCGCAGCTCCAGCAGCATCCGTGCCTTGATGGCACGGTCGATGCCGAAACCGCGGTGCTCACCGACCACGATGGTGTCGTACTGATCGGCCCGCGTCGGGTGCTGTGCCGGCACCACCACCTCGGTCAGCCCGGCCACCTCGCCGCTCTCCTCGTGCAACGCCAGCACGATGTACGGCTTCATGCCCCGCCGGTGCAGGGTGGCGAGGCTGTCCCGGAGCCGCTCGGGATCGTAGGAGCTGGGGCGCAGCTCGCCGTCGTCCATGTCGCGCACCTCGGCCTTGGCCCGCGCGTACGCCTCGATGAGCTCGTCCGGCGGCCCGCCCGGGCAGAACTCGACGTGGTAGCCCGCGCTCACCTCGGTGGCCATCTCGGTCAGCGCCGGCCAGTCCACCCCGCTCAGGTCGAGCACGCTGCGGGTCTCGACGTATTCCCGGGTGAAGCCCAGCGCCTCGTAGAACGCCAGGGCCGGGGTGTCGCCGACCACCTCCACGCCGATCGACTGGAACCCCTCGTCCCAGACCCGGCGGGCAGCCACCCGCACCAGCTCGCGGCCGAGCCCGGTGCGCCGCAGCGCCGGATGCACGAGCACCTCGAGCACGCCGATCCCGCCGAGCAGCAGCACGTGCACGTGCCCGACGATCCCGCCGGGGCTGCCGTCCGGCGCCGGATCCTCCTGGGCGACCCAGGAGATCCGGCGTTCGCCGGGCATCACCTCGGACAGGTATTCCCGTAGGAAGCTCACCCGCCAGGGCGGATCCTGCGGCAGATCCGCCGCCAGGACCGCGTTCAGCGTGTCCAGCAGTGACGTGATCTCGGCGGACGACGCTGTCCGAGGGTCCCACTCGCGCACCATCACCCGTCTAGCTTGCCGTCAACCGCAGCTCGGGGGAAGGGTTGTGGCCGCGAATGTGCGCGCGTCGTCACGTCACGTGCCGCTTTTGCGTCCGTACTCGTCGGCTTTGTCGAAGACCTCCTGGGCGTACCGCCGCACGTCGTTGTAGGAGAGGATGGCGCCCCACCAGTCGCCCGGGATGGTCATGTTCCGCCCGGCCTTGCACAGGTATTCGCCCGCGGCCAGCGCCGCGTCGTCGATGTCGTGCGGGTTCTTCACGCCGTCGTTGTCGGCGTCCGCGCCGATCTCCTGCCAGGTGCTCGGGATGAACTGCATCGGCCCGAGCGCCCGGTCGAAGGTCGTGTCGCCGTCGAGCCGGCCCTGGTCGGTGTCGAGGATCCGGGAGCGGCCACCCTGACCGTCGAGTCGGGCGCCGAGGATCTCCTTCGAGGTCAGGCCGTCAGGTCGCAGGGTCGCCCCGCCGGCCGTGCCGTGCCGGGACTCGACGAAGCCGATGGCGGCGAGCGTGGTCCAGCTCAGTTGGCAACTGCGGTGGGTCTGTGCCAGCACCAGTTCGGCGTAGCCGTACGCCTGCAACGCCGTCGCCGGGATCCCGGTGGTGACGCCGACCCGCTGCGCCCACCCGGTCAGCGCGTCGGCCGGGCGGGCGGCCGGCAGGACCGGATTGGCGGTCGCGCCACCGGCCGGCGGCGAGCCGGACGGCCCGGCGGTGCCGGGCAGGCCGGTCAGGCCGGGCGCGGCGGTCAGGCCCGGCACGGCGGTCACGCCCGGCACGGTGCCGGTCTGCGGCACAGCCTGGGCCGGGGTGGCGCTGGTGGCCTCGACCGCGACCGGTTCCGGCTCGCGGACGGCCGCCGGCACGAGTATCGCGCCGACCGCGACGGCGGCCCCGACCAGGGCGAGCAGGAACAGCGCGGGCAGGGTGGTGCGTCCGCTCGGCCGGCGCGACCACGCCCGGGTGGCCCGGGCCGCGCCCACCGCGAGCTGCCGTGGTCGCACCCGACCAGCGTGCGCGAACGGCACCCGCCGACGCCGCCCCCCGGCCGCTGCGACCTCCGCCGCCGCGGGTTCCGCCGTTGCGGACTCGGCCTCCGGCTCCGCTGCCGCGGGTTCTGCCGCCGGCTCCGCTGCCGCGGGTTCTGCCGCCGGCTTCGCCGCTGTGGACTTGAGCGCCGGCTTCGCCGCTGCGGGCTCGGCCGCCGTGGGCTCCGCTGTGGACGCGGTCTCGGGTGCGGTCTTCGCCGGCGGAGAGGCGGGTTCGTCCCGCCGCGGGCGGGGGACCGGCTCGGCGTCGCCGTCGGGCGGCGCGGCGGGTCGCAGGGGCCGGACCGTCGGTCGCCGTTCGCCGTCCACCACCCGTCGAGTATCACCCATCCGTGCGACGGCGTCAGGCCCGGCCGTACGCTTACCGCATGCCCCGGTACGAGTTCCGCTGCCGCGCCTGCGGCGACACCTTCGAGGTCAACCGTCCGATGGCTGAGGCGGGCCGCCCCGCCACCTGCCCCCAGGGTCACCCCGACACAGTGAAGCTGCTCTCCACCGTGGCGTTCACCGGCCGAGGTGGTGCCGGCCCGGTCGGTGGCACACCGACCCCGGGCGGGGGTTGCTGCGGCGGCGCCTGCGGCTGCTGACCCACCGCCGGGCGACCGGGCGCGCGTCTTCTGTGGGAACCTTTGGTCGGAATGTGCCCGTCCGTTCTCACGATGCGTGACGACGCGATCATAGGGCAGCATGAACCCGACGTCAGCGGGCGGAGGTTCGACGTATGTCGCCACGGATCCACCTCCCCAGCGGGTGGGTGACCTTCGTGTTCACCGACATCGAGGGTTCGACGCGGATGGCCCGGATGCTCGGCCCGGTCTACCGACCGGTCCTGCGGGAGCACCGCCGGCTGCTGCGCGACACGCTCGCCGGCACGGACGGGGCGGAGTTGCTGACCGAGGGCGACTCGTTCTTCCTGGCCTTCCCGGACGCGGCCGCCGCCGTGCAGGCATGCCTGACCGCGCAGCGGGCGCTCGCCGGGCACGAGTGGCCGAACCCGGACGCCATCCCCCGGGTCCGGATGGGCCTGCACACCGGGTACGCCGAGCCGCGCGACGGCGAGTACGCCAGCCCCGAGGTGCACCGGGCGGCCCGGGTGGCCGCCGCCGCGCACGGCGGTCAGGTGCTCTGCTCGGCGGCCACCGCCCGGCACGCCGACCCGCTGCCGGACGGCGCGTCCCTGCTGGACCTCGGCCTGCACCGGCTGCGCGGCTTCGACGACCGGGAGCGGCTGTTCCAGCTCGTCGCGCCGGGGCTGGAGCGGCGGTTCCCGCGCCCGCGCACCGCCGACGCGGCGGCCCACAACCTGCCCACCCAGTCCACCTCGTTCGTCGGGCGGCACTTCGAGCGGGCCGAGCTGGGGCGGCTGGTCGAGGCGTACCGGCTGGTGACCGTGCTGGGCGCGGGCGGGGCGGGCAAGACCCGGCTGGCGGTGGAGCTGGCCTCCGGGATCGTCGAGAACTATCCGGACGGGGTGTGGTTCGTCGACATCGCCGCCGTCACCGACCCCGGGCTGGTCGCCTTCGAGATCGCCGCCGTGCTCGGCCTCCGCCCGGAACCGGGCCGGCCGATGGTCGACACCCTGGTCGAGTACGCGGCGCCCCGCCGGATGCTCGTGGTGCTCGACACCTGCGACGCCCAGCCGGCCGCGTCGGCGGAGGTGATCAGCCGGCTGCTCGCCGGCGGCCGGGGGGTGCGGGTGCTGGCGACCAGCCGGGAGTCGTTCGGCGTACCCGGTGAGGTGGTGTGGCGGATCCCGCCGCTGTCGGTGCACGAGGAGCCGGGCAGCGGCGCGAGTGACGCGGTGGCCCTGCTGCTGGAGCGCACGGCGGCGGCCCGGGGCGGTCGGGCGCCGGGCCTGACCGAGCAGGCGGACCTGCACCGGGTGGTGCGTCGGCTGGACGGGTTGCCGCTCGCCATCGAGCTGGCCGCGGCGCGCATGCGGGTGCTGTCGGCCGGGCAGTTGGCGGAGCGGCTCGACGACATGATGGGCACCCTGGACGCGGGGCGTGAGTCGGCGGAGCCGCCGCCGGTGGAGGCCGGCTGGAGCGGCAACCAGCAGGACACCGTCGACCTGGTGGCCGCCGCGACCGGGTCCGCCCCGCCGACTCCGGCGTCCCGGGCGGTACAGCGGTCGGCAAGCGAGCGGCACCTGACCATCCAGGCCACGGTGACCTGGTCGTACCGGACGCTCGGCGCCCGCTCGTCCCGGCTGCTGCGCTGGATGGCGGTGTTCGCCGGCCCGGTGGACCTGCCGACCGTGCAGTGGCTGCTGGACGAGGATCCGCTGGACCCGCTGTCGGTGCTCGTGGACAAGTCGATGGTGTTGGCCGAGCCGCACGCCTCGGGCAGCACCTACCGGATGTTGGACCCGATCCGGGCGTACGCGGCCCGCCGGCTGATCGAGACGGGTGAGGAGCAGGCGGCCCGGGACCGGCACGTCGCCTGGTCCCGGCACGCGCTGGACCGGGCGCACCTGGGTCCGGACGGCCGTCCGGTGACTCTCTCGCTCTACGCGCTGGACCCGCTCGCCGGGGAGTTGCGGGCCGCGTTGCGCTGGTGCGCCACCGGGGGCAGCGCCCGGTCGGGGCTGCACCTGGCCGGCGGGTTGGACCAGTGGTGGCGGGAGCGCGGGCTGGCCCGGGAGGGGCGGCTGTGGCTGTTCCGGCTCTACGGCCGGATCGCCGAGACCGGCGAGGACATCCCGGAGGCCGAGCTGGCCGCCGCGTACCACATGCATTCGCTGCACGCGGGCGCCGACGGCGAGTTCGCGGAGGAGCTGCGGTATTCGCAGCGGGCCGAGGCGGCGGCCCGGCAGGCCGGTGACCTGGGGCTGCTGGCCCGGGTGCTGGCCGGGCGTGCCGCGCCGCTCGTCGACATGGGGCAGTTCGCCGAGGCGGAGCGGGTCTGCCGCGAGGTGATCGACTGGGCGTACGCGCAGGACGTGGTCGGCGACGCGCTGCTTGCCGTCTACAACCTGGCCGAGCTGCTCTGGCGCCGGGGCGCGCTGGACGAGGCGGCCGAGGTGCTCGGCTCGGCCCG